>JABMOI010000034.1 GCA_013204185.1 bacterium | reverse complement strand
AATCCCATCGTGCCCAGACCGCCCGAAGTAATGTGCGTTCGAGGATTGATGTAGGTGAAAAATTGAGCACCCCACATCTGGTTCTGTCCCACATCGGTGACTACCGTGGCATTTCCGCCCGTTTTGTCTCTGAGCGCTCGAATAATTTCTTGAGGCCGTAATTTTCCATCTCGCTTGAAATCCATAGGGCACTCCCGCTTCCATTCGTCGATTTGGGAAAGCCACGCGGACGTTTCTTTGGGCTGAACAAGCGGTTCAAGTTGCTCCAAAACGAGTTTCACGTCGCCCAAAATGGGGCAATCGGCAGGTACGTTTTTTGAAATGCAGGCTGGATCAATGTCGATGTGAATGATCTTGGCGTGCGGAGCCCAAGCCTCGATTTTGCCCGTCACGCGGTCATCAAACCGAGCGCCTACGGCTATCAACAAGTCCGTAGACTGAACGGCTTTGTTAGCGTACCACGTGCCGTGCATTCCAAGCATTCCAACCGAGAGCGGATCGTTCTCTGGAAAACTACCGAGGCCGTGCAGCGTCGTTGTTACAGGAGCGCGAAGCGTGCGCGCAATCCGCGTTAGGATGGGGGCTGCGCCGGAGATTATGGTCCCTCCCCCAACGTAAAACAGCGGCCTTTCGGACTCGGCAATCATAGCCGCGGCTTTTTCAATCTGTTGCTGATTTCCTTTCTGCGGAAACGAATATCCACGAATGGAAACACTCGACGGGTAATGAAACGGCGCTTTGGCTTGCAACACGTCTTTGGGTAAGTCCACAACGACGGGTCCAGGACGGCCGGTCCTCGCGATGTAATACGCCTTTTTGATTGTTTCGGCTAAATCTGTGACGTTTCGCACCAGAAAACTGTGCTTCGTGATGCTGCGCGTCACGCCAATGGTGTCACACTCTTGAAAGGCATCGTTCCCGATGAGCTTGGTGGGTACCTGCCCCGTAAAGACCACCATAGGAATCGAATCCATGTACGCGTCGGCAATTCCTGTCACACAGTTTGTGGCGCCTGGGCCCGATGTTACCAGAACCGTCCCCACTTTGCCGGTAGATTTAGCATAGCCCTCTGCCGCGTGCGTTCCTCCCTGTTCGTGCCGAACCAACACGTGTTTAAACGTTGGATTCAAACGGTGCATGGTGTCGTAAATGCCAATAACCGCGCCGCCGGGATATCCAAAGACGATTTCTACACCTTCCGCTTCGAGCGAACGGATAAAAATTTCTGAGCCGGTCAAAAGACCTGCGTGTGCCTGGGGTTTGTCGTTCGGCGTGGAGCCGGATTTATGTTTGGCGGAGGTGCGTTCAAAAACAGCTGTTTGGGTTTGCATAGCAATGTTGGGTTTGCACATCAATGTTGGGTATTAGGGTGCGATACTCGATTTAGGCCAGTTCAAGGGTTGGAAGCTGTGGAATTTTGAGCACTGCTCCTTCCGAGGCACTGGTTACCAAATGGCTGTATCGTTCTAGATAGCCTCCCTTGACTCTTGACTGAAAGAGTGGGAGCTGAGACAAACGGAGGGCCAATTCTTGGTCAGATATCTCCAACTGGATGTTGGAGTTTGGAATGTCAATTGAAATAATGTCGCCTTCTCGGACTGCGGCAATGGGCCCTCTTGAGGCTGCTTCAGGCGAACAGTGCCCAATGGAAAGACCTCGGGTCCCCCCTGAAAAGCGTCCATCTGTTACCATGGCCACCTTTTTATCCAGCCTCATCCCTGCCAAAGCAGATGTTGGTTGAAGCATTTCAGGCATACCAGGCCCTCCTTTGGGGCCTTCGAAGCGAATTACAAGCACCTCGCCTTCTTGGACGGCTCCAGACAGGATGCCTTCAACAGCCGCATCTTGGTCTTCGAAGATGCGCGCCGGGCCACTAAAGGTGAGCATGTCCTCCGAAACGGCTCCGGTTTTGATAACGCATCCATCGGGCGCCAAATTGCCAAACAAGACGGAGAGGCCACCCGTTTTGCGAAAGGGCTCCTTCACGGATCGAATAATGTCTGGCCTAAGATTTTCGGCATCTTGGATGCATTCCCGAAGCGTTTGCCCAGAGACTGTAGGACGGTCTGAATTCAACAATCCTGCTTCATCTAGTTCACGCAGGATGGCAGAAATTCCACCTGCCGTATGAACATCCTCCATGTGCACGTTGGGAGTGGCCGGAGATACTTTGCAGATGTAGGGGACTCGGGACGAAATGGCGTTTATCCGATCCAAATCGTACGCTAGCCCGGCTTCCGAGGCCGCAGCAAGCATATGGAGCACGGTATTGGTCGAGCCGCCCATTGCCATATCGAGCGCAAACGCATCGTCAAGCGCGGCGTCTGTAAAAATGTCCAATGGCTTCAGTCCTTCATCCACCAACTCAACGATTCGACGGGCGGCTCGCGCAGCAAGCTCTCCGCGCTTTGGGTCTATAGCGAGGATGGATCCATTTCCAGGGAGCGCCAAACCCAGCGCTTCCATAATGCAGTTCATGGAATTGGCAGTAAACATTCCGGAGCAGGATCCGCACGTTGGGCAAGCGAACTGCTCCAGCGCGTCCAATTTTTTCTGGTCTATGTCGCCATTTTGAAACTGCCCAACCCCTTCAAACACCGAAACCAAGTCGATTTTTGTGCCGTCTTCCAGTTGCCCGGCTTTCATGGGACCGCCAGATACGAATATGGTTGGAATGTTGCATCGGAGCGCTCCCATGAGCATTCCGGGAACGATTTTGTCGCAATTGGGAATGCAGATGAGTGCGTCCAGGCAATGAGCGCGAGCTACCGTTTCTACGCAATCTGCAATCAGTTCACGCGAAGGCAAGGAAAACCGCATCCCCATGTGCCCCATCGCAATCCCATCATCAACACCAATCGTGTTAAACTCAAAGGGCACTCCACCGGCCGCCCGAATGTTGGCCTTGACCCCTTTGGCGAACTCCTGTAAATGGACGTGACCAGGAATTAGGTCGATATAGGAATTGCAGACCCCGATAAAGGGTTTTTCGAAGTCAGAATCATCCAGAATGACACCCGTTGCCCTGAGCAAACTCCGATGGGGAGCTCTGGTGTATCCTTTTTTGATGGTATCGCTGGGCCTATGTGACATGAAGCGTATCGTTTGGGGTTAGATCAACCCCACTTTAGATAAGCTTTTCAGCGAATAGGATTGACCGGGTTGTTAACTCGTGAGTAGAATGACGAGAACAGAAATAATCGTGATGCTCACGAGGAGTGCCACGAGAATGTCAATCAGAATAATCGAAGAGGTAGGCCGTGCTACTGATGCCACTGCTGCGCGAGAAGGAACGAAGGCTAAACCTGTTCTTTCTGGAGCGAGTTGATCAGTATGTAAAGCGGCTCTACGCATGGAATCCCGCAGTAGCGGGCGTTTGATTTCGCGTTTGATTACGTTTTAAAACTACCGCCTAAATGAGACGGAAGTCAACAAAACAGACCTGTGAAGAATCTGGAAGCGCTACCGAAACTTAGTTGTCATATATAAGGTCTTTCTATGACCAACATTTTTTCATCCCTCCACCCAGATCGCCGCAAATAAAGCGTATTTTGAAGCAATTCGTTTCTTTTTGACTCGACAAGGAATCCTCTCACAGGAATTCCACCCTCCGGAAATTCAAGCTTCAGGACGTCCAACATGTGTTCTATTCTCGCAATTCTAGGTCCCCTTGGCCCCGATTCCTTTTTGAGGGAACGGGCCCTTGAATTAAGCAAAAAACAGCGCCATCGCGGACCTGATTGGTCCGGTGTATTCAGCGACTCTGGAGCTATTCTGGCTCATGAACGGTTGTCTATCGTAGACCTGACTCATGGATCGCAGCCGCTTGTAAGTCCTGATGGTCGGTACGTCCTTGCTGTCAATGGAGAGATATACAACCACCGCAAACTTAGGGCGTCCCTTTCTGATTACGCGTTTCAGACCGAGTCCGATTGTGAAGTGATTATCCCCCTGTTCATCAAATACGGGACAGAATGCGTGAATCACTTGAATGGCATTTTCGCTTTTGTGTTGTGGGATACACAGGAACAGACCTACCTAGTTGCCCGGGATCCCATGGGCGTTATCCCCTTGTACACAGGTTTTGACACCAAAGGCAACGCCTATTTTGCCTCTGAGTTGAAAGCATTGGAATCGGATTGTCCGCAGGTATTCCCTTTTCTGCCTGGGCACCTAGTCTACAGCCCCGAAGGCTCTGAAAGCCGGTCATATTTCGAGCGTCCTTGGTTTGAGTACGAAGCCGTAGAAAACGGACCTACTGATCCACTCATCATCCGCGAGGCTCTTTCAGATGCGGTTCACCGTCAACTGATGAGCGACGTCCCCTACGGCGTGCTGCTCTCGGGTGGGCTAGACTCTTCCATCATTGCGGCATTGGCTTGCAAATTTGCGGAAAAACGAGTCGAGGACGACGACTCATCCCCAGCTTGGTGGCCACGCATTCATTCGTTTGCGATTGGCCTCGAAGGCAGCCCTGACTTGGCTGCGGCCACAAAAGTGGCAGACTTTATTGGGAGCGTTCACCACGGATTAACCTTTACCGTGCAAGAAGGAATCGATGCACTTCGGGACGTGATTTACCACATTGAAACCTACGATGTCACGACCATCCGAGCTTCCACTCCGATGTATTTGATGGCTCGGAAAATCAAAGCCATGGGTATCAAGATGGTTTTGTCTGGTGAGGGTTCGGATGAAATATTTGGTGGCTATTTGTACTTCCACAAAGCGCCAAATGCCAAAGAATTCCACGAAGAAACCGTCCGGAAAATTGAGCGATTGCACCTTTTTGACTGCGCCAGAGCCAACAAAAGCATGGCGGCTTGGGGCATCGAGGCACGGGTTCCTTTCCTTGACTTAGAGTTT
>JABMOI010000033.1 GCA_013204185.1 bacterium | reverse complement strand
GCGCCGATGGTACTGCCACTGGTGGAAGAGTAGGTCGTTGCCGAGGTCTTTTTTTTAAAGGCCCTGATTCTTATGAATCGGGGCCTTTTTCTATTTTTGCCCGTTCGATTGTCGGTTTTCTACTGAGAATAGAAAAAGCCGCCAGACTGTTGGTTTTATGTTCAATCATAAAACTGCTGGCTTATCGGGTCTGGTTTCATTGATTTGACCTGGGCTACACTTGTGGCAAAGCTTATTCAGTCCGATATTGAAGCATTGTCCTTTACTTCAGCCCGCTCTGTTTCAGTCTCTGAAAACCTTTTCGTAGAAACGTGTTTCGAGGGAAATGAGATTGCCAAGCTACTGTAACCCTGAAAACTGTAATTGAACGTGTTAGCTAGAATGAATGGTACCCATTTACTCACAGTTATTGTCCTTGGCCTTCTGCTTATGGGATGTGACAACGCGTCAGCAACAAAGGAGAATGAAGTTGAAATTGTACCGCCAGATGGTTGGACGTTAGTGTGGAACGACGAGTTTAGCGGGACTTCTATAAGTACTGACAAGTGGTCACACGAAGTTAATGCTAGCGGTGGTGGCAATAATGAGTTGCAATATTACACAGCTAGACGTGCTAATTCACGAGTTGAAGAAGGTATCCTGATTATTGAGGCGCTCTCTGAACGTTTTACTGATGCGGAGGGTACGCGCAACTACACCTCTGCCAGGATGATAACTAGAGGAAAAGGCGATTGGTTGTACGGCAGAATGGAAGTGAAAGCAAAACTTCCAACTGGTAGGGGTCTATGGCCAGCTATCTGGATGATGCCCACAGACAGTGAGTACGGATCGTGGGCTGCAAGTGGAGAGATCGACATCATGGAGACTATTGGGCATCTGCCTGATAGAATCCATGGTACGTTACATTATGGTGGCGCTCAGCCCTCAAATTCATCCTCGGGTACTTCTCATTCTTTGCCTACCGGTTCGGCCCACGGTTCATTTCATACCTATTCAATTGAATGGGAGCCCAATGAAATTCGTTGGTTCGTTGATGATTTCCAATACGCGCGTCAAAACTCTTGGTCAACCGCAGGTCATCCTTATCCAGCACCTTTTGACAAACGGTTTTTCATGATATTGAATGTTGCTGTTGGGGGAAATTGGCCTGGATCCCCAGATGCAACGACGGCCTTTCCTCAGCGCATGGAAGTCGACTATGTTCGCGTGTTCAAAAAAAATCCGTAGTCATACACCTTGAATTCGAAAGACAGAGGTCCGCAACGCGGTTGGCAACTCATTGGACTGACAATCCTGAGTGCAAGCTTTCTGTGGGGCAGAGAGTCAGCCTCCATATTGTATATCTCCCAAATCTTTCTACATGCCATTGCTGGCCTGTTTTTGTCGATAATATGGACTCGAGCAGCTGTTTCTGAGCTCAGGACTGGGACAAGCAGTTATAGGTGGTTTCGTAGCGTTATCTACATATCTGCAGTTGTTTCTGGTCTTTTGATCCTGGTCTTAGGCGTGATTGGGCCATTTCGTTGGCTTCTTTTTCTGCACATCCCAACTGCCACGGTGGCCGGAATATGGTCAGTGCTTTCCTTGTTGAATACTGGAACGAGGAAGCAGTCCACTTATTTGGTTTCAATTTGTGCGGTTGCCCTGTTGTTGTTCGCCACTAGTCTTATAGGTCTCTTTCAACCGTATGAACCGATTGGAAATGAAGTGCTCGGACCGGTCACCTTGTCTGACAACGCTATGGGAGGAGAACAAGGTCCTTTTTTCCCTAGTGCGGTTAGTACTACCTCGGGCAATCTAATCGATGAATCCTTTTTTCTGGAATCTCAGACCTGTGGACGTTCTGGCTGCCATGTGGATGCAGTTACACAGTGGGAATCCTCGGCGCACCACTTTTCATCCTTCAACAATCAGTGGTACCGGAAGTCTATAGAGTACATGCAAGAGGTTGGAGGGCTAGAACGTCCAAAGTGGTGCGCCGGATGTCATGATCCCGCCTTGCTGTTCGCTGGAAACATGGCGGCTCCAGTCGATTCATTTCTTGCTTCTCCGGCTTCCCAAGCCGGTGTTGCCTGTGTCACTTGTCATACGATCAAGCGAGTGAAGAACACGGGTGGAAATGCAGCTTTTGAACTGGAGTACCCGCCACTACACGCTATTGCGACACATAAAAACCCGCTCATTCAATGGGTTCACGATCAGCTTTTAAAAGTTGATCCTGCGCCACATCGAGCTAGTTTTATGAAGCCGTTCTTGATTGAAGATCAGGCTGCATTCTGTTCTAGTTGCCATAAAGTGCACCTTGATCAAGCAGTAAATGATTACAGGTGGGTGCGTGGGTTCAATACGTACGACAACTGGCAAGCTAGTGGCGTTTCTGGACAAGGAGCACGCTCATTCTATCAACCCGAAACACCGAAACAATGCACGGATTGTCACATGAAGCCCACGTTATCGACAGATCCGGGGGCAGATCAAGGTACAATTCGGGATCATCGATTTATCGCTGCAAATACGGCGCTTCCAGTAGCAAATCAGGATTCAGTTCAACTTAGATCGACATTGGACTTTCTTGAGGCCGGTCATTTGTCAGTTGATGTGTTCGGAATTTCGAAATTAAGTTCGTCAGGAGTACAGAACGTACTGGAAGTGTCCCGCTCGCCCACTGTGCCAAATACTTCCTTTGCTATTGGGGAGGAACAATTGGCTTCGTATGGTTCCGTTCCTCGCACTTCGCCGCTCAATATCTTAGGCGGATTGGTGGATGGAGAGGGCGTTTTGGAACCGGGCTCAACCTATAGGTTGGACGTGGTGGTACGCTCATTGTCCGTTGGCCATTTCTTTCCTACGGGTACCACAGATGCGCAAGAAGCGTGGTTGGAAGTCCAAATCAGAGATGCAAACGGCCGTGTGATCGTGCACTCCGGAAGCGTTGATGATGGCCGCGTAGATCAGGGATCTCACTTTTATAAGAGCTTGCTGGTTGACCAAACTGGAAGGGTCATTGATAAGAGAAATGCATTTGCCATGAGAGCGCCTGTCTACGTCAATTTGATTCCACCTGGAGGAGCAGATGTGGCCCACATCGTACTTGAAATACCGCCAGATAGTGCACCTCCTTATCACATCGTGGCACAGGTTAATTACAGAAAATTCAGCCAAGCATACACCGAGTTTGCTTACGGTGGCGAATTTAAAGAAGCACTGTCGAGAACTGGAAATGAACTGGCGACCGAAACGAGGGAATGGCATTACAACGCCGTACATCCAGGTGTATCCGGCAAACTGAAAACGCTGCCAGAGGTCCCGATTGCAGTAATGGCCAAGACGGAAAAACGCCTCGGTTTGGGCATGCAAAAGACGACCGATACCAGCCGAAGCACGGTCATTCGATGGAACGACTACGGAATTGCCCTGATGCGGGAAGGTGATATCGCAAATGCGCAGACGACCTTTTTAAAGGTCGTTCAATTGGACCCCACCTATACGGATGGATGGGTAAACCTTGCACGAGCCTATATTTTTGAAGGAGCGTGGGATAAAGCAAAGTCCGCATTGCAGCGCGCAGAGCAACTTCAGCCAGGGTTTTACAAAACCATGTTTTTTAATGGAATTGTTTTTAAGTCCAACGGGCAATTCAACCAAGCCATTCAATCATTCCAAGAAGTTCTCCGGACGCATCCAAGGGACCGCGTCGTGCTCAATGAATTGGGACGGTCCTTTTATCTGAATGAGCAATTACAAGAGGCCATTGAGCCGCTTGAATCTGTTTTGCGAATAGACGCTGAGGACGTTTCTGCCCACTACAACTTGATGTTAGTATACCAAGCTCTAGGAAACGCCGAAAAATCTGCCGCTCATAAAACACGGTATGAACACTTCAAGGCGGACGAAACCCAAGGTGCGATAGCGAGGAAGTATAGGGAGTCGCACCCTATTGAAAGCAATGAAGCACTGCCCATTCATCTGCATTGGTAGGCTTACTTTTCTTCCTTGATTGCGTAATGCCCTGCTTCAACAGAATTAAGGACTTGTACCTGACCGCTTGGCCAGAAAAGCTTAACTGAGTCTACCATTGCAGCTTCTCCGAGGCCGAATGTCACTGCGTGCTCTGAGGTACTTAGATAGCTGGAACCCGCTTTGACGATTTGAATCTGCCTCCTGTCTTTAGAATAAACTTCTACACGCGTTCCAAGCCCATCTCGATTTGTGGAACTACCCTCTAGAGTTACTCTTAGGTAATTGCCCTGGGATTTATTCTTCCAAATATGGGCCCCTCCGCCGTTTTCTATGAGAAGAATATCAGGTATGTGATCGCCGTTTACATCTCCGAATGCTGCCGCACGTCCTACATAGGATCCAATCGGTGGTGTTATTTGATTGGATACATCGGAAAAGCGTCCCTGACCATCACCCAGAAATACGTGAGGGGGCTGTTTGTAGGTAACGTTGTCGCGAACTCGTTCGATCGATTCTTCGACATGACCATTGGCAACAAAGATGTCCAAGTTGCCGTCTAGGTTGAAATCGGCAAAAAAGACGCCAAACGCTAGCGTTAACGTGCTTTCGTGTCCGATTCCAGAAACTGCGGCTCTATCTAAAAAGGCACCATTCCCTAAGTAGCGGTAGACGCCCATCATTTCATCAGAAAAATTGCCAACCACGACCATTGGCATTTCCGTCTGGTCAGCAAATCCAACGTCGATCCCCATCCCCGCTCGAGCTCTTCCGCGCTCGTCGAATGCAAGCCCGCTGACTACACCTTTCTCTTCAAAATTACCGTTGCCTACGTTTACAAACAGTTGATCTGGGTCTGTATCATTTGCGACGATTACATCAATTAACCCGTCCAGATTGAAGTCTGTTGCCGAGATCCCCAGCGTCTTTCCAGTCATTTTTTCAAACCCAGATCCTAGGGTCGCATTTGAAAACGTGCCATCACCTTGATTTTGATAGAATACACCTGGTGCTCCCGAATACAACTCAGGGGTACAGTACCCCTTCTGCTCCCCGTCCGATGAGCAATAGATATCGGTGGAAGGTGTCCAGTCCACGTAATTGCCTAGTAAAATATCGTTCCATCCATCGTTGTCGGCATCAAAAATGAGCGCTGCCGTACTCCAAACTTCTACCTCAAAACCCGGTGCTGCGTTGGAATGACGAACAAATTTCCCATTCTCATTGAAAAGAATGGCATTTGGACCAAGCGTGGTATAGACCAAATCTTGATCCCCATCATTATCCAAATCTGCTGAATAAACGCCCATCCCATATCCTGGCAAGTCTGACAGCCCGAGGCCTTCCCTGCGGGAGAAGTTTCCCGTACCATCGTTTTCAAACACCTCAATTCCCCCCATTGAAGCGCCAGGAGCATCCGAAATGGAACTCCCTTTTACCAGGACAAGGTCAAGGTCACCATCTGAATCAATATCAGAAAAGCCGCCACCACCGCTCATCGTTTCGGGAAACCATTTGTTGGCGCTGGCTCCGTTGTTGTGCCTGAAGGTTGAAATGCCCGATTGTTCAGTAATTTCCTCGAACACGGGAAGCCCAATTGCAGGCAAAGTCGGCTCAATGGGTTTAACATCAGAGCATGAGATGGTAAGAAACCAGATTATTACTAGGATCGTACGTCGGTACATATCAACCTTTCCATTAGCGTTAGTGTGTGTGCGTCCTATTCGGCCGACGCAAAAGAGAGCGAAGAAATAGATTCAGAGTTTTTGGGTAGTACCCCAGCATCCTGAAAAATCCAACACCTTGAAAAAAATCAGACATCGGTTATTGTACGCGGCTGTAATAGTAAGCGGAATTCTGTTTCTCTCAAAGTGTCAGAATGAACCAAAGCTATCGGACGAGGCTAGGCTCGTCGTGGAACAAGCGAGTGCCGCTCTTCAAAATGGATCGTTGATCGAGGTATTAGCTCTAGCCGATTCACTTGATATTGTGCAATCCAATCAGGTTGAGAGTTCGATTCTTCGTGGAAGGGTATTTTTTGATATGGGAATGCTGGCTCAGGCTGAAAGTTCGTTTGTCACAGTTCTCGACCGCGCCCCGAACTATCCAGGTCTGCGTCACAATCTGGGTAATGTCTACTATTTCAAAAAAGAGTATCGGCGCGCCCTCGAAGAGTACCTTAAAGAGCCTTCCTTGCCAACGGATCCTCGTACGTGGCATGCTATAAGCGGTGCATATTTTGAATTAGGCAAGTTGGATAGTGCGTTGGTCGCTGTTGCAAATAGCTTGCGGATTGACTCCGGTTACGGACCTGCATTGGTAAGTTCATCCGACTACAAATCACAACGGGGAGATTACGAACAGGCACTTACGGATTTGCGCGCTGCCGGGGCCCGTGGGGCGTCGTCTTCGAGTTTCAGGCTAAAGTTGGCGAAACTAGAAAATCTGGCGGGTGACTCCAATACGGCCGTAGCGTTATTAATGGAGCTAGTGCAAGGCGAACCGTGGAATTATTCGGTCATCTTCGAATTGGCCGGGGCGTTCAGGCGTTTGGGAGAAGAGGAAAAAGCACAATCACTTTTCTTGGCGGCAGATGCCGCCCGAAAAGATGCCCAGCCAGTGGAATTGCTAGAACGAATTGTTGCGAGTCAGCCGTTAGACTTTGAAAAAAGGGTAAGCCTTGCAAATGCGTATCGGGACCAAACGCGATTTGAAGACGCGATACCACATTATTTTGCCGCCATTCGTTTAAGGCCCAATAACTTGGAGTTACAAGCAAACGTTGCTACGGTATTTTTACAAAGTGGAAATGAACAGGAAGCAATTGCGCGATTCAGATCGGTCCTTTTAGCGGACCCCAACAATGTGACATCACTACTGAATTTGTCGATTTACTTCATCGGGAAGAATGAAAAGGACAAAGCCAAGCAGCTCTTCGATCGAGCTGAACAAGTTGCACCCCGGCATCCAGCGCTTGGCAAGATTCGAGCAATGTTTTAGCCAAACAGGAATGCTGAGATTTGCCGGGTTGGAAGGGCTTAGCCGGCCTTCGGAGAAGGTGGATTAGTTGGAGTCCCGAGTAGTGGATGCTTGGTAGCGGAGAAAGTAGCTCTCGGATGTAGCCGTATCGCCTTTGGCCAGATACATTCGAGCTCGATTGTACAGCATTACAGGTGAATTGGGATCCAATGATTCTGCTTTCGATAGAGCGGCATCTGCTTCAGCAAAGCGATCTGC
This sequence comes from bacterium, assembly GCA_013204185.1. Lineage (GTDB taxonomy): Bacteria > Bacteroidota > Rhodothermia > Rhodothermales > UBA10348 > UBA10348. The sequence continues at coordinate 5,331 of JABMOI010000033.1, read as the reverse complement.
ACGCAGGTAGAGGGCCCCTAACGCATTCCAAAAATAAATATCGTTTGATCGATTGGCCCCAAATACAGCTAGCCTGATAGTAAAAGGATCGAGTTCTTCAGATTGAATACCGGCAGCCACGGCCTCCTGCATGAGGGGTGTGTTAAAGGGCTGCCAGTAAAACAAGGCTTGGTATAGTAATAGAAGGTCCTTATTCGGAGTCGATCTTTTCTCGTATTGGATCGCCTTAACGAGCGCACCTGATACGGTGAGAGGAGATGAGACCATGACCGACGCCAAGGAATCCATGAATGAGCCAGAAAAGCGATACCGAGCGACCAATTCATCGCTCAGTTTGGACATTTCTTCTGCCGATCTATCCTTGTGAAATGGATAATCCGCAAGCAACCGTTCAATTAGCAGTGCAGAATGGGCCGATTCAAGTGGGTCAAGAACCATTTCGGCTAAGTCCGCAGAGGGGTTCGTACTGGTATCGATTTGCATCAAGATGGCTTGTACAAACTCCGCACCCATGAGCTCATATCCGTGTTGAGTTGGGTGGAGGTGATCGATAAAAAGATCACTGCCTGGAATTCCCGATCTGCTTTGTGATGAGAAAACAGATTGCAGGTCTACAAAGCCTGTTTGATGTCTGAGGGCAATGTCTTCCAAGACGTTGTTGAATATGCTGGGTGCTCGAAATCGAATATTGTCTAGGTCACGGGCGGATTCAAATGCGGACAACTTGCATTCCTGCGTTTGACATGCGGCGTCCGTTCCCCGATCAAACGCCTTCAACGCTTCTGGATTATCGCCGAGAGGTGCCTGTCCCGACAGGTTTGAAACTAGGGACCCGATGAGGACGGGAATGCCTTCTTTCCGAAACAGCTCGACCACGTCGTTCATGTTTTCTGAAAACTGTTGTAAACCGTCGTTAAACGTTTCATCATCGAATTCAATAGATGCGTCCCTTACAACTTGGGCCATTAACGTGCGATCTGAGCCTTCTGAATCTCCACCATTCCTGCCGTCGGCTTTTTTATCGGGGGAAAGAAGCGATTCCAAACCGGTAAAGATTGCCGTTCTTTTCAGTCTCAAAACCAATCGCTTTAGTGCAATCTGGTTGCCGAGTGAGTAGAGCGTACTTCCAGCTCCAAAAGAGCCGTAATACTCGTTGTGGCCAGCGTAGATCACAACGAGGTCCGGATCGATGGCGGTAATGTCGTGTCGAAGGTCCCACAATGTGTAACTATTGATGGCAGTCATTCCCAGATTGATTACTTCGACCGTCCTATTTGGAAGTTGACTGGAAAGTCCACGAGACACCGATTCAGGGAATCCATAATAAAATTGATAGGGAAACCCAGCTGTAGACGAGCCTCCAAGCGTCACAATTCTGAGAACAGACGGATTCTTCTTTTTCAAGAACGGGTTGAATGCCACTGACGGCACAAATCCATTGAAATAGCGTGCGGAAAAATCGGGGTTGAAGGCCATATACGCCGGTTTACCCTCGATTTCTACGAAGGCATTTCTAGCTCCGGAACCGATTCCGGCTAACCTGAGCCCGCCTTCAACCAAGAAAATTAGCACAATAGGGAATAGAATGAGTCCTATTCGAGGGAGTAAGTACCGAGCTTTCGAGTTCACACTTGCACCAATTCGTTCATATCAGTAATATGTGAAAAGCTTTTCATAGCGTTGTCATTTTGCTTCTCGAGTCAAGAATACAATAAAGAAATGGGCATCACAATCAAGGACGTAGCGCAACGCGCTGGAGTGTCGATGTCTACCGTTTCTAGGGTTCTGAATAACATTTGTCCCGTCGATTCTGAAAAACGGACTCGCGTTGAAGAAGCCGTTGAGGAATTGGGCTACACTCCCAATCCAGCAGCACGTAGCCTGCTTTCGAATCAAACAGGAGGAGTTGGAATTATTTTGCCTTTTGTCAGTGGGGAGTTCTTTTCTGAATTTCTCAACGGTGTCGACGAAGTGGCGCAGTCTGAGGGGATATTTATACTAATTTCGACTTCTCATCATTCGGCTTCTGAGTTAAAAGCGGCGCTTTCTGGAATGTATAAGCGGGTGGATGGACTGTTAATCATGGCCCCAAATATGGTGGCGGAAGAAGTGATTAGACTGACCCCGAATGAGGTGCCGTTTGTTTTCGTCAACACACAGATGAACACCGAAAAAATTGACGGGATAACGTTCGATAATTACGGGGGAATGTATGCCATGGTGATGCATCTCGTCTCGAAAGGACATCGACGTATTGCGTTTCTCACGGGCCCCAAAGGCGCCCATGATGCTTCTGAACGACTTCGAGGGTACGTTACGGCCATGAAAGATACCGGGGTAACCATTCACCCTGAGCTTATTATTCCGGGTCAGTACACTCAAAAATCAGGGTACGATTCGGTATCTAAGATATTGGCCCTGGCAGAGCGACCCACAGCAATCATGGCTTCAAACGATGATGCCGCAGTGGGTGTGATGAGTGCACTGAGAGATGCTGGTGTGTCGGCACCTTCCGAGATGGCAGTGACAGGTTTTGACGATGTACCTAGTGCCCAATATTCTACCCCGCCCCTCACTTCCGTCCATGTCCCGATTCGTCAATTTGGAATGGCTGCCATGCGGCTTTTGATTTCCAGATTGCGAGGGGAGCCCCACGTCCTACAAAACCGCGTTCTCCCTGTTGAATTGAGAATTCGGGAGTCATCTATTTAAAAGAATTTCTATGAATGCCCTAAGAAAGCACAGGATTAGTATGAAAACCTTTTCAGCCATAAGCAATCGGCCCGTTAAACACCTTTATTCGGCAGTGGTCGTTGTTTGCTTCCTCATGGCATCCATGACCTTTTTGGCCGCTGATGCCAAAGGTCAGCTTTCTGAGGAAGCGATACGTGAACTAGTCAGTGAAATGACACTTGCCGAAAAGGTAGGTCAGATGACTCAGCTCACAATCCAGCCACTAAGCGAGGTAAAGGGTTTCCCCGGAACTGCATTTAAGGTGGACTCTAGCTTGTTGAGGGAGGCCATCGTTGATCGGCATGTGGGTTCACTATTGAATGTGTACGACATGGCCATGACAACGGCTCAATGGGAAAAGCTCATTAACGAAATTCAAGATCTTGCGATTAACGAGACCAAACACGGAATCCCCGTGATTTATGGAATTGATGCCGTTCATGGCAATAATTACCATGTCGAAGCGACTCTATTCCCACAAAATCTAGGCTTGGCAGCGACGTGGAACGCCGACTTGGTTGGGGCCGTGTCTAGGCAAACGGCTGAAGAAACTCGTTCCCTTGGGATCCCTTGGAATTTTGCTCCTGTACTCGATGTGGGGCGTCAGCCCCTTTGGTCTCGCTTTTTTGAGACGTTTGGAGAGGATGTGCACATGGCAACCGTGTTAGGACGCGCCTCAATTACGTCTCAGCAGCATGTCACACCAGACGGTTTCGCAACCGTTGCCGCGACTGGAAAACACTTTCTGGGATATAGCCTGCCCCTTTCAGGAAAAGATAGAACGCCCGCATGGATTCCAGAACGAATGCTACGCGAGTACATTCTTCCGCCTTTCAAAGACGCAATTGATCAGGGATTGTTGACAATGATGGTCAACTCTGGCGAAATAAACGGCGAGCCGGTGCACGCAAGCCATCGCATCCTAACTGAATTATTGAAGGAAGAACTGGGATTTAAAGGAATCATCGTAACTGATTGGGAAGACATTGCAAAATTGCATGCCAGTCACCGAGTTGCGGAATCGTTTAAAGAAGCCGTTCGGCAGGTGGTTGAAGCTGGCGTCGATATGGCGATGGTACCCTACGATTACACGTTTACTGATGCATTAATCGAACTCGTCCAAGAAGGAGTAATCCCTGAATCACGCATCGACGAGTCGGTAGAGCGGATTTTGTGGGTTAAAAGTAAGGTGGGATTGTTTGCTAATGCTCGGCCGAAGCCAGATGCAAACATATGGACCAACGGAAAAGCGTTGTCTCTTGAAGCAGCTCATGAGTCAATCACACTGCTAAAAAACGAGAATGGAATCCTTCCTTTAACGGGGACTGAGGCAATTCTATTAGGAGGCCCCGGCGCCGATTCAAAGACATTTACGCACGGTTCTTGGTCCTATACGTGGCAAGGAATTGAGAGGGACGCATATCCTGAGTCTATCGCTACGTTTAAAGATAAAATGGAAGCTGGGTTTTCAGCTGTCGCCTACTTGCCTTGGGACGAACACCAAGATCCTGACAAAGTGAGGGCATTGAGCCACCGCGCTGAAGTTGTGGTGCTTGCTCTGGGCGAAGTCCCGTCTGTAGAGAAGCCAGGCGATATTGAATCATTGGAATTGGCCGCAGATCAAGTAGAAATGGCTCGAACAGTAGTTGAATCAGGAGCTCGGTTGGTGGTAGTTCTGTTTCAGAATCGCCCCAGAATAATTCGGCAGATTGAACCGCTGGCAGACGCCATTATTTTGGCCTATCAACCAGGGCCAGAAGGGGCCGGGGCTGTGGTGGATGTGCTCCAAGGAAGCGTGAATCCAAGTGGGCATCTGCCGTTTACGTATCCTCGGTTTTCTGGATCGATTGTGCCTTACGATTACAAATGGTCGGAAAATGCAGACATTTTATTCGGCCAGGATGCCATTAATCCTCAATACCCATTTGGTTGGGGGCTGAGTTACACAGACTTTGAATACTCGAATCTTAAAGTAGACTCCAAGGCGTTTACAGCAACAGGTAAATTGATGGTGTCGGTCGACATTGCAAATACAGGGGATCGAGATGGAATGGATGTGATCCAGCTATATTCTCGAGACGAGTATGCAAGTATCACTCCGTCTAACAAGCGATTGCGTGCGTTTCGAAAAGTGAGCCTAAAAGCTGGCGAAAAGTCGACTCAACGTTTTGAACTAAGTAAGGCAGATTTGTCGTTCATAGGCCGAGAAAACGTATCTGTTTTTGAACCCGGAGCGTTCACGATAATGGTTGACGACCAGTCGACGACGGTGGATCTTCGTTAATTAAAATGAGGGTTAAACGAAGGCAGCAGTACCGATTTAGGAAAGGATGAATGCCTTTCGCTGAATCGAGGTACGGAATTGGCAAAAAAAGCGCCGAGATTGAAAATCGGTCCTAAATATGGCTATGTACTTTGGCACTGATCTTCTTAGGTTTGGGCTCCAGTTCGTTCGCTGAAATATTGGGTGCAGCGGACGCCATTCCACACACTGCTCAACTAATCACCAAAATACAATGCCTTCGTTCGAGCTAGCGTTTATCGATATTGCGGTAATGATCTCATATGTGGTTGGGATTATTGGCTTTGGGTTATGGG
>JABMOI010000032.1 GCA_013204185.1 bacterium | reverse complement strand
AGTGTATACCATGTATCCGGTTCATACACCAAGCCAACCTAACAACCCCAATTTAAACCATCAGGACCTCAAAAAACTCAGAATATTCGTTAGAAGAGCACTATCAACTTTTTTCTTTGTCCCGTCGACCCGCTCGATGCGCTTCATTGGCTTCAGCAAATTGAAGCGTCTTTTGGAGGTTTGGAATAAGATGTACTAGCAGGTCGTTACTGTTTAATTCGCGATAGACTTTCGCAAATAGGTGAACACCGCCAGAATGGATTCGGATCACAACGTTTTGATCGATTTGATCTATCCTATAAGATCGAATAGACCCTTGTGGGGAGTCCAGAATACATCGAGTATCGATTCGGCTTTGGAAAATAGTAATTGCGATAAATCCGTCTTCCTCTTGAATTTTCGAGTTCAGTTCAGCAGAGGCCGAGTTAAGGTGGACGCGCATAATCGTACCTGTCCCGTCTGATTGTCGGCTAAAAGAAATCCGACTCAAACCGCCATATTCTTCAGACGCACTCGCGAAACTTCCGCTAACAGTAACAAGAATAGCCCCGAAAATCAAAAAGCCCCATCGGCTTGCCCAAAAACGACGGATGCCCGTTGGCGTATTACGATTACAGAAGTGATTCAAGCGTCTTGTTTTCAGTAGTTGGTCCATATGGAAGGCTTATTTAGAGCGCATTCAACTTGCTTTTTCTACAACATTTGGTGTATGTTCGGTTATTTGGATAAAGGAGCGCAATAATGCTTAGCGGTTTATGAGACAAATGAGTTCTTTCTCACTAGGCAGACAGTTAGAAGAAAGTAAATTTGTTAATTCCATGAGATCCCAAGGGAATTCAGCTTCCGGAAAAGGCATTAGAGGCCTGTGACTAGAAGTTTGATATAACTAGGTTTGGGGGCTTCGTAACTCATCAAACAACTACACTCCGTTAATACACATGGCCTTAAAGAAACCGCTCATCATGATTGTTGAGGACGAAGATCAAATTCGCCGAAAGCTGGAAGAAGCCCTTGTTGTTTGTGGATATCAAGCCATCGCTGCTAACGGGGCCGCAGAGGCATTGCAACTGTTACCCGATATTCAACCTGATTTAATTCTATCCGACGTCAAAATGCCTGATATGACGGGATTGGAGTTCAAAAGCCATCTTGATGAACACACTGATTGGGGGACGATTCCATTTGTTTTTGTATCGGCATTGACGGGACCGCATAATATCCGAAATGGAATGGAGTTGGCCGCAGACGACTATATTACCAAGCCGTTTAAATTGTCGGAACTCGTTGGCGTTATTAACAAACGGTTGGAAAAAGAACGGAAGAAGAAGGCTAAATATGAGAGGTCAATGGCCCAACTCACCGAGTCTTTACAGTTGATTTTTCCTCATGAACTTAGTACGCCAGTTACCGTCATTTACGGTATGGCCGAATTCCTGCAAACACTAGACCTGGAAAATTCTAAAGATCGATTACTGACACACAAAATGTTGGAATCGATTGCAGTTTCAGCCATCAGATTGAAAGACCTCTCTGATAAGTTCAATCTCGCCGTGAGAACTAGCCTAAACAATGGATCGAGCATTCAATCGGAAATGGCAGAGGAAATACCATATGAATTGCAGAGTCTAATTGAATTGGTCTGCCGACAGGTATCAAGAAAAATGAATGCTCGTGATCGTATTAAGATTGAACTAGAACCTGGACGGAGTACTTCAAATAAGGTTTTTGTGGAGAGGATCGTTGAAGAAGTAGTAAAAAACGCATTCCAATATTCAGAGAACAACGCCTTGATAACGGTCAAAGGAAAAAGCAATCAAGAATATTACGAACTTGACATCAAGGACTGTGGTCCCGGAATGACGCCAGATCAGATTGCCAGTATTGGCTTGTTTAGACAATTTGATCGCAAACGAGCAGAGCAGCAGGGCATAGGACTCGGCCTAGCCGTTTCTAAACGCCTATTGGAATTGATAGGCGGCGAAATATCCTTTACAAGTGGAGAGACAGGAGGTCTACTCGTATCTATTCAGTTCCCTCTTTCGTTATTAATTGAAAACGTTGTCTGAACTGACACCACCAAAAGTATACCAGACCCGAACGCACCCGCTTATAGATGAATGCTTGATCGTAATCGTATCGTAGACAACAATATCCAAAACCCCAATGGCTTACAACCTAGTTTGAAACCTCAAAAAAACGCAATTCCTGTCGCAGGTCGAATACTCCTCGACCTGAAAAATGATGTTGGAGAATTACTCTTCAATCTGAACCCTTTGGCTACGGTGTCTAAAACCGGAGATGCTCAAGAGATTGTGGATACATTCTTAGACTGGGTTCACCCTGATGGAAAAGATTCTGTACGTGATTTTCTGAAGCAGGTCTCGAATGAAACCGAAGAAGCAACTCTTTCTCCAGTATTGCTTGTAGGACGGCAATCGGGAGTGGTCGGACTTATAGCTAAATCGTTCGAGAAAGGTGGCGGTAACGAAATTTCGGTTCTGGACTTGAGCAGTTATATGAATGAATCCAATGAATCGAAACGAAGGGAGTTGTTATATGCTGCTGTGTTGAGGAGCGTTGACTGGCTAGCCTCTTCTCCAAGAATCTCAGCGATTTATTCTCATCTTTTACGTGAACTACTCACATTGTCTGATTCAGAAGGTGGATTTATAGGCATTCGTGAATTCGATTTTGAGGGGCAGCCATTTCTTAAAACCAAGGCAATGAGCGACCTTTCTTGGAATGAAGAAACGCGAAATCTGTACAAAGAATCAGCAAAAAGCGGATTCGTATTTAATAACCTTCGAGCGTTGTTTGGCCCAACCATTCTGGAGGGTGCAACTGTAGTGGTTGACGATTATGGTAATGAAAAGCGGGGTATAGGTTTGCCTGAAGGTCATCCTCAAATACGCAACTTTTTATGCCTTCCTATTTACCTTCGTGGCAATTTATACGGAGCTGTAGGTCTTGCGAACTGTCCAGAGCGTTATTCACAAGATGTCATTTCAAGCTGTACTTCTTTCCTTTCCCATTTGAGTGAGCTTTCTGACAGCATCAATCCTTTCCTCCAAGAAGAATCCAATTCCGTATATAGCAATCATAGCTCGTTGGAAAATAAAAGGAAGCTAATCGAGCATCTGGAATTACCCCTCTTAATAATGGATGGGCTAGTCATTTTGGGAGCTACTGCCGAGTGCTGCAAGTTATTTGGATGCTTGGCTTCTAGCCTTATTGACATAGATCTGCGCCACACTCACAACCATTTAGGTATAAAAGTCGTGGACGTCCAACAGTGGGAAGAACTTACAGGCGAGTCGGAAACTAGATGTTCCATGGGAAAGCCCAACTTGACCTTACAGATTCAAGGTCATTTGGATCATACGCGTTATTTCCGGGTCACTAGTTCAGGGGATTTAAGCTTGTCCACCGCGGAGGTCCTGTTTGTTCAGGAAATAACGTCCCGAGTGGAGGCAATGAATAAATTGGTACACGCTGCGCGGGTAGCAGTAGAATCGTCAAGGCTCCAACACAATATCGTAAATATGATTTCTCATGAGTTGAGAACACCCTTGACAAGCCTGGTGACTTCAGTTGAGTTGGTGGAATTGACCACTAGCAAGCCCGGAATGAGCCCGTATTTCGAGACTATTTACTCAATGGTTGATAAAATGACAACGCACATTGATTCTGTGCTGTTGTTGAGCGAAGCATCAGCAGAGAGTTCGCAGGTCACACTCGTACCAATCGATTATGACGTGTTGTTGAAGCGCGTCAAATCTAGTTTTGAGCCACTCTTGCGACAGCGGATACAGATCAAATGTGACTGGAACTCTTCGTACAATCGTCCAATTCTGCTTGGCGATGAGTCGATGTTTCAGGTGATTTTTTCTAACCTACTCTCGAATGCGCTGAAATTTTCGACTGGATCGGTAGCCGTTGTTATGAGTAGTGAACGCCCCTCTGAGTTACTTTTCGAAATATCAGACAATGGGATTGGTATCCCTCAAAATGAGATTGGCTCAGTTTTTGGTAATTTTTATCGTGCATCCAATGTTGGTAATTTCGATGGGACCGGAATTGGATTGAGCATCGTTAACTTGCTAACGACGAAAATGAAAGGCAAGGTCCATTTGATATCTGAAGTCGGGTCAGGGACGACGGTTCAACTAAGTTTTAATACCTAAATTGATGACTATTCTCGCGGTTGAGGACAATTATATACAACGAAGTCACTTAGAAAAGTATTTTATTCAGCAAGGATACCAGATTCGATCGGCTTCTTCTTTAACAGAAGCGGATAAGATCGTAGATACTCGGTATCCCGATCTTATCATTCTTGATTGGATGCTACCCGACGGAAGCGGACTTCAATGGATGCAATTGCTTCGGGGCCGGGGATATAATGGGTGGATTTTGATGCTTACCGCACGTGCAGATTCCACAAGCATTTTAGCTGGTTTACATGCTGGCGCCGACGATTATGTGAGCAAACCTTTCAGGATCAAAGAATTAGAAGCACGTGTTGCCGTAGGTTTGCGACGGTGTGAAGATATAAAACTGAATTCCATGCATTCTGGTCTCGTGACCATTGGTGATCTAGTGATTGACAGGGAACACAATAAAGTGCTTTCTACCTCAGGCACATTGGTCCGCCTTACCTTTCTTGAATACTCGCTAGTTTTGATGCTAGGAACAGCCCATCCTGGTTTTGTCTCAAGAGAAGTATTGACATCCGAGTTGTGCCCTGGTTCTTATTCCCAGTCGTATAATTCACTGCACAACATTGTTTATAGGGTTCGAAATAAGTTAGTCGACGCCGGTGTGACAAAAACGAAGGTCCGCTCCGAATACAAAAAGGGTTATACGATTGCTTTCGAGTAATCCCCGCCTTGACTTCATGTTTAACTGGGGCCTATTGGGACTTTTCAGTTAAGATGATTGAACATGGTATTGGAGTTCACAACCCTCTTTTTGAAGAGATAACGAGTGATAAAACGAGGGTTATCCCATTCTTAAGATAACCCAACCGTCCGGCCATCTTCATCTATGTCAATTTTCATAAATGCGGGAATGGCTGGTAGACCTGGCATGGTCATCATATTCCCGCCAATGGGATATATGAAACCTGCGCCCACGCTGGCTCTGACTTCCCGAACCGGAAATGTAAACCCTTTGGGTACGCCCTTCAGCTTCGGATCATGAGAAAGAGAAAGGTGGGTTTTTGCCATACAAATGGGCAGATTCCCGAATCCATCTTTTTCATAGGCAGCAATCTGAGCGTTGGCCTCTGGCGTAAAAGACACCCCGTCTGCTCCATAAACTTGCTTAGCTATCGATTCAATTTTTTCTTTGATTGAAGCCTCTAATGGATAGAGAAATTGGAAATTGGAAGGCTTTTCCGCTGCATTAACCACTGCTTTGGCCAGTTCGATGGACCCTTCCCCACCATCAGCCCAGTGCGTTGTTGAGACCGAAGCCCCTGCTCCAGCTGCCTGTGCGGCCCGTTCAACGAGTTCTATTTCGGCCGCAGTGTCGGTTGGGAAAACATTGATGGCAGCCACGACTTGAACGCCATACTTTTTGGCTATCTCAATGTGCGCCTTGAGATTAGCGCATCCTTTTTCGAGCAATTCGAGGTTTTCCTCTACGTATTCCTTGGGCAAATCGTATCCGGCCACCACGCTTGAACCTCCCCCGTGCATCTTTAACGCTCGAATGGTTGCTACCATAACGACTACGTGCGGGGTTAGTCCTGAAGCGCGGCACTTGATATCAAAAAACTTTTCCATCCCGATGTCCGAACCGAAACCTGCTTCGGTGATCACATAATCGGAAGTTTTTAGGGCGACCCTGTCGGCCACGATTGAACTGGCGCCGTGAGCAATGTTGGCAAATGGTCCAGCGTGCACAAAAGCAGGCTGGCCTTCCAACGTCTGCATCAAGGTTGGATTGAGGGCTTCTTTCATTAATACTGTCATTGCGCCTGCAACGCCCAGATCCTCCGTTGTGACAGGATGGCCCGCATGGCTGTAGGCCACAACAATTCGGCCTATACGCCTCCGCATATCTGCCAGTGCTTCGGCATAACTTTCACCCGACACAAGCGCCAATATGGCCATTACTTCCGAGGCAACCGTGATGTCGTACCCTGCTTCACGCGGGAGACCATCTGCTTTGGAACCCAATCCAATCGTGATATGGCGAAGGGCTCGGTCATTGGCATCGACCACCCGATTCCATGTAATGGAGTACGGATTAATATCAAGCCGCGGCAGTCCATCTGGACGCTCGGCGCTTTTGGTTCGATTGAGCCATGCTTCACCCGGGTAGTTCCGTTCATGCATGATTCGAGCATCGAGGGCCGCGGCGCATAAATTATGCGCCGCGGTTATGGCGTGGATATCACCCGTAAGGTGAAGGTTAAAGTCCTCCATCGGGACCACTTGAGCATATCCTCCTCCTGCTGCGCCCCCTTTAATACTAAAGGTCGGACCCATCGAGGGCTGGCGAAGGCAAACGGTTGCGTGCTTGCCAATTTTTCCCATGCCTTGCGTAAGCCCAACGGCTACCGTTGTCTTGCCTTCTCCCAAAGGAGTGGGAGTGATGGCGGTAACCACCACATACTTCCCGTTGGGTTGGTCTTTGAGGCGTTTTAGCACATCGAGACCCACTTTGGCCTTCTGTGGTCCGTACATCAACAACTCATCGTCGTTGAGGCCTAGTTGATGGGCAATGTCCCCAATTGGGCGAATAGTTGCTGCTTGTGCAATGTCGATGTCGCTTGGGACAAGTAGAGTGTGGTTCGACGTCATGTGAAACTCGAAAAGTAGGTACGTTGATTGGTCGTTGGATGTATCAATTTACCTCACTCAATTCGGCGCCGGTGTAGGGAAACTTCCTCCACCGCTGACGGGAAATCGGGGTTCGGTGTATTTCGCCTTTGAATTCAAGTCTTCCTATCGGCATAGTTGCGCGACTTAGAAGAATTGTTATTTTCGTGTTTTCCATCGCTCATTCACCCTAACCGGAAAATCCCATGGAAGGCCCCGACAAAAAGCGACTCTTTCTAGCCAGCTGTATTGCCCTCATTGTGACCTCAATGACGTTTGCGATTCGGGCTCGACTCGAAACCGTATTTGGTCCCGAAGGAGTGGGCCTAACGCTAGAGCAAATTGGATATGCGTTTACCCCTGCCTTTTGGGGATTTACGTTGGCCATGATCATAGGTGGACCGCTCGTCGATACGCTGGGCATGAAGAAAATCACCTGGATGGCTTTTATTGCTCATTTTATAGGGATTGTCATGACCCTGATGGCCACCAACATGACGTCGCTATTCACCGCGACTGTATTTGTGGGAATCGGAAACGGATTCGTTGAAGCTGCCCTGAATCCAATGGTTGCCTCTCTTTATCCCACCGAGAAAACCAAAATGCTCAACCGGTTTCACGTGTGGTTTCCAGGTGGAATTGTAGTTGGCTCTGTTGTGGGATATGTAGTGATGGATGTGATGGGATTGAGTTGGCAGATGATGACAGGGTCTCTTTTCATACCCCTCTTTTTGTATGGGTATTTATTTTGGGGACAGCATTTTCCAGCGACCGAACGGGTCGAAATGGGCGTCTCCAACTCCGATATGTGGAAAACCGTGGCCTCTCCCCTCTTTCTGTTCATGGCCTTCTGTATGCTTCTGACGGCCGCCACGGAGCTCGGGACCAATCAGCGCATTGAATCGCTACTCAAGTCCTCGGGAGCCAACGCGCTGTTGGTGTTGGCCTTCATCAATGGCATCATGGCTATCGGACGCGGCTTTTTTGCGGGACCCATTTCCGCAAAGCTCAAGACCTCTGGAATGCTGCTGTTTTCGGCCATTTTCTCGTTTATCGGACTGATGCTACTGAGCTCCGTTCAAGGCGCTGCGTTGACGTTTGCGGCCGCCGCCGTTTTCGCTATTGGCATCACGTTTTTCTGGCCAACCATGATTTCGTTTGTGGCCGAAAATCTACCTGAAAGTGGTGCACTTGGGTTGTCCATCATGGGCGGACTGGGCATGCTTTCAGTATCCGTAGTGCTGCCAATCATGGGTAAAGTGCTAGACGATGCAACCGGACATGAAGCCATTCAACTGATGGCCATTTTGCCCGCCATCTTGATCGTGCTCTTCGCTGGGCTATTCGTCTACATGAAAAAAAGACAGCCTGCTTCAAGCTAGCAGTACTCGGACTCGGCGATGTGCTCTATTTCGCCCGAAATCGTTCAAACAGGGTTACGTTCATTCCGATCAGCAGGAAGGCATAGAAAAAGTCTTCTATTGGGATCGTGAAGAAACGGACTCCCATGTTTTGGTCGTTTGCGTACCAAACCACCTGGTCCTGAATGCTTTCTGGGGCTGCATGTAGCAAGTTCGCCTGCCAGAAATCTAGGCCTGTTAGGATACCGTTCGTTAAGACAAACGGTATCAAGAGCACCAAAAACGAAAACAGAAAATCGGACAGCCACGCCGGCTTGGAGCGAAGAAGAATCAGGCAGAAGATGGCATTAAACCCTGTGGCGGTTGCCGTATAGGCGTTGTCAAGGTGAAAAAGGCACAGGCTAGCACTGAGCACCAAGATGAACAAAAGGGCGCCTTGAGATGCTTTTCCTGCATGGCTGTGTCGAACCGTTCGAAAAACGAAATAGGTGAACACACATGCGTACGGAATGGCCACAAAAAACAACCATTCCTCAAGAGGTAGTCCAAACAGGGACAATCCAACCAGATAGGATTCGTTGAAGCCCCAAACGCCTTGGGCCGTAAAGAGCACATCCCAGGCGATAAAAAACGTAAGCGTAATCAAACAGGCGGGCCAGAAAGCACGCCATTGGTCTACAAACCGAATCTTAGGGTGCCACGAGAATGCGAAGGGGATCGCAATGGCTCCTAAATTGACGAGTAGATAAAGGCTTGATGACACTAGTTTCGTAGGGCTTGAGTTTTCTGCCAGATCGTGGATTTAGGAATTGGGCTTGGCTTTTTTGGCCGAACCAGGACGTGGCAAATCCACTCCTTTATCTACCTGTTTGGCACCTTTCATGGCATTTCCTTCAGATGAACCGGCATAAGCTGGTTCAATCCACGGCATTTCAATGGGAAGGCTTCCCAGATTAGATTTCGTGGTCATTGCTTCCTTGAACAGCCGGTAGGGCGCCCACAGCATGCCAAAACACTCGCCGTCTTCTGGCCCCAAATGTTTGTGGTGAAGTAGATGCGCTTTTCGAATGGCTTTGAAATACGCGTTGTCTGTCCTTCTCAGCCATTTAAAGCGTTGGTGGATAAAGATGTCGTGGACAATGAGATAGCCGATGCCATAGAGCAAAATGCCCAGGCCAATCCATACCCTAAAGTCTCCATTCAACGTTCCCGTGATGAAGCAATAAGCGCTTGGAATGGCAAATATCAGGAAAAAGGCGTCATTTTTCTCAAAAAAGCCTGGTTCATGAACGTGATGATCCTTGTGAAACCACCACATAAAGCCATGCATCACGTATTTATGCGCAAACCAAGCAACGGCCTCCATGGTGAAAAACGTTGCGAGAACAATACCGAAATTTATCAGAAACGACATAAGGCTTTATTAGCTCTCAGTTTTTAGAGATTGTAGAGAGTTTACTCGATCAAAGCAGATTTTAAACCATTCGGTAAACTGACTTTCATCCGAATCGATGTCTTCTTGGATGGAATCTAGCGTTTGGTACCGCCAGCTAACCACTTCCAAAGGATTCGGACGTGGAATTTGATCCGTATATCCAAACAGGACATGATCTAACTCGTGCTCAACCAGGTCGCTGTCCAGCGTTGCCCGGTAAACAAACGAGAAGTGGGTGCTAAAGGTGCAGGTCATACCCATCTCTTCAACCAAGCGGCGCTCAGCTGCCGTTTCCACCGTCTCTCCGAGACGTGGGTGGCTACAGCAGGTATTAGTCCAAAGCCCACCGCTGTGGTATTTAGAATGAGCTCGCTGCTGCAAAAGCAACTCCCCTTTTGAGTTGAAAACGAAAGCTGAAAACGCTCGATGCAACACGCCTTTTCGGTGCGCTTTCATTTTCTCCATGGTTCCTAATTCGGAATCCGTTTCATCAACCAAAATAACGTGTTCTTCCGTCATAATATCCATTCGTTTAATAGTCACTCCGTTCTCACGAGCCTGTTTCGAGCCTTACAAAAAGCCTTCTAGACCCAATTGAGACGATGCCGGGTATAGGAAGTAACCCAAAGCAACGCCTTCTTACCATCTGGGACCCGAACTCTCCGATTTAATATTTCCGAACTGGGTACTTGCCGAATTTCATCAAGCAACTTGCTATAAAGCCGGTATGCCAAAAACACACCGAATCGCGTGTCGCTCGGCAGCCGAATGATTCCTTCATAGGCTGCATTCAGGTCTGCCTCGATGTCTGCCTCAATTTGGCGTTTGCCCTCTGCATCCAAACACGAAAGGTCCACGCCCGGGAAGTACGATCTACCTAGTTTTTCGAAGTCCTCCTGAACATCCCTGAGGAAGTTGACTTTTTGGAAGGCCGCTCCTAGCCGAATAGCAGGTGCTTTCAGTTCATTGTAGGCTGTTTCATCCCCTCGAACAAACACTTTGAGGCACATTAAACCGACCACTTCGGCCGATCCAGTAATGTAGGATTCGTACGATTCTTGGTCGTGCTCATCTTCCGTTAGATCACGCTCCATGCTACTCAGAAACTGATCAATGTGCGCTCGTTCAATATTGTATTGATGAACCACAGATTGAAACGCATGCAAAATGGGATTCGTGCTGATTCCCTCGTCTAACGCTTGGTAGGTTTGCTCTTTGATTCTAGAAAACAACTGCTTCTGGTCGAACCCTTGAAAAGAATCGACAATCTCGTCGGCAAGACGCACAAACCCATAAATGCTGAAGATGGCTTGTTGAATGTCTTTTCCCAACGCTCCAATGCTCTTACTAAAAGAGGTCGAGTAGCGTTTGGTCAGGTCGACGCTGCAGGCTTGGCTCATGCCATCAAAAATGGCGAGTCGGTCACTTCTTCGTTTCATCGTACACCCCCCACGTTTGTTCTGGACTTCTTCAGCCATTCAGAGGCTTCATTTGCTGCAACTTGGCCACTGATGAGGCTCGGAGGAACTCCGGGACCTGGTGTGGTTAGCTGACCGGCGTAAAACAGTCCGGGTAACTTGCTGCGCATTTTCGGTTTCATGAACGCGGTCTGCGTCATGGTATTGGCTAGCCCGTAGGCATTTCCTCTGTAGGCGTTATAGTCTTCCTGAAAGTCTTTGTGGGCGTAGCTTCGTTTGTACACGATGGACCCCCGAATATCAGAACCTACCGCTTCTTCGAGCCTCGCCATGACATTCTCAAATAGCACTTCGTGCTCATTACCGGTTGGACTTAAGCCCGCCGCTAAAGGAATGAGAATAAACAAGTTTTCACAGCCCTCAGGGGCCACACTTGCGTCCGTTTTCGACGGAGCGGCCACATAAAACAGCGGATCCTTTGGCCAAGATGGATGATCATAAATAGCGTCTGCATGCGGATCAAAAGGCACATCAAAAAAGAGATTATGATGATCCAAATTGTCTAAACGCTTGTTGATTCCTATGTAGTAGATCAGTGCCCCCGGGGACATTTTCCTGCTGTCCCAATACGCTTGGTCGTACAGCCTCCAAGTTGTTGGAAGGAGTCTCTGTTCTACGTGATGATAGTCTGCTGCGGCAATCACCGACTTGCTCTGGATTGGCCCCGAATTGGTCGAAACCCCAGCGACTTGTCCGTCCTTTTCGACAATCCCGGTCACTTCGGTGTTAAACATGAACTGCACGCCTTTTTCGCGTGCCAATGTTTCCATGGCACGCACAATTTCAAACATGCCTCCCATCGGATACCAGGTCCCGAGCTCGGTATCTGCAAAGTTCATCAGACTGTACAGAGCGGGGGATTTTTCGGGACGCGATCCCAAAAACAGTACAGGAAACTCCAGCAGCTGAATGATTTTAGGATGGCTAAAATGATTCCGAATATGCCGGCTTAGCGAGCTGAACATAGACAAGCTCATGGCTGAAAAGAGGGCCCCAGGCTTGGCAAATTCCCAAACGCTGTTCCCCGGCTTCCACACGAATTCAGCCATCCCCAACCTGTACTTTTCGCCCGCTTCTTTCATAAATCGGTCAAAAGCAGGCCCGCTTCCTGGCTCAATAGACTCAAAAAGAGCACGGACCCGTTCGGAGGTGGCTGGAATGTCGACAGGGCCGTCGTCAAACCAGACTTTGTAACTCGGATCTAGTCGAACTAGGTCGAGGTACGTTTCGACCTTTGCGCCTGCAGCTTCAAAAAACTGTTCGAACACGTCTGGCATCCAGTACCAGCTGGGCCCCATATCAAACGTGAATCCGTCCTCTTTAAACACACGGGCTCTCCCGCCGGACATGTCGTGTTTTTCAACAACAACTACTGACAAACCGGAATCCGTTAACCGCGAGGCGGCAGCCAACCCAGCAAAGCCAGCACCAATCACGACAGCATCCACCAATACATCATCAATATGTGAAGCAAAATCGTTCATCGGACAGCCTTTATAAGGTGTGTAAGGGAGGAAAAATCTTGAAACCGAGTACCGTAATTAAGCGGATCAGGCCAAGCTCCTCGACCACCCAAAATAAGCTTGGTATTCGTTTTCTGGCAAATTGGACCGACTATACTCAACTGCAATGCCAATGAAGCTTCGTCGTTTGAAGCACGGGAAGCAGAAAGCGCGACCATATCGACATTCGAGGTCTTGAGCAGGTTGCACACCTCATTCATGGGCGTTAGTGAACCCAGCCACAAACAACGCCATCCCATTTCCCGTAGACCAACCTGCAGCATGGCAAGTCCTAGCGTATGCATATCGCCCTCGGCGCTTGACAAGAGGCAACGAGGAGCATTCGGCGCAACCGGCATTGCCTCATAAACGGAAGAGAGCACCCGCGAAAGGCGGTCGGTTGCAACGTGTTCTTCGGCAATGGTAATCAGATCTTTTGTCCATCTAACACCCATTTCTTTAACGCCGGATGCCAGTTCGTCCATGGTTGTTAGCCACGAACCGTTTCTGCCTCTAGCGTCCAAAAGTTTGGCCTGCAGTGCATGAAACTCCGAATTCAGGATAGCATCTGCCCACTCAGTCCCCATCTGGTCCATGAGCGAAATGGCAGAGTGACCTTCCGGGTTTCGGCTTTCTGGATTGCTTAGGAACGCGACCAAGTCGGAACGGATCAATCGACGATGTCCCCCTGGCGTACGGACGGTGCGCAGCTTCCCATCATCGGCCCAGCGTTTAATACTGGAAACCCCGACGCCAGCCAAGCGGGCTGCAGATGTAGTGGTGAGATATTCTTTCATGGACGTATTTTACATCAATTGAACGATTTTGTCAATAGATTCGCCCAATTCGTTCACTAATGAACAATATTCGTCCAATTGCAGATCGTCTAAACTTGTGATGGGAGCTACTATTCCAGCTCAATAAAGGGGCTTTAGCGCCAATTGAACCTTTTTCAATTCAGACACGGTAACTTCGTTAGCAGCAAACCGCAATTGCAGGTTTCCATTAGGCGCAAATAGAAAAACGTTTGCACGCCCAGATTCAATGCCGTATTCCTGATTGACTTGTCCATTCCAGTCCAACAAGACAGGCTTATTTCGGTCGCCCTTAATCAGTTTTCGAACAAAAGACCGTAAGAAAGACGGAACGCCTTCCACGTGGGCCACGGCAAAAACGGATACGTTACTTGGGTGTGGTAGTTCGTTGATGAGGCCCTGAATGGCCTGACCCCAATTTTCAGAATGCGCACTTCCATCCCTGTCTGAGATAATGAGAACGGTGTGTTTGCCAATGGTCGATTGGCTGGAATGAACCACATCGTATTGGTCAGCCAGTTCAAACGGCATGAGTGTTTGGGACTGGCCAAATACATTCGACACACCGAAGAGTGCGAATGCAATGAGTATGTAGTACGTTCGGTTCATTCCTATCAGTTTTCCTGGTGCGCCAACGCGGGAACACTCAGTACGACGAAAGATCCTACTTGTGTCATGCGTTCCATACATGTTGACTATCTTGTGCGGATGGATCAACTGCAGTCATCAGTTCGCCATGACGAGCCGATTTGAAGCAGAATAGGTCTTTCACCATTTTTACGTCATCCGATAGCCTTTTACTTGCACGATGGATTTAGTTGCCCCCCTATCTTTCCTTCCATTTACCGACCTAGCGGCGCTAGAAAACCTGCGGCAAGCATACTACAGCAGCCTTTCAGCCCCCATGGATGGGATGTGGGATTCTGGATTTACGCAGCCCTCTCCCCACTGGAGCATTGATCAAGACGGTTTGTGCCTCGGCTATTTCGTATTGAATGCAGAGAATACATTGCTGCAATTCTACGTTCAAGAGGCCCACTACGCTCAGTCTGGAGCGATTCTGGACCGCATTATATTGCAATACGACGTGAAAAAGGCGGTAGCGGCCACGATTGACACCTCGTTTTTATCACTTTGTTTGGATCGTCAAACAGGAATCACGGCTCATACCTCACTTTATATCACGACAGGCGCAGCCCCAGTAGGCATGGCCCTCCCAGTGGATTGCTCTTTCATACCAGCCCGATCTAGCGATCTAGATCAAATTATCGATTTACAAATCGATTGTTTAGGCGGGCAGAAAGAGCTTAAAGGATGGCTCGATGGGTATTCATCCAATTTGATTTCGCGCGGAGAGCTGCTGGTACTCGGCAACGCGGAAGGTTGGATGGGACTCGGTGAGTACCGAAGAAGTGACTCCCAGCGGGGTGTTGTGGACTTGGGTGTCATGGTGCATCCAACACAAAGGCGTAAAGGCCTGGCGGCGGCCATTTTAACTACCCTACGACAGAAGGCTCAATCTGAAGGGGTAATTGCCATTTGTTCTACCACAGTAGACAATGTGGCCTCGCAAGGTGCTATCCGGCGCGCTGGATTCATTTGCCGCCACCGAATCGTGGATGTGGCTTTCGGCTGAACTCCGACTATTTAGGATTTGTGGTGTAAACGTCGATTTCCGAGCCTTGGCGGCCGCGGGTTTGACTTCCATTCACTTGTTTAAGCGTACTTTGCGCTTGCGCCATTTCGCTTCGTGGCCGTCTGCGCCACTCATCTTCCCGCACGCCTTACATCTCGCCCTATGAATGTTCTTACGATTGAGTCTCTCCACAAAAGTTTTGGAGTAAAGCCCCTACTGGACGACGTCACGTTCGGCCTAGCGGACGATGAAAAAATGGGACTGATTGGGGCGAATGGATCTGGGAAAACCACCCTGATGCGCATTATAGCTGGGATTGAAAAGGCAGACAAGGGCCGCGTCATGATCCCAAGTGGAGCTCGTGTGGCGTACCTGCCCCAAAATCCCGTTTTCAACCCGGAGCATTCTGTTCTGGATGCTGTTTTTGACCAGGGTGACCCCACGTTGCGCCTGCTTCACGACTACGAAGAGGTTTCCCGTGCGCTCGCCGCCGGTAAAATGGATGACAAGCTGCTTGAGCGAATGTCAGATCTTAGTCACCAGCTGGATGTAACCGGGGCGTGGGATCGCGAGGCAAGTGCCCATGCCATATTGGACCGATTGGGTATTGTCGATACAGAAGCCTTGGTGGGCACGCTGTCCGGTGGCCAAAGAAAAAGGGTGGCCATGGCAAGGGCTCTACTCCTGCAGCCAGAACTCTTGTTGCTAGACGAACCTACCAACCATCTCGATACCGAAACCATTGCCTGGCTCGAAACCTATTTGGCCCGCTACCCCGGCGCTCTCCTTTTGGTGACCCATGATCGTTATTTCTTGGACCGCGTAACCAACAGAATGCTCGAAGTAGAGCCAGGTGGAGTACGGAAGTATGAGGGAAATTACACCCGCTACCTAGAACTGAAAGAAGAGCAGGAACGGCTCGCCGACGCCACCGAAAAAACGCGCCAAAATCTAGCCCGAAGAGAGTTGGCTTGGCTTCGCCGTGGTGCAAAAGCACGAACCTCCAAAGCTAAATACCGTGTAGAGCGAGCCCAAGCATTGCAAGAAGGAGGCAAACAGGACTCTGGTGGCCCCATTGAGCTAGCTGCAGCCTCTACTCGCCTTGGTAAGAAAGTGATTGAGATTGAAGCCGTTTCCAAAGGCTATGGTGAAAGGGTGTTGGTGGATCGTTACTCCAGATTGTTCACAAAGGACGATCGAATTGGAATTATCGGGCCAAACGGAACGGGAAAAACGACCTTTCTTGATATGATGGCTGGCAAAACCCAGCCCGATTCCGGAACCATTGAATTCGGCCCCACGGTTGTGGTCGGATATTTTGATCAAGAAAACAAACCCCTGAACGACGCGCTCCGAGTTATTGACACGGTTACTGAAATAGCAGAGCACGTAAGCACAGCGGACGGCTCGTACATTTCGGCCAGCCAGATGCTTGAGCGTTTTCTATTTGCTCCGGCCGTTCAGTATACACCGGTTGCCAAGCTGTCGGGAGGAGAACGTAGGCGTTTGCACCTCTTATTGGTGCTGATGTCGGCTCCGAATGTGCTCTTGCTCGATGAGCCTACGAACGACCTAGATATCCCAACGCTCTCGGCCCTTGAGAACTATCTGGACACATTTCCCGGCGTGCTCATTGTTGTTTCTCATGACCGTTGGTTTCTAGACAGGACGGTGGACCACATCCTCAGTTTTGAAGGGGAAGGCGTGATTCGGACGTATCCAGGTGACTACAGCGCGTACCTTGAGCAGCGAACAAAAGAGAACGCGACTACCCGTCCTGAAGCGCAAGTGGGCGGATCTGCGAAGTCAAAGCCAACGACCGCTGCTCAGCCCGCCGTTACTAAAAGTGCGAAGACAGCATCGGGAGCCAAACTCTCATTCAAGGAAAAGCAAGAATTAGGCGAACTCGAGAAACGTATTGAAGCCGGAGAGGCTAAAAAGCTGGACATTGAAGCCCAACTGTCCTCCGGTTCACTTGAGTTTGATGCTGTTACGGCCCTCTCCGAAGAGTTTACCAACCTAACGGAATCGCTGGAACGGGATGTAGAGCGCTGGGCGGAATTAGCCGAACGGGCGTAGATTGAGCACAATGTCATGCGGGCCGGGGCGGGGTGCCGGCGCCCATTAAGACAGCAAACCCCTTTTGAGCTGGATATTGGCATACCAAAGCAAGGCGTAGGCTACAACTAGAATCAAGACGGTGAACACAATCGAGAACGTATCGCCCGCGGTGGCGAGTCCGTCATAGAATCCATAGTTGTAGATGGTCAGGACGAGCGATGCGCCAAAACTTGCGCTCAATACGGTAGTGGCCATTTTCTTCCTCATCAAAATGAGCAAAGAGCCAAGCACACCACCCCACACACCGATGGCCCAAACGGCAATTGCCCAAGTCGGAAACCCTTCGAAATAGGCAATTTGTTCTGGAGTGAACCCGCTCAAATACGCTTCATTTCGAGTCTGGCTCATGGTGTAGTCAAAAGCACCTATACTGCTCCAAAGCGTACCCACAATCCCCACGACCCAGAGGTGCCAAGGAGTTGAAGAAGCTGTTTTATCAGACATGGTTTACCTCTCTGTTTTGCTCTAAGAAGAGTCTTAATCCAAACTTTTGTATTGAACATGGCGACGGAGATGGTACAGAAGTGTCAGCCCAAACAAGAGGGTGACGTAGGAAAGTGTCAGCGCGCTGGAAGAGACGACGGCCGAACTCGCCTGCCCAGCGGAAATCCCATACGCGGCCCAGGCAATGACTAAAACATAGACACCGTCCTTTCTCTGAATTCCTACCCAAAGGGCGAGAATAAGCGCGGCTCCTAGCTTTAAAAGCGTCCAAGTAGTCTCAGCCAACAGCGCATCATTCCAACCATTTGCGCTCTGAATAATGCTCACGTTGGCTAGGGTCGCAACGGTAATCCACCCCAAATAAAGGCTAAACGGCGCAGCAACGAGGAGCCACCGCACAAAGCTTCCCTCGAAGCCTCCACGGTTAAGCACCAGATAAACGCGGATTAAGCTGCCTAGCAAAACCAGCATAAAAACCATGGAAAGCGCTAGCTGGTCGAAGTGCCACGAAAAAAGCCATCCTACGTTAGCCAAGCAACTAATTTGGAACGGGACGCTCATTTCACGAAGTGAATCATCGTGCGACTCCGATTTAAGTAGCTGCCGGATAACAAACCCGAGCAAGGCCAGATAAATCAACCCCCAAATTGCAAATGTGAATCCGGCTGGGGTGAACAGCGAAGGGAAACCATCTGATATTGCGCCAGTGTTTTGACCCCCCAACGGAAGTGCGTTAGCCAAAAAGTTAACAAAAAGTACCAACCCGAAGGCGGCCACATTTCCGAAGCGATCAATTGAGGTTCGTTGCATGGCTCATAATACCAATTATAAACCTTTATCAGACCATACCGCTAGTTCATTTCCACTTGGCTCGGTAAAATGAAACCGGCGCCCACCAGGAAAAGAGAATATGTCGAGTTTGATTACGCCACCTGCAGCCACAACGTTGGCGTGCGTTTCTTCAAGGTCTGCGCTGTATAGAATCACAAGTGCGCCCCCCTCGTCTGTATCGGATTTTTTATCCTTCCGCTCGAATCCGCCTTCCATGCCCGCTCCGAGAAACGCTGCATAGTCGGGGCCATAGTCTTGAAACGCCCAGCCAAAAGCGTCTGAAAAAAACGCCTTTGTGGCTTCCAGATCTCGCGCCGAAAACTCTACGTAGTGAATTTTATCTTGGTGATCGTTAAGGTCACTCATGGCTTTCTGTTGTTTTATTCCGTGCAAATAGGAGTTTGTTCAAACCTACGACCTTCTCCCAAATCGACAACAACCTGCACAACGCGGCGCGTCTTTTTGTCCACCCAATGCTGGCTCACCTGAGAACTCGATTCTGTTTCAACCTTCCATGTGTCGTGATTACCTAAGCACGTTGTGATGGATTCATCTCCGACCACTTTGACCCCGTAGGTCATGGCTCCTTTCTCATAGTGAAATACAGGGAGACGAAGATCCATGGTGGGTTCGAAGGGAAACGCTGGGAGCAACGATGTAAACGCAGCTGCATCCAAATGCGGCCCGGAAAGCAAGGTATCTACCCTGATTTGAACGTCCATTCGTTCTATTTCGCTATGGACCTGCCCATCCGTTGCATACGTGGTGTGGATGGACTGAAAATTGGGAAACGAATTGACATAATCGATGGGGAGCAAGGTACTAGCATCCACGACTAGGCTATCGCGCATGGTGCCTTGGCCTAGTTCTTGGACCAGAACCAAGTTGATAACGGCTCGACCATTGAGCAAACTCCGTTTGACCTCAGCATGAGCCGTCCCCACGGGCCTAACAGCCTCTGGACTTACCATGTTCATCTGGAAAGAGTCTTTGGCATCGATGAGGAGTGAAGCATCCAGGCCAAACGGCGCTGAAACAGGGGCCTCTTCCGATGCCTGAGTACATGAGGAGAAAACACAGGCTAGGCCCAGAAACACGACCAAAATACGAGAAAAATACATTGGATCAGGTACGCTAAAAGGATGAATGAAATTGAACGCATGGATACGGCCAATCTCCCTTGTGGATGCACTCCACTTGACCCAAAATTAGTGCCCAACTTGAGTGGCAACCCACCAGGTAGTTCCACCGGCATCCTGGAAGCCTCCTCGCTTATCTTCGTCGGCCCCTTTTTCCGGGTGCTTGACAGGCGTGGCTCCTACGGCCAGAGCGCGCTTATAGGTTGCATCCACATCTGGCACGTACACATGGACATGGCTTGGGATGGCTGGCCAACCGTCGACGGCATCCGTAAACATGACAACCGTATCGCCAATTCGAACCTCGGCGTGCAATAATCGACCATTTTCGCCGGGATAACTTCTGAGTCGTTCAGCGCCGAATACGTCTACAGCAAAAGCAATGGTGCGTTCTGCCCCATTCACGGTGAGATACGGAGCGACCGATGTGTATCCTTCTGGCTTGTAATACATGGTATTCTTAAGTGTACGCGGAAAAACCTCAGCCACCGATCCGGCGACCCTAGGACTCTAACACAATATAACGTCCCTTTTAACGGATACGCCTACTGGGCAGATGCTACTTCTGAATACGAGTGTTTTTCGTCTTTTTGTAACGGCCGTCTGCGCTGCTTCAAAAACCCAGCGCGAAAACTAGACCGTGACGGTCCAACTCCCACCATCTCCGCGAACCATTTCTTCGAGGACGAACTTAGGACAAACAAAGTTTTCGATGAATGAAATGAGTGATGTGGCAACGCTCTTCAGCGCTTTTTCTGCATTGGGATCTGTGCAGTTTCCCTCGGCATCAAAGGCAGATTGAACACCAGCGATGGAAATGGCTCCTGGCAAAACGAGTGCGCCCGTGTGCGCACACACCCCTCGAAGCTGCTCTAGCGATTTGATTGCGCCTATTCGACCTGCCGCAACCCCAACCAAGGCCACCGGCTTACCTGATAAAACAGAAGGGAAGCCCAAGTTTTCAATCATTAGTTTGGTCATGGCAGTAAAGCTTCCGTGGTACTCGGGAGT
>JABMOI010000031.1 GCA_013204185.1 bacterium | reverse complement strand
CTTTGACACCGCTCGAGCCCACCACAAAAGTCACATCCTCTGGCAGCAATACCATCGTCTCTTTTTTGACAGGGAAATACGAATACATTCCCAATTGAGACGCTTCCGAACACAAAATGGCCGCGTGGTCTTGAGATCCGCCTTTCGTCCCGACTCCGGCATCCCCTGCATACTCTTCAAAGTCCGCTCCACTTTCGAGCGCTCCGGCAAAGCCAGAAAACCTCGATCTCGAAAACGTAAAGCCTTCCTCCCCTCCACCGGGCAAGCCGCCTTTGCCAAGGATGGCAAGCGCAATCGTTATAATGAGCCCAGAAGAGGAACTCATCCCCGAAGCGCTTGGCAAATTGCTTGCAAGCGAAATGGCTATTCCTGTCGAAGGCATTCCAAAATGCCGAATCAAACGCTTTAGCACCGCAACGATATAGGTGGACCATGACTGGTCCGGGGCAGGCTCCGGATCTAGATACGGAAGCTCTATTCGGATCCCCCTAACCGCATCTATGACGATAAGGGAAGGTGATGGATGACACGTGACCAAGGAAACAAGAGAAAGGCGCGACGCACAAGTAAGGCTTACTCCGCCGGCGTAATCGGTGTGTTTGCCTAGCACTTCGATACGCCCGGGGACGTTGAGTAGCATGGCCGGTTCTGCATTTGCCGCTTTGGTTGCCAAGGCCAACTCCCCAAAACGAGTCACGAGAGACTGCAGCAAATGGGGCTGAACAACATAATGTCGCTGCAACAATTCGACGAGTCGATGCTCGTTTCGAATATCCCCCACTGTTACTTGCGCATTACTCATTAATTATGTGTTTCAGTTTTGGTAAGCAAGTTTGCTAGACACGTTTGGTAGGCCTGCTTGCCAAGCATGTTTGTTATACGCTGATCGTCTTCCACTTCCCGCGCCGGAAAAGGGTCGCACTCGTAAGTGCAGAGATAACCTGAGATACGATAACTGCAGTAAAAATACCTCGTGTACCCCAATCAAATTGATGCGCCAACAATAACGCAAGAGGAATTTGCAGGACCCAAAAAACAAAAAAGTTGATCCAAGTAGGTGTTGTTGTATCGCCGGCGCCATTGAATGACTGCACTGTTACCATGCCGACGGCCCATATTGGATAGATAGCCGTCATCATTCGCATGCTTTCAACCCCAACCCGGACCGCCTCGGGTGAATGAACGAAAATACGCACCACAGCCTCCGCATTGATCCAAAAGATCAATCCCATGATGGTCAAAAATACAACATCTACCAACGTGCAGTACCAAACCGATCGTTCAGCTCGGTCGGGCTGGGAGGCCCCGAGATTTTGCCCAACCAACGTTGCCGCCGCGTTGCTGATGCCCCACGAAGGTAGTAGCGCAAAAATGATGACTCGAATGGTAATGGTATAACCAGCTAACGCATCGCTCCCAAAGTCTGCCACGATTCTCATAACGGCCATCCAACTTGCAGTACCGATCAAATACTGCAGCATGCCAGGTCCTGAAATCCGTAACACCCTTCGCAGAATAATCCCGTCGACCTGGCAGTGCCTTTTTTCCATTTTGAGGCGCGTTTTACCACCAAACAAAATCCAAAGCTGGTAACCGACTCCCACGGATCGCCCAATGGTAGTGGCAACGGCCGCACCGGTCACGCCCATCTCTGGAATCGGACCCCATCCAAAAATAAAAATGGGGTCGAGAGCGATATTCAAAATATTAGCAATCCACAAGGCCTTCATGGCCGCTCCGGCGTCTCCAGCTCCGCGAAATACGGCATTAAACAGAAATAACAGGATGATGGTAAGGTTGGATGCAAACGTTACGGCTGCATATCCAGACCCTATGTCCACAACCGCTTTGGAAGCCCCCATAAGGGTCAGTAATTCAGGTGCGTAGTAGGCACCTACAATTCCTGCAGGGATACCAAAACTCACGGTCAAAATGAGAGCCTGCCAAACCGCCCGAGCCGCACCCTCAGGGTCTTTTTCACCGATTCGACGCGCCACCATGGCCGAAGCAGCCATGCTGAGGCCTAAGCCAATCGCAAAAAAGATGATGATGAGCGATGCTGTTATTCCTACGGCGGCAACGGCATCAGACCCCAACTTCCCGACGAAAAAAATGTCAGCAATCTCAAACACGGATTGCATCATCATTTCCAGAACCATCGGAATGGCCAACACAATGATGGCTCTCCAAATACTTCCGGTTGTATAGTCTCGCAAATTCCCTTTCAGAGCTCCGAGTATATCCCTCCACACAGAGATATCTTCAGCCAATGGCTGCTCTTCTTTACCATTAGACAGGTCTTGATCGGTCAATTGTTGCTCACGTGGAATGGATTTGGACTCAAAAGCCAGCAAAATAGCGCAACGCCAACAGAATTCGGAAGTGAATGAGATCGTAAAACTGCTAAAACGAGCAAATTGGCGGGGACAATTACGGATTAAGAATGAAGCTTCGTCTTTATTGGATCTTTTCTTGCCGATGCCTCACACGATAACTAATTTGCGACGCGAGATAAACATGGGTTCGACTCATCGGAGTTGAACCGGATTTTTTATAACCCACGCCCATGACCGCCCCCATATTGTTCTTCGTTTTTGCGATTGTTGCCTTAGCCGCAGCACTGGGAATGTTGATTTCTAAAAACCCGGTCTCCAGTGCCCTCTGGCTTATTCTCAATCTGTTTTGCGTTGCAGGTCTGTATTTGACCATGAACGCAGAGTTTATTGCCGTAATTCAGGTCTTAGTGTACGCAGGAGCCATTATGGTGCTCTTTGTTTTCGTGATCATGCTACTCAATTTGGCTGAATTGCCCGATTTGAAAAAAGTAGACTGGCGCAGATTGACTGCATACACCGTTGGCATGGGGCTCTTGTCCATGCTCATGTATATCACGGCAAGCGCATTGGATCTCGTTCCCGATCCCCCTTCTTTGGAAGCTGCCGCTAACAACGGTTCCGTTTCTCATTTGGCAAAAGTCATGTTTACTCAATATGCCATGCCACTTGAAGTGATCGGAATTCTGTTGCTTGCTGCGACCATTGGATCGGTCGTTATTGCAAAACGCAAACCTGTATAGAACCCAAGTCCTGTAACATGGAAATTACACTGAATTGGTATTTGACGCTGAGCGCACTCCTGTTTTCGATGGGAGTCATTGGCTTTTTATTTCGTCGAAATGCTATCATCATGTTGATGTGTGTTGAATTGATGCTCAATTCAGTAAACATCACACTTGTGGCCTTCAGCCAATACCTCGGAGACGTTTCGGGGCAGATTCTGGTCTTTTTTGTGATGTCGGTGGCCGCCGCCGAGGCAGCTGTTGGACTGGCACTGGTCATCGCTATTTTCAGGAATAAGCTGACTATTGACGTCACAAAAATAAACCTCTTCAAATACTAGTAGTAACCGAACGCTCCTACTTGGAGCGCCATCATACTCAGACGCCCGATGGAGCCTGACTTGCTAATTAAACTGATTATCCTTCTCCCTTTGGTTGGAGCGGCTATTAATGGACTCGTAGGTCTATTCCTGCCTTCCCACCGCAAAAAAGAAGGACTGATTGGTGCTATTGCCATCGCAATGGTGGCCATTCCATTCTTTATCACGGTGTATTTATTTACCGGATTTCATGGCGAACCCATTGTGGTCGACGTGTTTTCTTGGATGAAGGCTGGAGATTTGTCAATTGACTTTGCCTACCGCATCGATCAGTTGTCCTTGCTCATGACCCTGATTGTTACGGGTGTTGGTGGTCTCATCCACCTCTACTCTGTGGGTTACATGCATGGCGATGATGGGTTTTGGCGTTTTTTCGCCTATTTGAACCTGTTCATCTTTATGATGCTGAACTTGGTGCTAGGCAACAACCTTGTTGTTTTGTTTCTAGGATGGGAAGGCGTCGGGTTGTGCTCCTACCTCCTGATTGGCTTCTGGTATAAGAATCTCAAAAACAGTGCAGCGGCCAACAAAGCCTTCATTATGAACAGGATTGGGGACTTTGCTTTCCTCATGGCCATGTTCATCATATTTAAAGAACTTGGCGCGTTGGACTTTGACAGCATTTTGGCTGGCGGTCCGGGTATGGACCAGACACTCATTAACTGGGCCGTCTTTCTTCTCTTTATTGGCGCTACCGGTAAGAGTGCTCAGATTCCGCTCTTTACTTGGCTTCCTGATGCCATGGCTGGCCCAACTCCCGTGTCCGCGCTTATCCACGCCGCGACCATGGTGACCTCGGGCTTGTACTTATTGGCGCGCCTCTCTCCTCTCGTTTTAAGCGCTCCGAGCATCATGGCGGTTATTACCGTTGTGGGGGCCCTAACAGCTATTGTTGCCGCCACGATTGCCATTACGCAGAACGACATTAAGAAAGTGCTGGCCTATTCGACGGTATCGCAGCTCGGATACATGTTCTTGGCTACTGGAGTCGGCGCGTTTTACGTGGCCATTTTCCATGTGATGACACACGCTTTCTTCAAAGCATGCCTCTTCTTGGGTTCTGGAAGCGTTATTCACTCCATGCACCACGTTGAGCATGAATTAGAGCATGATGGGCATGGACATAAGCTTGATCCACAGGACATGCGCACAATGGGGGGCCTCAAGAAATACATGCCCGCCACCCGCATGACGTTCTTGATTTCGACATTGGCCATTTCTGGAATTCCGTTGTTGTCCGGTTTCTTTTCTAAAGACGAAATCCTGTTCAAGGCATTTGAATTCGGATTCGACGGAAATGTAGTTGGCTGGTTTGTGTACGGAATTGGTATTATCACAGCCTTTTTGACCGCCATTTACATGACGCGCGCCTACGTCTTGACGTTTGAAGGCACGCCTCGCTGGCCGCACGCTGACAAAATTCATCCTCATGAATCCCCTTGGACCATGACCGTCCCATTGTGGATTCTTGCCGGCCTTGCCGCAGTTGGTGGGTATCTAGGATTACCAGCCGTGCTTGGCGAAGTGAACTGGATTCATCATTGGCTTGCTGGAGAAAATGGACCTGTCGCTGAATATGCGGTTAACGGCCACGTTTCCCACACCATGGAATGGGCACTCATTGCGTTCGGCTCCTTGGTAGCAATTCTTGGAGTCACGCTCGGTTGGAAATGGTATTCCTCCCAGGGCATTGGTTTTGACACCAAACTTGAAAGTCGTTTCGGCGGGCTTTACAAGTTGTGGAAGGGCAAATACTTTTTGGACGAAGCCTATGACAAAGCCATTGTTCGCCCCGTGATTGGCAGTGCATATCACGCATTTGCTCCCTTTGACAAATATGTTGTCGATGGCCTCGTTAATGCCGTTGGCTTCTTCACTCGAGGTTCCAGTTTTGTACTTAGGTACATGCAGACTGGCCTTGTCCACTCGTACGCCGTCGCCATCGTTTTCGGTGTGGTTCTCATCATTTATCTGATGTTGTTCTAAACCAGATCACGCAAGAAAACAACCTTTACGGATTACATGAATATCCCGTTTCTTACATCGATCGTCATCTTTTTGCCTTTAGCGGGTGCCTTCTTGACGATGTTGGCTCGCACTGAGAATGCCATCAAATGGACAGCGCTTGGTGTAACCCTCGTTACTTTTGGGCTCTCCATTGGCCTTTATCTAGGATTTGACCCAGCCGTCTCGACAGCTGTCACTCCCCAACTGGCCAATATTTCCAGTTCTTGGTTTCCTGGGCAATTCGACATTAAGTACTTCGTAGGCATAGATGGACTAAATATCCTTCTAATCATGCTTACGACGTTGCTCGGACCCATCGTCGTTCTTTCATCCTGGACGTACATCGGTAAAAACCTCAAGCCTTATTACACGCTGCTACTGATTCTTCAGACGGGTGTAACCGGTGTTTTTGCATCCTTCGATATGTTCTTGTTCTACATCTTTTTCGAGTTAACGCTCATCCCGATGTACTTCATTATTGGGATCTGGGGTGGAGAAAACAGGATTTATGCGGCATTGAAGTTTGTCCTCTATACGTTAGTAGGATCGCTCTTGATGTTAGTAGCCCTCATTTTCTTGGGATACGCAGCCGGAGATGCCGTGAATGCAGGTGTGTTCACAACGGATTGGTACACATTGGTTTCCTACAACATGCCTGTTGAAATGCAGGGATGGTTGTTCCTCATGTTTGCTTTGGCTTTTGCCATTAAAGTCCCGCTTTTCCCGTTTCATACTTGGCTTCCTGATGCGCACGTTCAAGCGCCTACGGGGGGCTCAGTAATTCTGGCGGGCGTTCTACTGAAAATGGGGACTTACGGGTTAGTTAAGTTTTGCCTTCCGTTCTTTCCCAACGCGGCATCGGACTACGCCATGACCTTTGCAGTGCTTGCTGTAATTGGAATTATCTATGGCGCCTTGGTATCAAGGGCGCAAACGGATGCCAAAAAGTTGGTCGCATACTCATCGGTTTCCCACTTGGGCTTTGTTGTGCTAGGTATCTTTGCATTTAACACCGAGGCCTTACAGGGCGCTATGATTCAAATGGTTAACCATGGGATATCAACAGGCGCACTCTTCCTCATTTTGGGGATGCTCTACGAAAGACGTCACACGCGCGATATGGCCGATTACGGTGGGATTGCCACTTCGGTGCCGGTACTGACTTTCTTTATGGTGCTCAGCGTGTTGGCTTCTGCTGGACTGCCTGGGCTAAACGGATTTGTCGGAGAGTTTTTGATTCTGATTGGATCCTTTAAAAGCGAAACGCTAGCAAGCCCCGTGTTAATTGCCTTGGCGACAACCGGAGTCATTCTAGCCGCGGTCTACTTGCTCTACATGGTTTACCGCATGTTTTGGGGGACTTTGGACAACGAGGAAAACGCAAACATGAAAGATCTCAACAAGCGCGAGCTAGCCTTACTCGTTCCGCTTGCTGTCTTGATGATTGTTCTAGGTATGATGCCCGGACCATTTTTGGCTAAAAGTGAACCAGCCGTCCAACACCTTTTGGAGGTGATAGAGACTAAAAAAGCGATAGGCGAGGCAGGTGTCACTGCTGCGACCGAAGTGGTACTACCTGCTCAGATCTCCGAGTGATTTCACACCAATCCCAACGGACCATGATATTCCCGAAAATGAAGCTAAAGCCTTTTAATTTGTCGCTTTTGCTCCTTCTGTTGAGTCTGATCAGCCCTATGGTGTCTTCAGCTTCAACAGGTTCGGATGGTGTCGTACCTCCTGTCTTGGCTTGGACGAGCACCGTCGACCAAGATCAAGATGCCACTGCCACTAACGGCGTTGACCAAGACGCCGCAGCGACCCACGAGGCGGAAGCCGATCACGCTGAAGCCGCAGAACATGCCGATGATCACGGCCCGCTGCCTCCAGTCTGGCTTGTCATACCATTTATTGCCATTCTCCTCTTGATTGCTCTTGGACCGCTATTCTTTGCCCACCATTGGCATCACAACTATCCAAAATATGCGATTGGATTGGGGCTCAGCGTGGGTCTCTACTACATTTTTGTGCTCGGCTCGCCGACGCCCATGTTCCACGCGGCATCTGAGTACATTTCGTTTATCGCACTTGTCGCTTCATTATTCATAGCAGCAAGCGGCATTTTCGTCAACTTGAATGCCAAAGGAACGCCGCGGAATAACGTGATTCTGTTATTTGTGGCTGCGGTCATTGCCAACCTAATTGCTACAACTGGATCGGCCATGTTATTCATTCGCTCTTACATGCGATTGAATCAAGGCCGCCTAAAGGCATACCATATCGTCTTTTTCATCTTCATTGTGGCAAATGTTGGCGGCGCGCTAACGCCTATTGGAGATCCCCCGTTGTTTCTTGGATTCCTGAGAGGCGTTCCCTTCTTCTGGACTGCCGCTCACGTCTGGTACATCTGGCTTCCAGCTACTCTTATGATCTTGGGGGTCTTCTATGTGATCGACTCTCGAAACAAGGCTGTGAGCCCTGATCCGGAAGCAGGAGAGCCCGTTGTCTCACTCATTGGTGTGAAAAGCTTTGTTTGGGTTGCCATTATCATTGGCTCTGTTTTTCTCGATCCAAACATTTTTGATTGGGTTCCAAACCTTCACGATGTGTTAGGTGTGCCATTTGGTATCCGGGAAATCATCATGTTGACTGTGTCTGTGCTTGCCTATCTAACGGCAGATAAAACGGCCATGACAAAAAATGAATTCCACTTTGAACCGATTCGAGAAGTAGGCTGGTTGTTTTTGGGGATTTTTGCGACCATGCAACCGGCTCTTCAGCTGATAAGCAATTTTGCTGCCGGCCACGCAGACTCACTCTCGGTTGGTACTTTTTATTGGGCCACCGGGTTTTTGTCGGGTATCCTAGACAATGCGCCAACCTACCTCAACTTTGTGGCGGCAGCCATGGGTAAATTTGGTCTCGATGTGAACGATCCTTCTGCTGTTTTAGCATTTGCCAACGGAGTAGACTCACACATCTTTTTGCAAGCGATTTCAGTGGCAGCCGTATTTTTTGGAGCAATGTCCTATATCGGTAATGCTCCGAACTTCATGGTTAAAGCCATTGCTGAGGCCAACGGAGTGGAAACCCCAACGTTTATGGGATACATCTTCAGATACTCTATCCCTGTCTTGGTCCCAATCTATCTCGTCATATACCTAATCTTTTTTAGTGGGTGGATTCTATAATGAGCGACTTTTCTAGAAAACCATTAGAAGCGGAAGCGGTGATCAAGGCATTGAGTTCCCTATCTGGATGGGAGTTCAGTTCGGATACCATCACTAGAGTGTTTTCGTTTGGCTCTTTTCGTGAGGCAATGAGCTTTATGGTTAGAGTTGGTTTTGAAGCGGAAGACATGGACCATCATCCTGAATTAAATAACGTATATGCTCGCGTGCGCGTTTCGCTGAACACACACGACGCTGGCAATAAGGTCACTGAATTAGACCTTGAATTGGCCGGGCGTATTAACAAACTCTCTTGGATCTAACGACCATTATGGATCTTTCTCAAGCATATGCATCACTACCTGGAGATCTCGCTTCGACGATCTCCCTTCTCGTGGTTGCGCTCGCAGGCCTCGGACTCGTTGTATTTGATGCATTTAACAATCGTCATGCAGCTACACCTTGGATCGCCGGATTGGCTTTATTAGCTGGTTTTGTGTTCGAAGTAATGCACATTTCTGGACCAGAAGAGCTGGTTTATTACAATATGATGCGGGCAGGAGGAGCTGCTTCCTTCGTCAACGCATTGGTTTTAGGAAGCGGCGTATTAACCGTGATCCTATCGGTCCCGTATCTAAAGAAAATTGGCCATAATGTTGGCGAAGTGTACGCTATGATCCTATTTGCGACCGTTGGGATGTTGGTCCTAGGATCCGCAAATAACCTCGTTACGGTGTTTGTAGGGCTCGAAACGATGTCCATCTGCTTGTATATCCTAACCGGATTTGTTCGCTCTGGATCGGGCTCCTCTGAAAGTGCGTTCAAATACTTCCTCTTAGGTGCGTTCTCCACAGGCTTCTTCCTCTATGGGATTGCGCTTCTATACGGAGCAACTGGCACCATGGAAATTTCTGCCATGAGGGCTGCTGTAGAAGGCGGCGGAAGTGTCCTGTTCTGGGCGGGTGTTGCGCTGCTCTTGGTTGGTTTCTTGTTCAAGGTGAGCGCTGCTCCATTCCACATGTGGACGCCTGACGTCTACCAAGGGGCCCCGACTACCATCACTGGTTTTATGTCCACCGCATCAAAAGCAGCAGCGTTTGCCGCCTTGATTTTGATTTTGCACGTTGCTTTACCAGCCGAAAGATGGAGTGGCGTCTTAGCTATTTTTGCAGTTATTACGATGGTCTTGGGCAACGTGATTGCGCTTTCGCAATCCAATATTAAGCGCATGCTCGCCTATTCATCTATCGCGCACGCAGGATATGTGCTCGTTGGACTGGCTTCAGGATCGACAGCAGGATATTCAGGTGCCTTGTTCTATCTCATGGTGTACACCATCATGAACATTGGAGCTTTCGGCGTAGTTGCACTTTTAGAGTGGGATAACAAGGAAGGTTCAGAACAAACGCTAGATTCGTTAGCTGGTATTGGACACAAAAAGCCCATATTAGGCTGGACCATGGCGGTGTTTATGTTTAGCCTTGCAGGCTTCCCACCACTCGCGGGATTCCTTGGCAAATGGGCTGTATTTGCGCCAGCCATTGATGCAGGGCTCGTTTGGCTAGCAGTGATTGGAGTGCTGACGAGCGCCGTTTCCGCTTATTATTACCTTAGAGTTTTGGTCGTCTTCTTTATGAAGCCGGAAGATGCACAGTCTGGCGCACATGAAACGACATTTGCAATCCCGCGCTCCTCTGCTGCCGTACTCATTTTGTGTGTCGTGCTTTTGTTTGTGTTCGGCGTTTCGACTTCCATGATCGATCTCACGCAGGGCTTTTTTGACAGTGGGATCACTGCAGTGACCCTACCGTAAAAAGGATTTTATACTCGACTTACATTTATAGACGTACTCTCCATGGCTTACTCACTACCCTCTCTTCCCTACGCATTCGGCGCACTCGAACCACACATTGATGCACGCACCATGGAAATCCACCATGGAAAGCATCATGCCGGTTACGTTGCCAAATTGAATGCCGCATTGGAAGGCCATACTGACTTAGCCTCGAAGTCTATTGAGGATTTGATGCGCGAATTTGGTGGCCTCCCAGATAGCATTAAAGGCGCTGTTCGCAACAATGGCGGTGGCCACGCTAACCACTCTCTTTTCTGGTCCGTGATGTCTCCTTCTGGCGGCGGTGCACCCTCTGGCAAGCTGGCTGAAGCTATCAATGCCACGTTCGGTTCGCTCGATACGTTTAAATCTGCATTCTCAGACGCAGCAGGTACACGCTTCGGTTCCGGTTGGGCGTGGCTAGTTGTAGATGGCAGCGGCGCATTAAAGGTCTATTCTACAGCAAATCAAGATAGTCCATACATGGAAGGCCACACGCCTATTCTAGGGATTGACGTATGGGAGCATGCTTACTATCTAAATTACCAAAATAGACGCCCTGATTATATTGGCGCTTTTTGGAATGTTGTTAACTGGGACGCAGTAGCTGCTAATTTTGTAGCTGCTCAGTAGATTTTATTAGGGGCGGGTGGTCCACTTTTAGTGGACCACCCGCCCCTTTTTTGTTTATGCTCCTGTTTGTTTATGCTGACTGCATTTCCCAATCTTCCAGATCATATCAGAACGTACCATCAGGTCCATTCTGAACAGTTTGACAACGAATGGCCCGCCATTCTTAGTCAGGCTGAAGCAGGTCGAAGAAACGAGATGGCACATCCCGGTAGAAAACTGGGTTTCACATTGGGACGCATGGCCTTACGCAGACTGCTTTCGGATGAACTCAGCATTCCCCCCAACGTGGTGCCCATCCAAATAGAGCCCTCTGGTCAGTTAACCTGCCCCTCCTCCAGCCGCCATATTTCACTGGCTCACTCAGGAAACCAAGCAATTGCCGTATCTGGATCCAGCCACTTAGGTATCGATCTGGAAGAAGTACGCACTAAGCCCGAAGCGCTTCTTCATTACATCCTCGGTGACTCGGAACGAACCCATATCGCTGAACTTCGCATTCCCGATACACATCGTTTATTTTTGGCTTGGACGCTAAAGGAAGCCGTTCTAAAGGCTGAGGGTATTGGACTTCGAAGCTCCCCGCGCAGTGTTGTTCTGCAGGTAGACGTGGACACACAGCACGCCACGATGGTCGATGCAACGGGTCGCACGTGGCAAGGCCGATACTGTATTTCAGGTTCTTGGATTTCTGCCATAGCATTTTGAATACGACTCAAAACTTGCGACTCTCCGAAGCGTATTCATCTTCCTGAAAGCGCTTTTTTGATTCATTATCGAACGTTGAACTGTTTTTGGTCTGTATTAGACCAGTCAATCTCTGCTAGCTTTTTATGCAAACGCCTCCATCTGCCGAGCCGACACTTTACGTAAGCAAACATGCGATTCGATTCGTAACTGCTGCCAGTCTTTTTGATGGCCACGATGCTGCTATCAATATTATGAGGCGGGTGTTGCAATCTGCTGGCGCTGAAGTCATCCATTTGGGACACAACAGGTCCGTAATTGAAATTGTCGATACGGCGATCCAAGAAGATGTCCAAGGAATTGCCATTTCGTCGTATCAAGGCGGGCATATGGAGTACTTCAAGTACATGGTTGACCTCTTGCGTGAGCGCGGCGCAGGTCATATCAAAATTTTTGGAGGCGGCGGCGGTGTGATAGTGCCACATGAAATTGAGGAATTGCAAGCATATGGCGTCGCTCGCATATTCTCTCCTGAGGACGGCCTCACCATGGGCCTAAGGGGCATGATTGATTGGATGATGGAGCAATGTGATTTTGACGTCTCCGAGTTACCCTATGTAACCAACCCTGCAGATCCCCACGGAATTGCCCGGACGATTTCGAAAGTGGAATTACAAAGCGCCGGAGGAGACGGGGCCGGTTCAGTCAAAGGAAATGCGCCAACCATAGGAATAACGGGGACCGGTGGTGCAGGAAAGTCGACTCTTACGGACGAGCTTGTACGCCGATTCGTGACCGATTTTGACGATGTTTCTATCGCCGTTCTATCCGTAGATCCGACCCGGCGTTCAACGGGTGGGGCGCTGCTTGGTGATAGAATTCGAATGAATGCGATTTATGATATCGCAGACAATCGAGTATTTATGAGGTCGTTCGCAACTAGGCAGGCAAACAAGGCGACCTCTGCAGCCCTTCGCGATTCCATCTCAGTGTGCCAATCAGCTGGATTTGATCTCATTATTTTGGAGACAGCGGGAATTGGGCAGAGTGACACTGAAATAGCGGATATGACCGACCTTTCGGTGTACGTCATGACCCAAGAGTTCGGTGCGCCAACTCAACTGGAAAAGATTGGCATGCTCGATGTTGCCGATTTTGTGGCCTTAAACAAATTTGAAAAGCGCGGAAGTGAGGATGCTCTCAGAGATGTGCGAAAGCAAATGCAGCGCAATCGCATGGATTTCCATGCCGACCCCTCGGGCATGCCTGTATTTCCAACCATGGCCTCGCATTTTAATGATGTAGGCGTCACAAATCTATATCTGGCGCTACTAGACCGCCTAAATTCCAGCTTCTCATTCAACCGCACATCGGAAAGATATTCTGTAAATACCGAGCGCATTAAAGGAGGCGATTCAGAAGCTCTAATTCCTGCGAAAAGACAGCGCTATCTAGGAGATATTGCCGATACGTGCCGTGGCTACCGTTCAGATGCTGAAGAACAAATAGTGTTTGCTCGAAAGTGGGGCCATGTTCAGGGCTCCCTTCAGCAAATTCAGGAATGGGGACCTGAGGACCGCGAGCAAATTGAGGAGCGGCTAACTAAAATGGCCGACCGATGGTGGGGCAAATTGACCCAGACGTCTAAGGCCATTCTCCAAAGCTGGGACGAATTGGCAGCTCAGTATCGAAAGAAAGAGTTTACCTATTCAGTTCGTGACAAGCAGTTTACCGTTCCCCTCTTCACGGAGTCACTTTCAGGAACCCAAATTCCACGTGTTGCGCTCCCCAGGACTCAAGACCCTGGTGAGCAACTCCGTTTTGCTACCTTAGAAAACCTTCCCGGTTTTTTCCCCTATACCGCCGGTGTGTTTCCTTTTAAACGCATCGGAGAGGACCCAACCCGTATGTTTGCGGGGGAAGGCAGCCCGGAAAGAACAAATCGCAGGTTTCATCTGGTATCGGAAAACATGCCAGCAAAGCGCCTTTCAACGGCGTTCGACTCGGTGACTCTGTACGGATTTGATCCACATGAACGCCCAGATATTTACGGGAAAGTGGGTAACGCCGGCGTGTCGATTTGTACGTTGGACGATATAAAAAAGCTGTATTCGGGGTTTGACTTGTGCGACCCCGCAACCAGCGTTTCAATGACCATTAATGGCCCAGCGCCTATGCTCTTGGCCATGTTTTTAAACACGGCTGTCGACCAGCAGATTGAACGGCACTTCAGGGACAACGGAACCTGGGAAGACGTTTCGAGCGCCATCGCAACTCGATTGGGAAAATCGTTGCCAACGTACACTCCGACCGGTCCTACTGGACCAGAGAACGACCTACCCGCTTCCCACAATGGTCAGGGCCTTGGTCTGCTGGGTACCTATGGGGCTGAGCTAGTCGAGTGGGGATTACTAGACGCCGAAACCTATCAGTCAATTCGTGCCAACACCCTAAAAGTGGTCAGAGGCACCGTGCAGGCGGACATTCTAAAGGAAGACCAGGCTCAGAATACGTGCATTTTCTCAGCTGAATTCGCTCTTCGGATGATGGGAGACGTTCAGCAGTACTTTATCGACAATCTTATACGCAATTTCTATTCTGTTTCCATCTCAGGATATCATATCGCGGAGGCTGGGGCCAATCCAATTTCCCAGCTGGCATTCACCCTTTCCAATGGTTTTACCTTCGTAGAGTATTACCTGGCGCGAGGAATGAATATCGACGATTTCGCTCCCAATCTGTCGTTCTTTTTCTCTAATGGGATGGATCCTGAGTATTCAGTTATCGGACGTGTCGCAAGGCGTATCTGGTCTGTTGCTATGCACCACCGATACGGGGCGAACGATCGGAGTCAGAAGCTGAAGTACCATATTCAAACATCAGGCCGCAGCCTGCATGCCCAAGAAATCCAGTTCAACGATATTCGCACGACGCTTCAAGCCTTGATGGCCATCTATGACAATTGCAATTCGTTGCATACCAATGCCTACGATGAAGCAATCACGACTCCAACTGAGGAAAGCGTACGTCGAGCCATCGCAATTCAGCTGATTATCAACCGTGAGCTTGGTTTGGCAATGAATGAAAACCCCATTCAAGGGTCTTACATCATTGAGGAACTGAC
The DNA here is from genome assembly GCA_013204185.1 of bacterium. GTDB lineage: Bacteria > Bacteroidota > Rhodothermia > Rhodothermales > UBA10348 > UBA10348. The sequence continues at coordinate 2,358 of JABMOI010000031.1, read as the reverse complement.
TGACTTGGTAGAAGAAGCGGTATTGCTGGAATTTGAACGGATTAATGATCGAGGAGGCGTACTTGGTGCAATGGAAACCATGTATCAACGATCCAAAATCCAAGAAGAAAGCTTGTTTTACGAGCGTAAAAAGTTATCAGGCGAACTCCCCATTATTGGAGTGAATACGTTTAGAACAGAATCCTCGGATACAGACGCACATGCCAAACCTGTTGAGCTCATGCGTTCATCGGACGAGGAGAAAAAGCGCCAGATTTCAAACCTGAGGTCGTTCCAAGGCCGACATCCAGAACAAGCCAAATTGGTTCTGGACAGGCTAAAGAATGTGTCTCGAAATAGTGAGAACACCTTTGATGCACTGATGGATGCTGTTACCGTGTGCTCTTTGGGAGACATCACACAGGCGCTATTTGAAGTGGGTGGACAATACCGTCGGAGCATGTAGGGCGAATAAGATCACGAATTAAAAGAAATGAACCCTGCTCCTGTCACCTTTCGCTCCATCTTTCGTAACGAAAGGGAACGACGATTAATGGTGATAACTTGATGCGTTCAACCCTTCGAAATCTTTGCTTGACCTTAGCAGCTGGCTTTTTTGTGTTCAGCACGGTTGGTTGTGAATCACATTCTGATGAACGACTAACGGAAGAACAAGCGCGCAAAATTGAGCGAGATGTTAATCGCGAAGTGGAGCGAGCTCAGGAGGACATAGGACGTGCACAAGAACGCCTTGAAAAACGTCTCGAGCGCCACCTCACGGATGAAGAAATCGAAGACCTCAAAAGAGGCATTGAAGAATCCGTCGAAAACGGACTCACGAAAGTTGGTGAGACCTTAGAGCGGATTGGCGCGCGCCTGAAGGAAGATTCAAAAGTTGAGGTTGTTGACTACCGGGACTTTAAAGAACTTCTACCTGATAGAGTAGAAGGATTACGCTTGGTGGATGTTAGCGGCTCAAATAAGAGCGGCTTAGGTATTCGCTTTTCTAAACTTGAAGCCGACTACGAAAACGAAGAAAATGGCACCACAATGGAGTTAACCATTCTGGATTTAGGCACAATGCAAGGCCTTACCGCCATGGGGTTTGACTGGATGGACCAAAATTTCAACAATGAAGACATAGATGGGTTTGAGCGGACTACGAAGTTTGGAGGGTATCCAGGATTTGAGTCAGCTGAATATCAGGGGTCAAATGTCAAGGCTCAGGGTGCTGCAGTTGTTGAAAATCGTTTTGTGGTTGCCATAAACATCAAAGGCAAAAACCTGGATAAGGATTTACTCGAAAATGTATTTAATGAGTTTTCCTTTCGCAGTTTGAGAAGGATGGCTAATTAAAGCCTCCCATTTAGATTATTCTGCTCATCAAGATAGGATCACTTAATCGACGCTATTGCTACGGATCCCTAGGTAAATCAAACCGTTCACATACCATCTCCCACTTGGAGCCCCGCTTCCGGAGGACCAACGTACACGGTAGATGTAATTGAATCCATGTTAGCGATGCTTAAACGACCCTTTGTGCTTGGACTATTGTTAGTTACGATACTGGGATTTTCCCAAGTAAACGCGCAAGTGCCTTCCAGTATAGAGTCCCCGGCCTTTTTTCCAGCTTCGGATCATGCTGATCTGACGAAAAATGACATATCGGCCCTTGCTGTCGCTCCATATTCTGCAAAAATGGCCCTGATTAAGTCGCTACTTCTGCCAGGATTGGGGCATAAGTACGTAAATGACGGACAGTGGAGCGGTTGGGCCTTAGCGTACACTGCTGCCGATGTGAGCCTTTGGCTATCTCTTTTAGGAGGAGAATGGCATCGGAATAGTCTCATTACTTCGTACGAGACCCTCGCGTCAGGATCAGCCAATGCTGATCTTTCAGGAAAGAATAGGTCGTTCTATTTGAATCTCGCGTCGTTTGAATCCTCAGACGTTTTTTACGAAACGATGCTTCGTAACCGGGCATGGGACCAGATTGGCTACGTTTCGGACCCAGCATTTCAATGGGAATGGGATAGCGAGGAATCGTTCAATGAATATCGCTCTTTGCGAAACGACGCTGAGTCGCTTCGGCGGCGCAAAACTATTTTGATTGCGAGTCTGGTTGTAAACAGACTCCTTTCCGGTGCCATTTCGGCTCGCAAAGCAAGCCGGTCCTCCACCTCTTCCGTTTCCATGGCCCTTTCGGCCCCAGTTGAGAGCATACCTGTGCTCTCTCTTCGCGTGGGATTCTAATTGGAAGGTTGACTCACCTACGCATAAGGGGGTATATTTGCGGCCCTCTCGGTTGTTTTAGCCGCGAGGCAGTTTGAATTTGAAATTGGGTCTATAGCTCAGCTGGTTAGAGCGCTACGTTGACAT
>JABMOI010000030.1 GCA_013204185.1 bacterium | reverse complement strand
AGCAAAAGACAGGACCGATACAGTAAGATGCACAGCTGCGCCGACTCGGCGACAGCCGATATTCAAGATATAATTGTCCGTCGAGCCAATCGTCTAAGCACCATAGATCTGTTTTTTTTGGCTGTCTTGAGTCAGGTGGAAGAGCTACGTTCAAGTCATACTTCCTGCCTCAAAACACACTTAGTAGGACTTTTCGCCCATATCTCATGACTTCAGCGTAATAGTATTCGCTTGTTATACAGACAGATAATGGCATCCCTTTGTCCGCTAATGTATATCTTCGCTCCAACAATATCGATCATGAAAGTAGTCGCATTTGAAAGGAGTAGTTGAATGAAAATAACTGTACTTGGATCGGGCAATGGAGGATCTGCTGTTGCGTTTGACTGCGCAGCATCGGGACACGAGGTCTCTTTATTCGACTTTGATCAGTTTCCTGAAAATATACATGCCATCCACTCAGCTGGGGGCATCTCATCCGAAGGAGAACTCAGTGGTTTCCAATCCATTTCCTATGCAGGTCATGATATTGGAACGGCACTGAGGGGTGCCGAATTAATCTATGCTGTGGGGCCTGCCTACAGTACGCGACCCTTTGCTGAAGCATGTAAACCTCACCTAAAAAAAGGGCAGGTTGTCATTGTATGCCCGAGCTCCTGTGGCGGAGCGTTGGAATTCAAACTGGGTGCAGGTTTGGGAATAGGGGAAGCAGACGTCCTTGTCGCTGAGACGTCTACATTGCCATACGCTGTCCGTGTCATAGCTCCTGGAAAGCTCCATGTCTATCTGAAATTGAAAGGTGGGTCCTACCTCGCTGCTCTTCCAGCAGCAGACACTGATTTTATCCTGAGTAAAATCAGTGATGTATACCCGAGGATGGAGGCAGCTGAAAATGTTCTTCAGACCAGCCTACAGAACGGAAATCCGATCATTCACCCTGCAATCACACTCCTAAACACTGGATTGATCGAACGGACGCAGGGCAATTTCCTTTTCTACGAAGAAGGCGTAACCGCTGGCGTTGGACGAATGATTAAGGCTGTGGACGAAGAAAGAGTGGCGATTGGAGAGAAACTGGGGATGACGATTCTTTCTGATCCTGAATTAGGATGTATTCAAGGATATATGACTGAAGCCACGTACGATCTTGGCTATATCGGTGCACCAGGGTTCAGAGGAATTGGAGCACAGAAGTCCTTAAATCACCGTTATTTACACGAGGATGTGGGTTACGGATTGGTATTTATGAAGCAATTGGGTGCCCAGCTAGGTGTTGATAACCCGGTCATGACGGCCCTCATTGGGATCGCTTCCGTTGTCATGAATCGGGATTATCTCCGAGAAGCACCACGCACACTTGAGTCACTGGGTCTGGCTGGCTATTCTGCTGATGAGCTGACGAAGCTGCTTTCGTGATTGATTGCGGATAGCAAATCCGTTCATGATGCCGACGAATAGTGGCCCCTATCGAAAATAGAGACCGTCTTTTTGTTACTCACCCACAACATTCTGAAACCTTGAAAAAATGCTCCAGCAACCGCTAACGATAATTTCAGTCTTGCTCGGCGCCATCTTTTTTTCTCTTCAGATGGTGAAGCGCTTCAAATGGGCTGAAAAACTGTCTGCAGTATTGTGGATCATTTTCACCAGCGCTTTGGCTTCGAACCTAGGTTTGATCCCTACCAATGCCCCCATTTATGGTGAGCTGATAGATTTCACGGTTCCATTCGCTGTCTGTGTGATTTTGTTTACGGTAAACATTTCGGACATTCGCCGGGCCGGGCGCCCAATGCTCGTCGCATTCGGATTGGCGTCGCTGGGCACGGTTGTGGGTGTATTGATGGCGAGTCTGACACTGGAGCCATTTCTGACGGAAATCTTGGGCACCAACAGTTGGAAACTTGCCGGTCCCTACACGGGCACCTATATCGGTGGCAGCCTCAACTTCTTCTCACTCTGGTCTGGGCTTGAACTCGGAAACCCGGATCTCTTGGCCGCCGCGTATGCTGTAGACAACGTGTTTTTATTTCCGCTCTACGCACTTTGGATGATATTGTCTACCGTTCTGGCTGGTAAATACGTAGTTGGGAAGTCGTGGTCAGTGTCTACCAATAGTGAAGTAGAAGTCATGGCGCCGAAGGAAAAACCTCACCTGGATCCACTTTCAGTCGCCACATTGTTCTTTCTCGCCCTTGCCGTAATGGCGGCCAGCAATTGGATTAAATCCTCCATCATTGATATCTATTTTCCGGCGGTTCCAGCCATTTTGATAGTGACTACACTGGCTTTGCTACTTGGTCAACTTGGACCTGTTCGGAGACTGAAAGGTGCATGGGAGATTGGCGATCTGGCATTCTATCTATTTTTTGCATCCGTCGGTGCCATGATCAATTTTTACCAGGCACTCGTGTTGTCTCCCATTCTGTTTTTGTATGTGATGATTGTTCTAATCTTTCATATGAGTGTTCTATATGGAATTGGGCGGTTATTACGGATGGATGTGGGAGTGCTAACGATTGCATCTGTCGCTACAAAGGGAGGGCCGGCCCTAGTAGTGCCCGTTGCTGAGGCAAAGGGGTGGCGACATCTGGTCTTGCCGGGCATACTGATAGGAATGCTCGGTTACGCAGTAGGAAACTATGTCGGATATGCCGTAGCACATCTAGTTCGCATTCTCCTTTAGAACGATACACGGCTAAGCACAATTACCAAAACAAGAAAGCGCCCTTCGAACACATGACTAAAGACACCACTTTTCTGACATGGGACAATCACGCATGCATGCCGCTGCGTACCGATACTTCCTTTTTACCTCAACTTAGCCGATATAGGGCTGCCGGTGTGAATATGGTAGTTCTCAACGTGATGTTCGACAACATTATGACCTGGCATGAAGGTATGCAGGTTTTGTCATCTATGCGATCCTGGATTCTGAATCGGCCTCAGGATTATCGACTGGTTTCCACACCGGATGATATCCCACTGGCTGCTAAGGAAGGTAAATTGGCTGTTGCCTTCGATATTGAGGGCATGCGAGGTCTTGGCGGCCAGTTGTCTATGGTCCGAACCTATTATGAACTGGGCGTGCGGTGGATGCTCATCGCCTACAACAAAAATAATGAGGCCGGTGGAGGATGCTTGGATGAAGACCAAGGGCTTTCAGATTTTGGACGCGAAGTAATCAGGGAAATGGAGCAAATTGGTATGGCTCTTTGTTGCAGCCACACTGGTGAGCGCACGTGTATGGAAGCTTTTGAATGGTCGAAAAACCCTGTCATGCTAACCCATTCAAACCCGAAAGCCCTGTTGGATCATCCTAGATGTGTAACGGACAATGTCATGAAGGCGTGTGCTGAGACTGGTGGAACTGTCGGTGTGACCGGTTACGGAGGTTTTCTCGCAGGCGGTGATACATCTTCCGAAAACTACTTTCGGCACATCGATTACGTTGTTCAACTCGTTGGACCCGATCATGTAGCGCTTGCTTCTGACTACGTTTTCGATCTTGACGAACTGGCATCATTTCTGGAAAATCCACTCCTTGGCTCGTCCAAATCTATACCTTCCATGTTTGCGCCGGAGCAGTTTCCTGATCTGATCAATGTCATGCTGAAGCGCGGGTACAGGGACGATGATATAGCCGCTATCATGGGTGGAAATCTTCTACGCTTGGCTCGCACTATATGGAAATAGCGGAGGAAAATGCTAACGTGAGCTGCAATTGTATCTCACAGTTCGGCATATTCCGGAACAGAATCTGGCTGTATTACATGGATTAAACGGCCCTATTTAGCGAATATCATGCGTGATATCAGGTACGAAGAATCTAGAACTGATTGTAAGACAACAATGACAGTTATACAGTAAGTTGTGACCAAACCATAAAACCAAAACGTTGAACGCACCATCGGACCAACGAGGCAGTCTCATTCGAGCTGCCCGACCGACCGACCTCGAGGCGCTCGTTTCTATCGAAACGAGCTCTTTCAGCGGAGACAAAATTTCGTCCCGCTCCTTTGCACGATTTCTGCAACAGCCCTCGTCGCGCATTCTTGTCGCCGAAGTGGCTGACTTTAGCATCGCCGGTTACGCGCTGGTCCTGCTGCGCCGCAACTCCCGGAAGGCCAGGCTCTATTCCATTGCTGTTGACCCAGCTTATCGTGGCTCTGGCATTGGTACGCAGCTCCTCGGAGCCATTGAGTCGACGGTACGCGAAATGCACTGCCTAGAACTGACGCTGGAGGTGCGCACTGACAACACCGCTGCCATCGACATGTATCAGGGGCACGGGTTTGTGGTCAGCTCCACGAAGCCGAATTACTACGAGGATGGAACCGGAGCACTCGTTCTGCGAAAGTCGTTTTCTACGTTCGTTCCAGGACAGCTCAACGCCAGGAGCCGAGTACCCGTGGTTCTGGTCGATCAGATTGGTGATCTCCCTGAAAAGCTCCCCGTTGGACGCGCGATATCCATTTCAGATTATCTGCAGATGTCCCACCGCTCTCCAGGGCGCTTGGTGATTAACCTCGCTCGATCGTACGAGCACCTGACTCATGGGTATTATGCCAGCCTGTTGGCTGAGGCCCGCGGTGAGCGTTGTTATCCAGGAGCATACAACCTGCTGGACATCAACTGGAAACGGATTCACCTTCGCGCGCTCAATGAATTGAGCCCTGTGCTGGAGGCAGCGGCCGGGAAAGAACCCTTTCCGGAGTCGATGCTTTTCTTTTTTGGCGAATCGCCCGATCCTCGATTTCGGGAGTTGGGCCAGCTTCTCTTTGATCGCTTTCGGTGCCCCATTCTCCAAGCGTGGTTTGGTATGGACGAGCGCCCGGTGATAGAAGACATAGAAGCACTGCCTGTGACCCGGCTGGCAAGCAACGACCGAAGCCGTTTCGTAGCCGCCCTGACCTCGTTCCTCAAGTCGCGGCACCCGGTTTCGGACCGACTTCCGAGGGCCGCGACCAGCATCGCGATTCTGGTAGATCCCGAAGAAGAACGGCCGCCGAGCGATGCTGAAGCACTTGAGCGCTTTCGGTTGGCAGCCCTTGACATCGGAGCACGAGTGACCTTCATCACAAAAAAAGATCAACACCGTATTGGATTGTTCGATGCCCTTTTGATCCGAACGACCACTTCGCTCGACCATTACACCTACCGTTTTGCACGCAAGGCCGCCGACGAAGGGATCCCTGTGATCGATTCGGCAGAGAACATCCTGCAGTGCACCAACAAGATATTCCTCTACGAATTACTCAAACGGCACGGCATTCCGACACCTGAAACCACTGTTTTCGACAGCCATCAGCTGGATAACGTGTGTAATACAGCGACCTGGCCTTCCGTGCTAAAGGTCCCGGACAGTTGTTTCTCCCTGGGTGTGTTTCGCGTCGATAGTCCTGATGAGCTACGTGCACGCGCGAAGCAGATGTTCAAGGAGTCCGACCTGCTGCTCATCCAGTCGTGGGTCCCAACCGAATTCGACTGGCGAATCGGGGTGTTGGACGGCGTGCCTTTATTCGCGTGTCGCTATTTCATGGCGAAAGGGCATTGGCAAATTGCCGACAATGAGGCGGATGAAGGCATTGTCTATGGCGCTACCGACACACTGAATATTGCCGACGTCCCTGCGGACATTATCGATGTGGCTGTGCGTGCTGCCAAGGCAGTTGGCCAAGGTTTGTTCGGCGTCGATGTGAAGCAGACCTCCAGAGGCCCCCTTGTGATCGAAGTGAATGACAACCCAAACCTTGACGGAGATGTCGAGGACCTGGTTCTGGGCCCCGACCTCTACCGCCGGATTTTGTCTTCGCTGACGCACCGCGTTGGTTTGCCGGTGGGCTTACCGGTGGGATAATTTCATTCGGGCCGAGTTCTTTGATGTGGTCGGTGGGTAGGTTTTGGGTGTTTTGGGGTAAAGAAATGGCGCGATTCGTTCAATCT
>JABMOI010000029.1 GCA_013204185.1 bacterium | reverse complement strand
TATGAATCCGACGCTCTAACCAGCTGAGCTACCTCGCCATAATCTTTATATCTACCAGTCAAAAGTGCGGGCACAGAGTCCAACGCTTTTTGAACGGGCGGAGCGAAGATACAGCACATTCCAACTCCTATCAATGCACCAAGGATCCAGAGAAACAGTTCAGCAGGTTCTTCACGAGAAGCCCTCACTTTCGATTGGCAGGAAAAGGAGGTTTTGGGGATTTGGGGTGGCGAACCTTTTGTCAAAATTTTGATCTTGAGAACCTGAGCTTTGAGGGGATCTGAACATGGTATAATTCGTCAGAGGTGCATGTCATGGAATACAATTGTCGGTCAGGAGCGAGCTAAACATGCGCTAAAGCAAACGTTGCTTAGCGGCAGGATTGCGCACGCGTATGTGTTTCATGGGCCAGATGGCGTCGGGAAACGAGCCGCCGCCTTTGCCCTGGGAAAGGCCCTTCAGTGCGAAGAATTACGGGATGGAGATGCATGTGGGGTGTGTGGGCCCTGTTTGAAGTCCCAGAAAGGCCTTCATCCAGATATCCACGTTTGGATGCCAACCACGAAGGACGCACCTCACACGGACATTGCGCCCCGTTTACAGGCGTTGGCGGAAAACCCGTATGGCACCGTGGATTTTCAGAGCAGGCCATCAATGAGTAGCGAGGCTACGTCCTCCAACAAACAGGTGTTTTACTCGGTAGACACCATAAATTTGGAGATTAGGCGCGCCTTGAGCTTTCACCGCGTGGAAGGAAAGTATCGGGTAGGGATTTTCTTGGACGCCGACCAGTTTCGCACCGAAGCTGCCAACGCGTTTTTGAAGCTTCTGGAAGAGCCTGGGGAAAAAACGGTATTTATTCTGATCACGAACAGGATCGACCACCTACTTCCTACCATTTTGTCTCGTTGCCAGCAAATGCGTTTCGACCCCTTGTCGGTTGACGAAATTGCGGGTGCCTTGGTTGAAAGAGAACATCAGGACCCAACGACTGCGTCCGTTTTAGCGCGAATGGCGGACGGATCACTCTCCAGGGCGATGGTTCTATCTGGGAGTGAGGAGCTACCGCTCGTGCGTGAGGACGTTATGGACTTTTTGCGACAAAGCTACTTAGGCAGGGGAGATGTTATTATTCCGTTGGTCGACGCCATGTCCAGCCGTGGGCGTGAGCATACCAAGTTTTTATTGTTGATTTGTCTCGGTCTGCTTCGAGACTTAATGCTAATTGCGGACGCCAACAGTCCTGAACTCATCGTTAATGTGGATCAAGCCGATGTGCTGACGAAATTTGTCACGAATCTCTCTGACGCTCGGATTCCGGAGATGATTGAAGCGGTAGAGCAAACGAGTTACCTCATCGAACGCAACGTGAATGTTCGTTTAGCTCTGATATCACTGTCTAGAGTACTAGCTGCAGCTATGCGAGGAGATCGCAACGCGAAGGTCACAACGAGCTTAGCGTAACACCCCTAGTCTAGCTAGAAGCATCGTCTAAGTTGTCGAAATCGTCGAGGTTGCCCAGATTCTCCAGGATCTCATCCGCATGTGAGCGGTGAAGGGCAAGAATGGCGCTGTGAGGAATGATGAGGTAGGATTTTCCTTCGAAATCAATTTCTATGGCTTCTTTTCGAAGGAAAAAGGCAAAATCTCCTGGTCGAGCTTGAAGTGGTAAGTAGCGAATTGCGGCCTTGTTTTGAGACCACATTTCGTCTTCGCTAAACTCAGGATTGGGCGTAACATAGCCTGGGCCAACGGAAACGACTCGGCCAGCCCTCACGCGTTCTTTTTCGGCCACAGAGGCGGGTAGAACGAGCCCTGCGCTTGTTTTGCGCTCGCCTTCTTCGGAAGCAATCAAGACGCGATCGCCCACCATGATCAATTCACCCATCAGTTCTTTCCTTTGCTCGTTGATTCCATAATATGATTGATGAACTCAACACATCGCTCAATTCCATTTGCGCGATTGTAAAACTCAGATCTTTTTAGGGCATGCTGTTGCCATTCAATGTGCCTTGTTGGGTTTTTGACTACGTCCGTCAAAAAGAGTTCTAGGCTAGCAAGGTCTGACCAAGAAACGTGCAGGCCCAGGTCAAACTCAGTAACCTCTTGTCCTACAGGACCATCTGCATCGCAAACAGCCAGAATGGGCGTTCCAGAACTGATTCCAGGTATTAATTTAGACGGGATGAATGAGTTTCCGGCAGCCGGCTTTTCGGTTATTACGTAAAAGTCGGCTTCATGTAGCGCTTTGGCTAGGTCCGCTTCATCGGAAAGAGGATGAAGCTCAAATCGGGTATCACCTGTTTCTTCGATCCAGCGTTTTAAGTCACCAACTCGAGCTCCATCTCCCTGAATTCTAAAAAGGAAGTCTAGCTGAGTCGCGTGCAGTTGCTCACAGAATGCAACGAGATGTTGCTTTCCGCCAATATTACCAGAGTATAGCAACTTGATTTTGGATCCCAGCGCAGGTTTTGGATGCGTGGCGAACGAGGCTATGTGCTGCTGAAGGGAAACGTGAAGCCAGTTGGGCAACAAACGAACCTCAGAAGGAGCATTTGGAATGTCTTTTAGCGTGTCCACCATGGGCTGAGAAATCGAGGACCAGAACTTCGCCTTTCTAAAAACGGCATTTTGTACGCCAACAAGTAATCTTGTAGCAAAACCGCCAGAAGAAATACCGCCAGCACTCGCTGCCTGCGCAGATAAGTCTTGAACGTTTAGCCAGACTGGAATTCCGGATCGAGAGCCTACCCACGTTGCATAACCCACGGAGCCAATGAGGGGCGAAAAAACCATAATTACGTCAAAATCGTCCTTCTTGGGCCGCCTACGCAGCAGAGAAAGGAAAAAAGAAGCTTCGTAAATCAGTCGTTGGAAGAAACTGTTCGGTTTTGATGGGATGAAGAGTCCGTGGCGCTCTACAGGGTAACCGTTATGTATTTCTGTTTCAATTTGAAGGCCATTACTACCGCTCACATCAGCCCATTGGGGGTAGTAAGGAATGGCACATTTGACAGCCACCTTGAATCCTTGTTCGGCTAGGCCGTCCACCATGTCTGCAAACAATACGCCTCCTCCCAGATCGGGGCGAAAAACATTTACTACAATTAGTATGCGAGGAACTGAACTATTCACGTACAAATGTGTGGGTCAAAAACAGCAAGTAAAATAGTGGTCATAAAAAAAGCACAGTCGGCCATAGACTGTGCTAATGATGCATCTAAAATAATCGCTTCGCAAGCGAATATTTAAGCATTCCAACCGGTTTAAAGACTTCTAAAGAAGTTGAAAAACGACCAGGATAATGATTCCGACGACTCCTGCGCCGTAAGTCATCGCTTTGATCGCGCGGTCAATGGGGTTCCGCATCTGAGTGAGGCTGTATTAGTTCGGTATGAATGAAAGGGTCCGTTGAGCAGTTGGAATTCCTTTCAGTCCGTGGGTTGACGAACGTTTGAGAATATAGGCACACATATATAACGTAGCAACTTGTAGGTAAATTTGTATAAAAAAAGTTATGCAATGAGTCAGAAATAGCCCCGGAAGCATTGAAAAAGGCGATATCACTCATGTGATATCGCCTTTTTTACACCAAATAAAGCCTAAATATGCCTAGATCTATTTCTGAATACAGAAATATGTAGTTAAAAAAGAGAGTGGATTACCAATCATTTTCTTCTTTAGTAACTGCCATATCCACAGGAACGGGGTAGTTATTTGAAAAACATGCGTCACAATACCCGTGTGAACTGTCGTTGGCAGCTTGCACGGCGCGGTGCAGTCCATCAACAGAAAGGTATGCCAGCGAGTCTACTCCAAGCCACTCTTCCATCTTCTTCAGATCGCCTTCGAACTGATTGTAAAACAGCTCTGCATGACTAGGGAAGTCCATTCCGTAAAAGCAGGGGCTAATTACCGGAGGAGAGGCCGATCTAAAGTGGACTTCTTTTGCGCCCGCCTTTCGAACCATCTGAACCAATTGTTTGGCCGTCGTGCCGCGTACAATGGAGTCGTCCACCATGACCACGACCCTGTCCTTCAACACGCCTTCAACCGTGTTGAATTTGCTTCGAACCTTTTGCTCCCTTGACGACTGACCGGGTGCAATAAACGTACGTCCTACGTAGTGATTTCGAATCAGACCGATTTCATAGCGGCAAGGCTGACCAAGCTTTTTGCTTTCAGTGACGTAGCCCAGCGTTGCCGTATTACTTGAGTCTGGTACGCTAATAACAATTGGACGTGGATCGTCTGGTCCTACCGTTGGAACGGGAGCGTCGTGTGCGAGCTCTTTCCCCATTTTGCGCCGCACTTTATCTACCATTTCCCCAAAAATCTTGGAGTCAGGGCGGGAAAAGTAAACGTATTCAAAAACGCACTGGCTAATGCCGTTATTTCGGGCCAAGGAGTAGGATTCAAACTTGCCCTTTTCAATGCCTTCCTGATTAATTACAATCATTTCACCAGGCTCGACATCCCGCACATACGTGGCGCCAATCAGGTCGAATGCGCACGTTTCGCTTGCTACACAATAGGCAGGCGATTTGCCAGGCTGTTCAATCTTGCCGATTGCGAGTGGTTTGAATCCATTGGGATCTCTGAGGGCAATGAGCGAGGTATCCGTCAGGATCACGAGTGAAAAAGCGCCTTCTAATTGCGAAACGGCATCACTGATTTTATCAACTTGCTTTCTTCGAGTGCTCTGGGCAATCAGATGCAAAATTAATTCAGAGTCTGCAGTGCTTTGAAAAAGCGTTCCGCGCTCAATAAAAGTCCTGCGTATTTCTTTTGCGTTGGAAATATTCCCGTTATGTCCGAGAGCCAAATTACCGTCGCGGTAATGGACTAAAAACGGTTGAATGTTTGCGGGATTGTCGGACGAGCCTGAGGTGGAGTATCGATTGTGACCGATACCGGCGGTTCCCAGTAGTTTCGATTCAAAGAGAGTGGTGTCCTTGAAGACATCCAAGACCAATCCATGCCCTTTGTGTATGGGCATGACTTTCTTGCCTTTCGCCTCGTCGTAGACCGAGGTAACTATTCCGGCTGATTCTTGGCCTCGGTGCTGAAGTGCATGGAGTCCTAGGTAGATCTGTTGGGCTGCATTTTCGGAATTGAACATTCCGAAAATGCCACAATACTCGCGAATTTGGCGCATGTAACCGGTAGAGTACGATCAGAAGGAAAACGCATTGAATGCCCGCACTTCGACATCGGTTTCGTGGAGTTTCGGTGCGGTCGCACTTCAAGATAGGGGAAGGGAAATCGGTGCGCCAATAAGAACCTTCAGGCACACATTTGGCTAATCCGCGGAGTCTGGAAATCCGTCTGTTTCTGGGCCTAAACTTGGTTTTGTAACCTTGACGTGCAAAATACGATGTCCGTCGACATTGGCGACCTGATAGTGAACATTCTCAAATTCAAAGGAATCGCCTTCTTTTGGAATTTCACGGGCTAGATGATACATGAAACCACCTAGCGTCTCGAAGTCGAATTCCCCGGTTTCTACTTCCATATCGAGTAAGTCGAACATATCGTCCAAATCGATCTTAGCATCAACCAAGTACTCGTTTTCAGACAACTTCTCTATTAGATCGACTTCTTCTTCGTCGTGCTCATCCCGAATTTCACCGACAATTTCCTCGAGGACGTCTTCGAGCGTAACAAGTCCAGCCGTGCCGCCATATTCGTCTACCACAATGGCAATGTGGGTCCGCTTTTCTTGAAAGTCCTTGAGTAGGTCGTCTAACATTTTACCGACGGGAACGAACATGGGAGGACGTGCGAGGCGAGTCCAATCCAGTTGAGTTTCATCCGGAAATTCGGTTAGGTGGCGAAGTAAGTCTTTGGCATAGACCACGCCCAGGATATTGTCTAAATGCTCAACGTAGAGTGGCAGGCGGGAGTGGCCTTGATTCTTGATGATGTCAACAGCGTCGGCTACGGTTGCGCTTATGTTCAACGCAATCATATCCAGGCGGCTTATCATGATTTCCCGAACACTTGTATCGCCGAAGTCCACAATGGAGTGAATGAGCGCTCGTTCTTCCTCTTCAATGGTGCCATGGGCTTCTCCAATCTCAGCCATGGTCTTTAAGTCTTCAGCTGATATTTTATCGGCAATGCGCTCAAAACGGCCGTGAAACGCTTGCATGGTCCGAGCCAAAAACGAGGAGACAGGGAAGAGGATTCTGTGCATGATGAACAAAAATCCGCTCAATTTGCGGGCAAACTGTATCGGATGCCGGTTTGCAATCAATTTTGGAGTGATCTCACTTACCACCAAAATCACAAACGTAAGGACCACAATCTCAATCAATACCGTTGCAACAGGGCTCCAGTTATTTTGAGTTGCCACAGAGTGGGTCATGACCGCGGCAATAATGGCCGCTCCCACGTTAACTATCGTGTTTTGAATTAGGATACTCACCAACAGCGCGCGCGGGTGTTTGAGCATCTTAACGACCCGCTTCGAAGGGGCATCGTCCGAGTCCTTCAGCTCTTCCTTTTGGAATGCGTCCAAGGAAAACAGAGCAACTTCGGATCCCGAATAAAGCTCAGATAACAGAAGAAGGACGATAAGTCCTGCAATGCCCGCGGCAATTTGGCCAGAAGAAATTGCAGCTTCCTGCAACACGCCCACGACAAGGGCTGCGATCACTAAAGGAGGATGGTCTGGCTCCAAGGCGGGGGAGGGAATTCCCTCAATTGGTGAAAAGGACGATTCGGCAAAAGGCTGAGGCCTATTGAAAGATACAAGATACGGCAAAGTAGAGTGTGTGGCGCACGAGAATCGTGCGCCACACACTCATTCTTAGAAGTACTGCTGTGTTACGATGATGTAGATCAATACGATCCCAACTGCGATTGGACAAACAAACTTGATTAGGACTCCCATTAGCTTGGCTCCCGGTAGCTTATGTCCGCTAGACTCAAGAGACTCCATGGCAGCAGGTATACCCCATTTCCAGCCTACAAAGAAGGTAATGAGGAGGGCGCCAAGGCTGAGTGAGTAGTTGCCCCAAATAATATTGTTCCAGCTTAAGAAATCGACACCAGATCCCAAGAAGTTGGTGAACATTTCTGATCCGCCACTTGAAAGGGCAGATGGCACCGCAAGAACGAAACACAATGCTCCCAAAATCCAAGCAGCATTATTTCGAGACCATCCTTTTTCATCCACGAAATAGGCAACAACCACTTCGAGCAATGATATGGTGGACGTAAGAGCTGCGATGGACAACAACGCATAAAAGGCGATCGCGAAAAGTTGTCCCCCAGGAAGGCTACCAAAAATAGTAGGCAGGACGACAAAGACCAGTCCTGGTCCAGCATCTGGTGCGACACCGACAGAAAACAGAGCTGGAAAAATGATAATACCGGCCAATATGGCAATGGTAGTATCGAACGCAGCCACCATCATACCAGCTTGGTGCAGGTTTTCCGTTTTAGGGAAATAAGACCCATATGTGATCATGGCGCCCATTCCAAGCGACAAACTAAACAACGCTTGCCCCAAGGCGCTCATGATTACGCTGCCGGTAATTTTTGTGAAGTCCGGTTTGAAAAGGTAAACCAGTCCGTCTACGCCGCCTGGCAACGTGAGGGAGCGTATCGCCAAACCAACCAAAATAATGAGCAATAGCGGCATCAAGATTTTAGTAGCCTTTTCAATCCCTCCGGAAACGCCTTTTCTAACCACGATAACCGTCAAGAAGAGAAACGCCGCAGTCAAAGAGATGGAGAGGGTGGGGTCTCCAATCAAGTGCTCAAAAATTGCTGTGCTTTCCGCCGCCGTCATGGCGCCGCCATACACGCCCGTTATTCCGCCGTAGAGATAGGAGAGAGTCCAGCCAGCGAGAACCGAATAAAAGGCTAGAATACCAAATCCAGTAAGAACTCCCAGGCCACCCAAGTAAGGCCAGAGGGAATTTGGTACTAATGCTTTGAACGCACCAACCGGGTTTTTCTCCGTGGTTCGTCCAATTGAAAGTTCTGCCAACACCACCGGTATTCCAATGAGTAGTACAAACGCCAAATAAAGGAGCACAAATGCGCCACCGCCATTTTCTCCGGCCGTATAAGGGAAGCGCCAAATATTACCTAAGCCGATTGCAGAGCCTGCGGCTGCTAAGATAAAACCAGTTTTTCCGCTCCATTGACCGCGGTTTGCTGTAGCCATGTGATGATTAGTATTGGATTGAGGGGATTACGAAGGCTCAGATCAAACAGGAGATCCCCCAAAAGGAAGATTTTATCGAGTGAGCGCACCTAATAACCTTAAGAGAAGGATTAAATGCAAGCCGCAAATAGCTCCGAGTGAGCTAACATACTAAAAAGGCGCGGCGATGTGTACATCGCCGCGCCTAAAATCGATCTGAATTTGTTAGAACGGTAGATCGTCGTCTGGTTCAAACGTGTAATCGTCCGCTGAGCCCGAATCTGCTGCGCGAGCAGCTGCAGGAGCCGCAGCCTTCCGAGCGCCGCCATTAGACGAGCCGCTACTCTGCGAACCGCCGTCGTAGGAACCACCACCACCACCACCAGACTCACGACCGCTGAGAATCATCATCTCTTTGGCTTTGATTTCGGTAACGTATTTTGTGTTTCCGTCTTTGTCGTCATACGAGCGAGTCTGAAGCGAACCTTCAAAATAGGCTTGAGAGCCTTTTTTAAGGTATTCGTTGCAGATTTCTGCCAACCGGCTCCAAGCGACCACGCTGTGCCACTCAGTGCGCTCGACCCATTCGCCGTTCGCATCCTTATACGATTCGTTGGTTGCAATTCTAAGATTGCATACCGCCGTACCAGAACCTGTATACCGTAATTCTGGGTCTTGGCCGAGATTTCCGACCAAGATCACCTTGTTTACTCCACGTGCCATCTAAACACCTCCTGAATTTTTTACATGAGCCCCTGGCGATTCTATATGTG
>JABMOI010000028.1 GCA_013204185.1 bacterium | reverse complement strand
TAAAAAGCGTAATTTGGGCTGGTTCTACACGTTCTCGGCCTGTATACACAAGCGTTCCCGGAGCCAATCCCGGCTTCTTAAATCGTTTGGATAGTTTGGAGCGTTTGGACTGAGAAAAAAGCAGCATGTAATTTTCGGGTTCTATTGCTGCCATCAATATAGATAATGAAGGCACGAAAAGATTGACACTGCTTCAGTCCAGAATCTGGAGAATGATCGTTTAAACAGCTAATAGCAGCCAGCCTCCGACTCCTTTCTTTAAAGAATCCACGTCTAACTGTAACTGATTGGTTATTCGAGCCACATATTAGAAGGAAATGAAGTATTGTACTTCTTACTGGATGGCACACAGGAGCCTGTGTTACAGGTTGACCCTTGTTTTAGCCGCCAATCCAGTTATCAATTATAAGCGCTCAATTTCGTCCCTCGCGGCGTAGCGTTTCGACACCTTCAACAACCTGAGATTGTTATGAAATATGTACCTCTTATAGGGCGAGTTCTCTTTTCCATCATGTTTATCCTGTTTGGAATGAATCACCTGACTGCAGGAGACACCATGAATGGCATGGTACCTTCCTTTCTTCCTTTCCCCGGATTGATTGTATTGGCCACGGGTATACTTCTCATCGTTGGCGGAATTGCCGTTCTAATAGGATATAAAACGAAACTTGCTGCCCTTGCCCTTGCTGTTTTCCTTTTGGCAACTACATTTTTAACATGGGCACCTCAGTTGGCTAGTGCCGGAGATGATATGATTCCCATGACAATGTTTATGAAGGATATGTCTCTAGCTGGTGCAGCGTTGCTTATTTCCTATTTCGGAGCCGGCCCAATGAGCCTGGATGCCAAAGCGGAAGCGAAGGTCTAAATTTTATTGCTTAATAGTGATTTGTTATAGGGCGGGGCGCTGGAAGCGCCCCGCCCTATTTCAATTAAGTCTGCTTTCTACGCGGTCAGCAATCGAATCTCCAATGGCCAAACAGGCTGTGGCGGCAGGCGAAGGAGCATTGCATACGTGAACAATGTGAGGCTGCTCGACAATCACGAAATCGTCCACCATCGATCCGTCGCTACGAAGGGCCTGAGCACGAATGCCAGAACGGCAAGGGATGAGATCTTGTGCCCGAATCGAAGGTACGAGCGTCTTTAAAGCTTTTAGGTACGCGTTTTTTGAAAGCGTCCGGTGAAGCTCGGTAAGTCCTTGGCGCCAATGATTTCGAGCCAAGTGCCGAAATCCTTTGAACCGTACCGCCTCCATCACATCGTGCGCGTTCCATGTTTTGAGAGAATACCCTTCCCTAGCAGACGCCAAGACGGCATTGGGGCCAACCTCAATGCGTCCGTCTGTCATCCTCGTAAAGTGAACGCCAAGAAAAGGATAGGCTGGATCTGGAACTGGGTAAATCAGATTTGAGCAAAGATGCCTCGCCTCGGCTGTCAACTCATAGTAAACGCCCCGAAAAGGAACGATCTGGAAGTCGGTTATTGCTCCAGAGAGCTTGACTAGTCGGTCCGATTGAAGTCCCCCGCAGGATATAATCAAATCGTAGGCATGCGACCTCCCTAGGGACGTCAAGAAGGATCCGTCGCTTGACTCGGACAGGGAATCGACAGGAGAGTTCAAAAAGATAGAATGTCCTTTTTCCTCCAATATGGCTTGCAAACGCCGAGCGACTCCTGGAAAATCAACGATCCCTGCATCTGGAACATGAATGGCCTTTAAACCGGTGGCATGAGGTTCAAATTCTGAAATCTCTTCGGCAGAAATGAGGGTGCATCGAACACCGTTTTCTTTTCCTCGGTCAAAAATATGTTGAAGCCGCGGAATCTCATCCGGCGTGGTTGCGACAATGAGTTTACCACAGGTGTCGAATACAACCCCTTCACGGCTACAAAAATCAACCAGTTTGCTGCGGCCCTCATGGCACAGCTGGGCTTTCAGTGACCCCGGTTTATAGTAGATACCAGAGTGGATGACCCCCGAATTTCTGCCCGACTGGTGAGCTGATACTCGGTCTTCTTTCTCGAACAAGTCAATGTGTACATCCGGCCACCGATTTGAGATGGCATAAGCCGTACTTAGGCCAACAAGTCCTCCACCGATTAGCGCAACGCGCTTTTCTTGCCTCATTCGCTACAAGTATTTTGAAGGCATGCCGTTGTTTGCTAGATGCTCCATGGCGTCGCAGAACCTGTCGAGTTCTTCCATTGTCGTGTACACATTGGCCGTCACGCGTGCGCCCTCGAACTCAGCATGCTTGATGGGAGTGATAATAATGCGGTGCTCGTCCCACATGTATTTCCCAACAGCAGACGTATCAATACCGTCGATATCGACATTACCGATGCAGCATGAAAATTCTGGGTCCAAGCTAGTATTCAACCTGATACGATCATGCTGAAGCAACCGATTTGCCCACGTATCACGTAAATATCTTAGACGAGCTTCCTTATTTGCCGCACCGATGCCCTGGTGAAAGGTCAACGCTTCGGAAATGGCATTGTGATTTGCTGCCGGATGCGTCCCGATCTCTTCAAACTTCCGAATATTGTCATCCTGAGCCTCTGCAGATGCCTGCATCGGCCAAAGGTCTTTAATTTTTTCTTTCCGGACATATAACATTCCGGTCCCGATGGGCGCTAGGAGCCATTTATGCAGTGACGTTGCGAAATAGTCGCAGTCCAGATCCTCATGTTTGAACTCAAAATGAGCAAATGAATGAGCTCCATCCACAATAACAGGAATACCCTTTTTCCGGGCCATCTGAACCACACCTTTAACCGGCAAAATTTGCCCAGTTAGATTGACGATGTGACTCATCAGAATCAATTTTGTCTTTGGCGTGATGTTTTCTTCAAACAGCCGAATAATTTCAGCTGGGTCTTCGGCGGGAATCGGAATCTGGAATTGTTTGAGAACGATTCCCTCTCTTCGTTCACGCTGCTTGAACGTGTTGACCATCCGACCATAATCCTGGGTCGTAGTTAACACTTCGTCGCCCGGCTTGAGGTCAATTCCATTCTGACAGATCTGCAATCCTTCGGACGCATTGCGAGTAAATGCAATTTCTTCAGAAGAGGCTCCGAATTCGCGCGCCAAACGTTGACGGACTCCCTCAAGTTGCGGCTCAAGAACCTGCCACATCGTGTAAACTGGAGCTTCATTCATATAGTCCAGGTGGCGTTTCATCGCGTTCTGAACGATTGCCGGTGCTGGACTTACCCCGCCATTATTAAGATTGACTAAAGACCTGTCAACCGTAAATGCTTGCTGGATATCCATCCAAAAAGACTCGTCCTTCGCAATGGCTTCGGGCGTACCCGTATACGAAGCCAGGCGCTCAAAATAATGAGGAACTACAAAAGGGTTGAACGTGGCGGCTACCATCGAGGCTGCTGCTGGACGGGCCATAGTGCCCAAAAAAGCTCGGCGAGAATACATTTCGATTGTGGGATGCAGCTTTAGAAAGCTGATTTCTGATATCGACAACACAACGTACGTCCACCTCTAAAGGGACGCGTACGGGTGTAAATGTACTTGAATTCCAGTTCTTCGCAAGAAAAAACCTGTTCTTCGCACGAAAAAAGTTGAAAAATTTATTTCGGGCGGCCCACAAACTCAACCTGATCGCCTTGAACCACGGGAGCATAATATCCAGCAACCTGGCTGCCCAGATAGAAAATGGCAATCATGGTAATCACAAAAACGATGGTCGCGATTACAGGAATCCGAAAGGAGTCTTCCATCCTAGCTTCTGGAGACATGTGTCTACGAGCTATCTTTTCTTGCACACGAACGGTGGCAGGTAGAGTTGCTTGCGTTGGTGTGGCAACTGGCTGCGCAACGAAATAGGCAGGTGGTCTATTTTTGTCCTGTGTCTGATCTGGCCAAAGCGAGGGCATCCCAGCAAGAGAATCAGCTTCCGAGTTTAGTTCATCAAGCGCAACTTCAGGTTCGTATGTATACCTAGGTGATGGTTTACTCGAATCGACGGGCTCAACCGATATAGGTTGTTCTTTCCGAGGCAGAAAGACGTCGTTCGCATGCGCGTCATAAAACGAATCCGCCAGCGTAAACGAACGGGCCGCTCCGTATCCACTGTCAGTTGGCTCAACTGCAATGGAATTTTCAAACGAAAATCCGCTTGGTGCTATGGGCGTCGGTGTCGACATACGAGGGGTTCGAAAGCGAAATAGTTAATTCAGGTAAACACGCTATGGAGCTTAGAAGACCATGGAGCCGTCTAGACCATGGAGCCTTCTAAACAACCGAGCCTAGAAGACAGGGTCCTCCACTAGCTGATACGTTCAAATGTACAATTTTTGCTACGATCTGCTCTGAAAACCGCAATTAAGAGGCCGCGACCTACTCAGTGTCTCGCTATGGGACAAATACCGCTCGTGCTCGCGCTCCGCGAATGTCAAACTTACTGCGGACGGGCTCCCTGAAGGAAACGCTTTGGCCTGGTTCAATGTCCCGTACCAAAACCATCATAGATTCCACTTTCCTGTTGTTTGCGTCAAACAAGGACACATCGATTTGCGCTACAGGAATGCGTTGGTCCGACAAGTTTTTAAGCTCGCCTCTAAGGATACGTGCGCCTCCCTCAACCAACTGGTATGTGACGTTACTGACTCGAACCCTCTGATTGGCATCGGTGGTAACCGTTTGGTCCTGACACCCCATCGAGGTCAACATGATAAACAAAATCAATACCCGCCCCCCGGAAGACGGCCAGCATAATCTAGGAGTCAACAACGTACGTGAAACTGACCCGCGGAAGTGCAGAAACACTGCTCTCGGATCAAGATGCATGGTTACTCAAGCTCTGTAAGTGACAAGCGGAGTCGTTTCAACTCGGCTTCCGTTTCCAATAATTTGGCCCGTTCCTTTTCGACTACATCTGCAGGCGCGCGCGAAACGAAATTCTCATTCGCCAACTTTGACTCAGTTGACTTCATGAAAGCCGTTTTTTGAGCAATTTCAGCCGTCAATCGATCTCGTTCCTGTCCCAAATCAATCATCCCGTGAAGTGGAACGAACACTTGATTGCGGCCAACCACCGCCGACGCGGAGGCAGGTGGACGGGAAGCCGTCGCGGAAAACTGCAGATCTGAAACGCGGGCTAACTTCGAGAAGTAGGCTTGATGCCCTTCGACCGGCTCTAGCAAAGCAGGCTCAAGTTGTAACAACACGGATATGTCCTGGCTTGCCGGCACGTTGTATTGCGCCCGAATATTCCGAATCCCAGAGATTAACTCCTGCATGGTCGAAAAGTGGGAAGCTAGCTCAGGATCCATTTCGTCTGCATTTTGAACCGGCCAGGAGGACATCATGCACGTATCTCCGTTTTGCCTAGGGCGAACGTGCGTCCAAAGCTCTTCGGTGATAAACGGCATGAATGGGTGTAGAAGCTGTAGCATTGTTTCAAAGATCTCGACTGCCAAAGCAATCCGATCTTCTTCCATTGCAACACCACCCGTTGGCTTAATTAACTCGAGGTACCAATCGCAATAATCGCCCCAGAACAGCGTATAAATCTCTGTAATAGCGTCGTTTAATCGATATTTAGATAAGTCATCTTCGACTTCGGCTATGGTCTGGTTTAGCCGCGTGAGCATCCACTTTTCCGCAAAATCCAACTCGGCAAATGAGCGTTTGCGGCGGTAGTCCCGCCCCTCTTCCATAAACTGACCAAACACGTTGAACGCGTTCCAGATCTTGTTAGCAAAGTTGCGACCCATCTCGAACTTGGTCGGATCAAGCTTGATATCCTGACCTTGGGCGCACAGAATGGTAAGGCTGAAACGGACGGCATCGGCTCCGTACTGATCGATCATTTCAAGCGGATCAATACCATTTCCGAGAGATTTTGACATCCATCGGCCGAGCTTATCCTTAATCATCCCCGTGATGAAGATATCCCGATACGGCACATCTCCCATGAAATAGAGGCCCGCCATAATCATGCGAGCGATCCAGAAGAAGAGGATGTCGTAACCCGAAACCAACACGCTGCCAGGATAGAATTTCTTCAAGTCCGGCGTTTCGTTAGGCCATCCTAGGGTTGCAAAAGGCCATAGCCACGACGAAAACCATGTGTCTAGCACGTCTTCATCCTGAACCATTCCCGGTTCTGGCTGATCAATTGAAACGACAAAATTGCGCGTTTCGTCAATCTCACCGTCTGCTGTCGTGTAATACCACACCGGAATCCGGTGCCCCCACCAAAGCTGACGAGAAATGGTCCAATCGCGAATGTTTTCCAACCAACGGAAATACTCGTTTTCCCATCGTTTAGGATGAAATTTGATTCTTCCGTCGCGAACCGCCTCGAGGGCCGGCTCTGCTAGCGGCTTCATCTTGACAAACCACTGCCTCGAAATGAGCGGCTCGATAATGACTTTGGATCGGCTAGAAATGGGAACCGTCGAAGCGTATTCCTCAATTTTAACCAAGAAGCCCTGTGCTTCAAGATCTTCAACCATTTTCTTCCGGGCATCAAAACGATCCATGCCTTCATAAGCACCACCGTTTTCGTTGATCGTGGCGTCGAAATTCATCATATTGATGATTTCCAACCCGTGCTTTCTCCCGATTTCGAAGTCGTTCTTGTCGTGGGCTGGAGTCACCTTTAGGGCTCCGGCACCAAACTCACTTTTGACATATTCATCGGCAATGATGGGCACTGTACGGTCTGTAAGCGGCACCCGTACGTGTTTGCCAATCAAATGCGTGTAGCGCTCGTCCTCTGGATGGACCGCAATGGCGCTATCGCCCAGCATAGTTTCTGGCCGTGTGGTTGCAATTTCTATAAAGCCACTGCCATCTACCATCGGGTATTTGATATACCACAAACTTCCCTTTCGCTCGACGTTGTCCACTTCTTCGTCGGAAATGGCCGTCATGTCAGAAGGGCACCAGTTTATCAGGTATTCCCCCCTGTAAACCAACCCGTCGTTGTAAAGCCTGACAAACACATCCTGAACGGCACGTGAAAATCCATCATCCATCGTGAATCGTTCTTTGGACCAATCACACGAGTCCCCGAGACGGCGTTTTTGTTCGAGTATGATTCCGCCGTACTCCTCTTTCCACTCCCATATCTTGTCGATGAACGCTTCCCGACCATAATCGTGTCGGTTTTTGTGCTCGGTCTTCTTGATGGTCTTTTCTACCACGTTTTGGGTCGCAATCCCAGCGTGATCCATTCCAGGAACCCATAGCGATTCGAACCCTTGCATGCGGCGAAGACGCGTGAGGGCATCTTGAACGGTATCCTGTAGTGCATGACCCATATGCAACCTACCCGTGACGTTCGGGGGCGGCATCACAATGACATGTGGCTCTTTTTCAGAAGCTGAATCAGTTAAAAACAACTGATTTTTTTCCCAATGCGCGTACCACTTTTGTTCGATTGCGGCAGGGTCGTATTTACCGCGTTCAGCGAGCGAATTTCCTTCGGCAGAGGATGCCATAGATCCAGGTATTGAGTTCAATTTGGTAGAAACAATCAAGATACGCTCTTTCACCGATCCTTCCTTCGTTTTAGAGCGAATTTGACGTTAGATTGAAAGTAGATATGGACTACATTGTGGACTAAATTGAGACGGACAGTCTGCCTCAATTGAGCCCTTCGAGTCCTCACATATCTATTATGCTTCAATTTCGAAAGATGCTTGTGCCGTTGACCTCGTTCGCGCCCCATCAGCGAATCTTGGACCAAGCAGTAGAACTTTCTCGCAAATTCAATAGCCAGCTGTTATTGGTCCACAAAGAACATCGAAGCTCTAATCCCGAGCAACGATTCATGTGGATGCTTGCAGAAGACGAAGACACCACTCGTTTTGAGCCACTTCCAAAAGCAGAGCCAGAAGCGGATACGGAGCGCACGATAACTCACCATCACCTACCAGAAGGGCCGACGGCATCAAAAGTAGTTGAGTTCGGAATTCAGAACGGAGTCGACCTAATTCTTCTTGAAACGCACGCTCACTCTATTCTAGGCCGAAAAATATTTGGAGGTACCGCCGAGGAAATTGCTCGATGGTCTCCGAGCGCCATCCTCACCATTCGCAAAGACGAGCCCGTAGAAACTCCAACTGGTTTTTCGAATTTGCTGATCCCGATGGATTTTTCAGACCGTTCTATTTCACAACTACGAATGGGCGCCAAATTGGTGCGAATGTTTGGATCCAAAGTGCATTGTCTACACGTGTTGGAGCAACCTCGTTCTCCTATGTTGTTTGGTAAAACAGAACCCGACCCATCTAATTCGGAGGAAATCGAAAAGGCCAAATCTGAAGCCTTATCCGAATTGGAACGACTTCAAACGGCAATCAAAGCAACCGAAATCCATTGGCACAACCATGTCGTGGCAGGCCAACCTATCAAAGAGATTTTGGATTTTGCACGAAGGGAGCCCATTGACTTAATTGTAATGAATGGGCACGGGGTATCTAATGATGCAGACTTCTTATTGGGTCATGTTGCCGAAAAAATTTTAAGAAGATCCGACTCTTCTGTCCTC
>JABMOI010000004.1 GCA_013204185.1 bacterium | reverse complement strand
CTGGGTGAGGTCGGTAGGGTTTGCCACATCGTCGAGTTCAGAGGTAAAGACTATAGGCGCAGCAGCCGTTCCTTCGGCGTGGATCTTAGCGCCACGGCGCACGATGAGAGCTGAAGCGCCATCGCCCGTAGTGATTGAGCCTTGCTCCAGACCTTTGATAACCGTTCCTGGCTCAATGGTAAGCGTGGCTCCTTCATTGACGAAAATCAATCCGTCTAATAGGTATGTATTGTTTGAGGTCCAAAGCGTATTCGATGTGACATCCGCTTTGATGGTAACCTGAGCTTGTACACTTGATGCGCCAAAAAGGGCAACAAAGCACAAGACAAGAAGAGTAGTAACTCTGTGATTCATGATAGACGTTTTGAGTCAGTGGGTTGGTCGAAATGGATGGCAGCGCGAAGCGGAAAGTGGCCTTTATTCACTGTGCCGGGCACGGGCGCCCTGTTCATCGCTGCATGTGATTCGACAGCAAAAATAGGAGCAGTTAACACCCTTTATGTTTCGGTATTGTTAACAGTGTGATAACGAATTGTTAACCCCAAAACAGCGTTTAAAGCCAAAAAAAGGCACAATCGTTCATTCAGTCGTACAAGCCGACCAAATCATGTCACGGTTCTAAAAAGGACGGTTTTAGAGGCGCGCAATCAGCTGCAGGGAGCAACTGGCTGCAGGGAGCTACCGTCTACTAAAACGGCTGATACGTGAAGCCGAGTGAGAAGGAGCGTCCTTTGTTGTAGCTGTAGTAGGTAAAGTCCTCTCCGCCAAAACGATACGTTTGTTCGAAGGCCGAATTCAGTACGTTTTTGACCGACAATTTTGCGCCCCATCCTCTTCCTAAACCTTTGGACAGTGTGTAGTCAAGCTGCGGGCTAGGCCGCTCAAACACGTCAGGCGTTCCACCCAGTGACACGCTTGAAAGACGCTGGCCAAACACATTGAAATAAAGAGAAGAGGTGAGTTGTTTTTCAGGATGGTCGAAGGTTAGATCGGCGTTTACAATAAATGGCGACTGGCCCTGGAGGTCCCGAGTGGAAGAAGCGTCTGGGTCGATGGCTTTTCTGACGGCAAGCTCGGTTTCTGCGATGTCAACAGTTGAACTGATGAATGATGCGTTCAATCCTAGGCTCAAATGGTCAAAGGCAGGTAGTGGAATGCCAGAAAGAGTTGATCTGAACTCAATTTCAGCTCCCAGAATGGTCGCTTGGTCCACGTTTTGGTATTGTAGCTGTCCGTTGGTGCCCCCAATAATGACTTCTTCGATCGCGTTGTCCATGTTTTTGTAGAAAACCGACATAGCCACGATTTCGCCCGGCTTCCTAAACCACTCCCATCGGAGGTCATAGTTTGTGATGCGGGTTAGCTCGAGGTCTGGGTTTCCGATACGGTAGTTGCCCAAAATGAAGTCGAAACTAGAAAATGGCGCAATTTCCCTGAACGTAGGCCGAGCCAGCGTTTTGGTAAACGCGGCGCGGATGTTCATTGTGCGAGACACGGGAAAAACTAGGTTCACCGAGGGAAGCACGTCGTTTTCGTTGATCAAACCTTGTTGAACGGTTGAATCTTGGCTTACAACGGTTAGATCTGTTGATTCTAGCCGGACGCCAGCAACAACTCGCATCCAATCCGTTAAGGGAAGCTCCAACATGGCATAGCTGCCCGAAATGGTTTGATCGCCCGTGTAATTGTTCCTTTTTTTGCTACCATCCCGGATGGTGTTTCCGAAAGCATATTGGTTTCGGTTGTCGTCAAAACTTAGAATCCCAAGGTTTTCTTGACCGAAGAATTCGCGCGAGTCCCCTGTAAAAGGGACACCAAGGGAGTAGACAAAAATTCGTTCATTAAAGGAGCGATCGGCTTTTTGCTGAGAGGACCCCACTTTGATGTTGCCTGCCGCCCCCGTCCACGATTTGATTGGAAAGGACAGGTCCATCTGGACAGAAGAAGACTCTTCGGTTAGGTCCCGAAAGTATCGAGAAGGATCGGAAAACCCTGAGGAAGACGCAGAATAGCTGACTCCGGCCGGATCTGTGCGTTCGGTGTAGGCAAAAAAGCGTGTGTCTGGTTCGTTTTGGGTCGTTGAAGACAGGGCTCCAGACCATTCCAATGTGCTCTTGGCTAGGAAAGGGAAATAATGTTTTCCTCGCAATTGGCCCGAATACAAGTCCCGCTCACTGTATTTCAGTGCATTGTTGACAAACAGAAGCCCAGGCTCAGTTCCAAATTCCTTTGGCCACGTTCCAATTTGAAAACGGGTTTGGGATTCTGCGTTGCGCGAGAACATGCCGGTCGCCCCGATTTCGTGATTCCCGGACAGTTTATAATTTGAAGTGGCTAGCAAGCCTACGCTCGTTTCTTCGGTGCCCTTAACTTCGTTGAACAACACGTCCGGAGTGAGTACCGTGCCCGAGTAAGAGTAGCGGCCAATATCTCCATCGTTGTAGCCAGACGCTGAATTGCTGTAAGAGGCGCTGACTACAAATCCGAGAGGACGGTTGAATAGATCCACCCGATTCCCAATAGTTAGGGCCGCTTTTGTGTTGACTGGAGCAGTTGCAGTCGTTCCTACCATGTTTGAATTGAATGCTTTGGAAGCGGCATCCAGGGTGGCAGCTAACGTTGCATCTCGGCGAGCCCGAACAACAGATGGCAAGTTCAATTCGTTCGGAGTTAAAATGGATGGCAAATCAAACGTTGAACCGGCAGAAGCATTGATACCAAAGTCTGCACCAGGCATCGCTAAAAAATCAGAGCCAAAATGAGTTTTGGAATTAGCTGATGACGAGAACGAAAATTTTACATTCAGTTCGTCTGGATAGGATTTCGTACCGATATCCACGAGACCACCAGAAAAATTACCCGGTTTGTCCGGCGTGAAGGTTTTGATGGTGACAATATTATCGAGCATTTCCGAAGGAAAGAGGTCGAAATGCACTGATTTTTTGTCCGGGTCTGACGACGGAAGTTCAATTCCGTTCATTTGCGTGGATGCGTATCGATCGCCTAACCCCCGGACGTAGACGTACTTTCCGTCAATCACAGAAGCGCCGGTAACCTTTTTCATCGCATCAGCAGCGTTTGAGCTCCCAGAACGGCTGATGGACTCCGCGCTGATGGCGTCGCTAACCGCCCCAGCTTTTTGTCGCTCTCTCAGCAGGGTCGATTCATTGTTCAAAATCATACGCGCCTCGACCACCACTTCGCCCAAGTCAAACGACTCTGGTTCGAGGGTTACTTCGATGCGAGTGCGTTCGCCTGAAACAACTTCGACATTCGTAACAACCGCCGTGTTGTAGCCAATAAAGGAAATTCGAATGTCGTACGAACCAGCCGCAAGATTATTGATCTCAAAATATCCGTTCATATCGGTGGTCGTACCGCGCAATGAGCCATCGTCCACAACGACGTTGGCGCCAATCATTGTATCTCCGAAATCACCATCGATAATGGTCCCAATGATGCTCCCTTTTTCGGCCGCGGTATTTTGAGCTGAGGCATTTTGAGCCGAGGCAAATTGTACCGATGCGACCGGAACGAGCATAAATAGAAAAACAAAGACGCTCCACACGGAGGCCTTTTGGGTATGTGAGGTCATAGTTGTGAGCGTGCTCAAATGTGGTATTAGAGGCT
This sequence comes from bacterium, assembly GCA_013204185.1. Classification (GTDB taxonomy): domain Bacteria; phylum Bacteroidota; class Rhodothermia; order Rhodothermales; family UBA10348; genus UBA10348. Next base: position 68,877 of record JABMOI010000004.1, on the reverse strand, counting down.
TCGCAGGGGCCTAGCAAGGTCGGCTTCAGGATGAAGGACGGCTGGCGGCGAAGCGAAATGGGTTTCGGGTGACATACAATAGTGACGCCCAAAACGTACCGAGCAAACATTAAGACAGTGTTACCGATGAAAATGGTAACATTCAGATAACGATTTGGTAACACAAACGGCTAAATTTGCCAAAAAAAGAGGGTCGTAAGCCAGCTCTGCTGGCAAGAATGACTACTCTTTTGCGCGTGAACGAGTAGAGACGGGGTCCAAATGAGGTTCTTCCAACTCGGGAATATCTAGTCTGGAAGCTTCTTTGTGTTCTTGGATCGTGTCCCCGCGAAGAGAATCCCCACCGGTCGAAGCCTCCAAAGGAACAGCATTTGATGACCCCTCAGCCAGACGGTTTTCCATCATTTCAATCAGGCGGTCGCCCGTTTCGTTCAGTTGGCGCAGTTTTTTATTTCTCCACAACGTGTCTAAGTAGTACACGACGGGAATTAAAAGGGCCGTTAGCGCTAAAAGCCAAGCGCTTCCCCAAGCCAAGGATTTCGTAGCAGCCAAGGCGATGAGCGCCGGGAAAAAGGCGGTAAAAGCGCCGTACAGAATAGACTCAACCTTGGTACTTGCAACACCTACACGTTGGCTGAGCTCCACTCGCGTTCCTTTTTTGGCCGGTCGAAACAATACGATTGTTTGGACTCCAGAGAAACTCGTAATACGCCATTCTCTAGACCGACCAATTTGCTCCGTAATACCTTTTCCTAGGGTAGATCCATATAAATCTGACGAACTAGATTCGTACTTACGGCGCAGCTCAAAGACAATCTCTTCCCAGATCTCATCGGTCAACTCGCCTGAAAAAACGCGATCTACGTAGATGTGAGTATCTGACTTTTTGGGCATGGACGGCTTACCCTTGGACACCTCCATTTCAAGGGCAGCACGGTGCAGATAAGAGGGATCTAGGCCCGATTCTGTGGCGATTGTTTCCAGTTCGGTGAGTGTCAGACCGGCGGATTGGGACTTTTTTTCGGATCGAGCGTCGTCAGCCTGCAATTGAGCTGAGCGTTGAAGCAAAGCAGCTATCTCTTCTTCCGAATACGTTCTGTTTTCTGGCATGGATACGGGCGGGTCGAGGGCTCTGGTTAGGTCGCGGGCTGTAGGCAGAGGGGTGCAACTGCCAAATAGAACTCAGGTATGTCTGTAATGAAGCAAGTGTTCCGGATCTGTAGATTCTCCAACCACTTCATGGCACAGCCGGCATGCCCACTCGATGCGATCGGGTTTTCCACCTGAAACACCCCAAAAGATAGCGTACCAAAATTTGATAGGCCTATGCTTGGCTCGCGGGCTAATCCAGACACTTTTGAGATTGTGGCCGCAAGAACAGTATACTTCGAGCGTATCCAGGTTCTCCTTCGTTATGATGGTCATGGGAGGCGGCAAAAAGGTGGGATGTGGCGAATGGGTGGGAGGCACTACTCGATTCCAAACGCTACCATGGCGGTAAGAAAGAGGGCAGCCAAGAGCGAAAGCCGCAGGAAGAGGGGAAACATGAACTTTAGCCAGCGATCGTACGGGATGCCAGCGAGTCCCAACATAGCCATCAAAATGCCGGATGTTGGAATGATGGTGTTAGAAAGGCCATCGCCACAGGTAAATGCAAACACTGCGACTTGCCTGGAAAGCCCCAGCACGTCCGCCAACGGGGCCATAATGGGCATGGTAACCGCTGCTTGGCCTGAGCCTGAAGGGATAAAAAAGTTCAAAAAGGACTGGAAGGCGAACATGCCGATGGCGGCCACATACGTTGAAAAATTTTGTAGCAGGTTGGCTGCATAGAACACAATGGTATCTAGCACCTGCGCATCGTCCAGCACCACTTGTACGCCCCTGGCAAACCCGACAACGAGGGCCGCAACCACCATTTCTTCCATGCCCTTTGCCATGGCACTAGCCGCTTCGGACAGTTTCATTCGTGAAATGAAGATGGCCACGATGCCCATGAGCAGGAAGCCTCCTCCCATTTCGGCCATCCACCAGCCATAGGCCTGCACGGCATAGAGAACAAATCCAAAGATGGCGACGCACGAAAGCAAAATCCATCGGTGACGCGCATTGAATGCCTCTACCTCTAATCCCGTGTCTTGCAATATGAACGCGTCGTTTGGCATTACGGAGTTAGACCGATCCGCTTTCACGCGGGCGCCGTAGCGGAGTACATATGTTAGCGTCACTGCCAAAGCACACAAAAGAAAGAGAGAGCGAAACCCGAGCAGGCTATTTAGCGGCAATTCGGCGACGCCTTGGGCAATGTTAACCGTGAAGGGGTTGGTTGTCGAGGCTGCAAAGCCCGTTTCAGCTGCCACAAAAACGAGTGCGAGTCCGAAGGCTCGGTCGTAGCCAAGCTCTTTTGAAACGATAAGAAAGAGGGGGACAAGTGGGATAAACTCTTCGCCCATTCCCAGCGTCGAGCCGCCAATTGCGATGGCAGACATTAATAATACAATGAGTAACGTCCCGGAGTGCCTGAACCGCGTCAGGAGAGAATGAACGCCCGAGACAATGGCGCCACTACGCTGCAAAATGCCAAAGACGCCGCCCACCACAAAGATAAAAAAGATGATGTCCGCAGCGGCCTCCATGCCCCTAGGAATAGCGCTAAGAAAGCCCTGGGCACTTACCGGAGAAGCGGCCCCTTCAACAGAATTAGACAAGAGAATGCCATCAAGAGCATAGTGCTTTGGGGTCTGGGTGTAGCTATTAGGCACAATGACGTTTCGCTCCATCGACCCCACCTGCATGGGTACTCGCTCATACGAACCAGACGGAATAACCCAAGTGAGCAAGCTGGAAAACAAGATTACGCCGGTCAGAAGCGTAAAAACGTGCGGGACTTTGATTCGGTCGAAGAAAGAGACAGACACTGCGCCACCCTAATAATTGTTCGGGTGCTAACATACCAAACCAATCCATTTCCTACCACAGGCGGGGCGTTATTGTGCCACTCCTAATTGCGCCACGCCTTGTTGGGCTCCGACTTTTGTGCCACGCCTTATTGTGCTACGCGCACAAAATAAGCTCGAGGCTCTCCCTCAACGCCGCTCAATTTCATGGCAATTCGGAGCGCATCGGAAGACATATATCCTATGGCTTCTTCCGGGTTGGAAATCCCAAACATCATGTGCACGTCGGTGGAGTCGCCAACGGGATGGGACACGAACATATCCGCCACGCCGGTTCGTTCTCGTGAGCCAATATGGCCATCGAATACCTGTTTCCACTCGTCAAAGTCTTTCACCGCGTGCTGCACGATGAGGCGTTCAGGATATAATGCGGGGTCTATTGAGCTCGTATACCCTTTGTCCAGAACGGCGCTGTACACTTCTCCAATGACGCCGTCTGTTTCCATGGTTCGAGCAGTTCCTACGTCAACCAAAAAGGAGTCTGCAACCTCTTGCGAAGGCGCCGAGGCAATGATCCACACTATTTCAGGGTCGTCTTCGCCATGTAAAATGGTCTCGACTACGATGCCAAAATTGTCTCGAAGCCCCTGCCGGGATTCAAATCCTGTTTGCCATGTTTCGAAATCAGACACTTCATGGCCTAACACAATGACCACACCTGCTCCTTCATTCTTGACGGTATACACGTGATCGGTTGGATCCGATGAGCAAGCTGCAACGAAAACAAGAACAAAAACCACTAAAACGTGGACTAAACTGAATTTGTGAGTCATACAAGCAACCCCAGAACTACACCAAGGAAAAAAACGTCTATGATGCTGATTAAGCATAATTCAGCGGCGCAATTGTGAGGGTTGGGTGCCTTTCTCACGGCAGGGAATGCCGTACAGAAATGTGTTATTTCAATAGAAATAACCACTCAACAGGAACCAATGTGTGTTTAAAGGTACTCTGGTGAATGTATCTTTCAGGATGCTCTTTTTTTAGCGCCATTAAATTGATCCCAATGCGATTACCAGCACTGCTTCTGTCCATACTCTTTTTGGGTACGATTGCTTCTTCAGCGCAGGCACAGGGTGTGCCATGTGTTGCCGGAAAGGTGACTTCTATGTCTTCGGGCGAGCAACACGATTGTAATGCGGTAACCCTTTTGGGTCATGTGCTACCGGAAAACATGGGACAAGCTACGGGTCTCAATGACATTTGGGGATGGTCTGATTCAGAGTCTCCGTTGGAAGTCGTGCTGTCCGGGTGGAGAGATGGGGTTTCGGTGATTGATGTCACGAATCCAGCAGATCCAAAATACATCGCCTTGATTCCCAAAACAGCAGGTACAAAAGGCAGCACGTGGAGAGACATCAAAGTGTATGGACACCATGCTTACATCGTTTCCGAAAACGATTCCGGCCCAACGCCTTATGGCGTACAAGTGATTGACCTGTCTGTATTGCGGGGCCACACAGGTGATCGAACCGTGTTGTTGCCAGTAACAACGTATTACGGAATTCAGTTTGCCCATAACATCGTGATCAATGAAGAGTCCGGCTTTGCGTATGCGGTCGGTTCCCGCGGCGCCCAATCGTGCGGCGGCGGACTACACGCTATTGATATTCGAATTCCTGAAGCACCCACCTTTGCTGGCTGTATTTCTGATGCCAGAACGTCTCGCGGGTACACTCATGACGCACAATGCGTGATGTACAAAGGTCCTGACCAAGACCATGTTGGAAAGGAAGTATGCTTCAGTTCAAATGAAAACGCCATTTCTATCGTCGATGTGACCGATAAAGCCCAGCCAAATTTCCTTGGCGTCGCTTCGTATGCCTCTGCGCAATATGTGCATCAGGCCTGGCTGTCTGAGGATCAGAAGTATCTGTTCCAAAATGACGAACTGGATGAGCTTCGCCTGCCCAACTTGGTTAAGAACACGCGCACAATGGTCTGGGACGTAGCAGACCTGGATGACCCAGTGTTGCTGACTGAGTTTTTCTCAGCCAACACGAGTATCGATCACAACATGTATGTGAAAGGCAATCTCTTGTACCAGTCAAACTACATTGACGGGCTGCACGTACTTGATGTGTCGAACCCCTCTGCGATGACTGAAAAGGCGTTCTTTGATACCCACCCCCCCACATTTACGAGTGTCTGGGATGGTACGTGGAGTAATTATCCCTACCTACGTAGCGGTGCCATTGCGGTGAATAGTGATCCGGGTGGTTTGTATATCGTGTGCATTGAGGGCCAGACATGCATTAGCCAATCCGTCGGAACGGATGAGGAGGCTGAGCTCCCACAGAGTGTGTCGTTAGAGCCTGCATATCCGAATCCGTTCAATCCTACAACCACCATTCGGTATGCTCTTCCTCACGCGATGACAGTGCGTATCTCGGTGAGCGACGCCTTGGGTCGCGAAGTTGCGGTGCTTGTAAACGGCTCGCAGGTGGAGGCGGGATCACATTCGATCTTGTTTGACGCAGCGGCGCTCACATCGGGTACCTATTTAGTCCGACTCGAGACCGAATTGGGAATCGAAACCAAACAAATCGTGCTACTGAAGTAGGCGGATTCCTTATGGACCAACGTAGCGCATATACCCATTCGCTTGAGTGTATGGATGGTTGGGTTCAAACGCATTCCAGAGACGTTTGGATACTTCTCGGATGAGCTCAGCTCCGGCGTTGTCGTAGTTCCAACGCTCATCAGTTTGGTTTTTAGTGATCACGCAAAAGAGATAGTCGCCCGAAGGTGCGTTTACGAGCACCACTTCAGATTTTGACGCGTTAACCGCTCCCTGTTTAGAAGCTACTTGGACCGTCGGGGGAATCTGGGATAGGGCCGTGTCATTCCAGTAAATACGGGTTAGCACGCGGTACATTTCCTCGCTGGCTGCTGCGCTTACGGCCGTTCCGGTTCGAATCATTTCCAAGAGCTGAGCCATTTCTCGAGGGGTTGTTTGCCCCCAGCCGTATTTTTCCCAGTCGGGTCTGCGATCTGGGGTTCGAGAGTTCATTCGAGTCCCTTCGAAACCTTGAGAAGACAGCCATTCATTGATGGCAACCCCGGTTCCGGCTAATTCCTGTAGCCACAAGCTCGCCGTATTGTCGCTGTTGGTGATTGAGAGTTCAACCATTTCGGAGAGAAGGACCGACGCACTGTCTTTAAATTCGCCCGTGATGTCCTCATCCGAATAGAACAGGGAATCCTTGTAAATCAGAGGTTGCTGGTAGGCTAACTCACCGCGCTCAATCCGGTCAAATATGGTTAGCATGATGGGCACCTTGATCATGCTGGCCGTCGGAAACAGTGTGTCGGCTTGGATGGTAATTTCTTCGCCCGTTGTAAGGTCCTTGATGTAGATGCCCACAACGCCATCGAAGGATTCGGTGAGACTGGTTAGATCCCTCTCGAGTTCATCAAAATTGGGTCTTGGGGAGCACCCGGATACCAGCACGAAAGCCAGAAGAAGGGAGAGGAAGGAGGGTTTCATGCGGCAGTGTTTAAGATGGCGTTTAATTCAGTTTAACAATCGTTCCACGAATCTCATGAACATACCAAGAGGCGCGGTAGAAGTAAACTCCCGCTGGGAGCGTACGTGCGTCCCACGTTAACTCAAATACTCCTGCGTCCACTTCTTGCTGAACCACCCTGGCTACGTGCTTGCCGTTCATGTTATAGATAGAAAGATCGAGGGAGCCAGAGCCCGGAATGTGGATTTCAAATGTTGTTCTGCCTGAAAATGGCATCGGGTAGATAGATGCGATGCTGAAGTCCTGGGGCGCCTCTTCGAGTGTAAGAGTTAGCGCGGCTTGGTCGTTGACCGTGAATTCGAGGGAGAGGGGAGTGGCATCCAGCCGAGGGTCGGTACCTGCTATCTCCACCACAAAGTGACCAACCTTGTCCATCGTGACAAATAAACTGTCGTTTCGGATGGAAGCTGTTCCTAGCTCATCTCGCAGTAAGCTGAAAGCGACCCCCTCGTTTTCGGGGTCTTCAAAAATCGGTGCGAGCGGCAGGGCAAACTGCGCACCCAGTATAAAATCATTGGGCTGCGGCGCTGCGACCACCAACGGCGGCTGATTCTGAATAACCGTCACGATTTCTGAGAATGAGGCCGTACCTCCTTCAAAACCGTCAGAAGCTTCCACGATGTAGGTTGCTGTTCCTGGAGCCAGAGGGGTAAGGTGCGCCACCCCTCGCATGAGCTGAACATCTAGAATAGAAGGATCCAGCACGCGCACGGAATAGGTCAGCGAATCGCCTTCGGCATCTGAAAACGAATCTAGAAAACGCCGATCGGTCGTTGTGCCCATATACAGGCTGGATTCAAAAACAGCCACTCCTGCGTAAACGGGCGGAATATTCGGCTTTACTGTGACGGAAAGGGTGATCGCTGCCCAGGCATCCTCGGGGTCGAATGCACTAACCTTGGCGAAGGCTGTGCCCGGTATGAGGCCAGAAAAAACGAGCGTGGAGTCCTCTAACTGGGCTGTAAAGACCCCACTAGGAAACACGTCCACTTCGTATCGAAGCACCTCTCCTTCCGGTTCTGAGAAAAGCCCACTCAAGGAAAGGTGCGACGGGGCAACATTCCGGTCTAAGAGCACCTGAAGATCTTCTTCGGAAGCCAAAGAAAAGGGTGGCTGATTCGATGGCCGGCTGAAAAAGGACAGCGTAGGACTCCAACTCCCAACTCCCTTGGCATTGGTGGAGCGAGCACGGGCAAAATATTGGGTGCCGCGCCTTAGTCCCCTCACTTCATACTGATTGGTTTCCAGCACTTCCGACGCGAAAAGAGAAGAAAAAGTTAGGTTTGATGCGACTTGAATCTCGTAGTTCGAGAAGGGCAACTTCGGCCATGAAAGCGTCACCGATACTGATTCAAGCTGTGTGTTTACTAGTTGGTCAAACACCAGCTCTCCGGGCAGTGGAATGAGGTCTTGGTGGCCAGATGCCTGAAAAAGGAGCCGGGAAATAAAGTCCTCATGGTCCAAACCGGCGGGCAAGGAGGCGGCAGTCACCGTCGAAATCACGACTCGGCCTATTTGAACTGCCAGCACATCTGAACCTGAGACAAGTAGCGGCTGTGCACCACCCGAAGCGCGGATGGCGAACGGAGCCGCGGACGGCTCTAAGGTCGAGCTAAATCCTTGCAACTCGTTGGCGCCCATAACGATGCGGCCAGATCCAATGCGTTTTTCAAATTGCACGCCAAACGTGCTCGCCATCCAATCACGGGACGCATCGTTCACCGGATTTTGCCCTAGAATGACCAAACTTCCACCGCCCGCCACGTGCGCTGCGGCCAGCGTCATGTCTGCTTCGTTCTTGATCGGGGCTTCGTGCCGGCCCCATACCAAGAGGTCAAAGGCAGAGATCTGGTTTTCTTTGATCTGCCCGCGGGTCAATTCGTCCCACCAGGAGAATTCTATTTCCAGCCCTTTCAAAACGGCCTCGTGAGCCTTCGTGCGGGATCCCTGCTCATAGGTTGTCCAGAACAAGAGATCGCCTTTTGTGGCGAACGGAACGGACGAATAGTAAGCGTCTGAAATAAACGTAGTCTCGTTTCCAGCCACATCCCTGGCCCGGATGGCTAGGCGGTAGTCGGCTTCTATCCTAGGCGTAAAATTAGCTGAAAAAAGGCCATCTCCTGCAACGACATCAAAATCTTCTCCGATGTTGCCTGAATCTCTAAGCGGAAACGAATGCAAGATCACGGATTCGTTGTCGCGGTCGAGCATGAGCGCGGTCATGTTTTGAATGGGGCTCCCGTCGAGATAGCTTACTCGAACCTCCATCCCTGCCCCAGGCGGTGCATAGTTAAACCCTGGCAGACGAAACCAAGGATATGGAATCGGAGCCATATCGTCTGGGCGGTCGACACGAATAGAAAGAGTGTCTGCAAAGATAATTTGATCGGACTGCGTGCGAATGGTGTAGGGCAGCTTGGCATCGAACGGCACCTGCGCCCCTCCGTCAAACCAAATTGCTGGCACGCGCTTCGAAACGTGGGTAGCATCGATCGCAGAAAGAGTCCAGTCCATGTTCAATTCCTGCATTTGGTTTCCCTTGACACCAGAAAAGGGCATAACCCGCCCATCAAATTCCGCGTCCAACTGCAGTTTTAAGCCATCAATTAGAGGTGCTTTTGCACTGTAGAATACAAAGGTGAGGCCGTACACCCCTCCCGCAGCCGCCGTGACAACTGGCTTGCTCACTTCGTATTCTCTCGAGTGAAGTAGCCGGGGATTTTGAAAGAGCTCTGCTCGAAGCAGTTCGACCGGCGGCTCTGCTTCGAATACGATTCGACCAGGATTACCTGGCAACACAACTTCAACCGAAGCGGGCGAGAAGGTTAAAATCGGATCTTCGGGGATGATGGTGTACGCGCCCGGTTCTAGGTCGGAAAAGTGAAACACGCCGTCCTTCAAGGTTTTGAACCAGGTCCATTTTGGGCCCTGAATTTGAACCTTCACGTCGTGAATGCCCACGTTCTTTTGCACAACCTGCCCAGAAATGGAGGTCGTCTGGTTTGTGGCAGACTCTGCCTCCCCAATCAGCAAAGAAAACGACTGCTCTGGGGTTGTGAGCGCTGGTGGGGACATCACGCGAACCACATACTCTCCGGGCTGGGCCATGAAAAACACTTGCTCCACGTTATCGCGACGGTTTTCTGCTCTTTCGGCCGCCCGTGACGGATTGGACGGGTCAAGGATCCACGGGTAGTGCTCTCCGTCGGGTCCTGTTACACGTAGATCCAAGTCGTGGACCAGTTTCAAAGTGGGGTCGTCGAGCGCTGCTTCGCCGACCTCGGCCGCTGGATCGATCCATGTCAAGGTGGCCCGGAAAGGTCCAGCTTCCCGAACGGTCACAATCCATTCGTGGTCGGTGTTCGCGGATAGCGAGGATTCGAGCACTTTAGCCGCAAAGGGCTCTATGGGCGCTGCAGATTTGGATGAAATGCTAGCTTGATTCAGATGTAGTGCTGCCTTCTCTGCATTCAAAAGGCCCCACCCGAACTGGTAGTCGGGGCCCTCTGCTGGTCCAGATTCATGAGCTGTATGGACGATAAGGCCTTTGATGGTAGATGAAAGCGGGGCCGTACCAAATTCCCGTTCATAGATTTCCTGCAGTAACAACGCGGAACCCGCTACGACGGGCGCGGCCATGGACGTACCGCTCGATGGACCATAGTCTTCATCCGAGGCAGCTTTTGCTGACATCAACATCACACCCGGCGCCACGATATCTGGCTTAATCCGGCCATCGTCCGTGGGCCCCCAGCTCGAAAAGCTGGTCATGACGACATCGGTTGCCGAATAAACCCCCCAAGGAGCCGACTCAGACGCGCCAACCGTGAGTACGTTTTTGGCAAGGCCTGCGTCTCCTATCGTATCGTAACCGTTTTTATTGTTATCGGGGTCTCTGACTTGGGTGCTTATTTCCCAACCGTTATCAAACACATGGTGTGGCTCTCCATCTCTCGGGCCCTGCTGCTCTCGTTCGTTTCCTGCGCTCTTGATCATCAAATAGAAAGGAGCAGCAACTGCAATGGCATCCCATTTTGCGGACAACGCATCGTACCATCCAAAATGGAAATCAACTCGCTCAGATATTGCAGGGTCTCCCATCCATCCCCACAGTCCATCACCCTGGAAATTGGGAGTCCACCCAAGAGGAACGCCGTAGGAATGATTGGAGAGACGCAGGCCGTCCGCTGCTGCGAGAGCCATTTCGGGTACGTCGTCTATCCAGTTGTACGAATCCACGAACGCCTCGGGGGCCATGCCCCGAACGATAGTCCAAGCGCCCGTTGCCGCCATCGTACCAGCCACGTGCGTAGCGTGAGTTGCTCCGGTGGCTGTGGTGTCTTTTTGGCTCGCTCGGCCAATCAGCTCTCGGTGCGTTGTCAGCACATTTCCAGCGTCCCACAAACCGGCCACCTTGCCTTTTCCGTCCAAGTTCAATCCTGACGCTCCCCCTGAATTGAGCTTATCGGCGCCAACCGTGGCGGAAGCCTTGATATTGTGAGTTGTATAGATTAGCGGCCGGCCGCCGAGCAGGCCAAGCGATTGTAGGATTGTGCCCGTAGAATCTGATGCTTTTCCTGCCGCCCCAACAGTAGGCAACTGCCCGGCGTTCCGAACTAAGTCCTTCCGAAAGGACGCTGCAATTTGCCGAAGAGCTTCCGAGTCGGTGGCGGATTGCGTAGACTGACCCCAGGAGACCTCAGAGGAACTCAGGATGAGAAGAGCTATGCATATGCATCGTATGAATGGATGAAAATTCAGGCGCGTCGTTTTCCGTTTGAAGGGTTTATTTCACTGTTTAAGATCGTCAGTCCACAATACACCAAGATACGTGAGAAAATGAAGCCCAAAATAAGGACCTTTGCGCTTCATTCTTCCGAAACAGGACACCATGCGAACGCTAGCCATTTTATTTCTTCCAATTGTAGCTCTATCGCTCTGGTCTGGGTGTAGCGATACACTAATCGATCCGTTCGAGAACGAGGAAAAATACTTTACCATTTGGGGTTACCTCGACGAACTCAGCACAGAGCACGAAATACGGGTCATTCCGGTAACGCGGTTTGCTGAAAATATAGTCGATCCAACGCAGCCAGAAGCTCAAATTGACGCCGAAGTGTACTCAGTAGACCTTACCTCTGGAGTGCGAAGAAGGTGGAATCACGAGCTGGCACAACTAAGTGATGGCACCTATGGACACGTTTTTCGAAGCAGTTTTTTGGTGGACGTCAAACGGTCGTATCGGATTGAAGTGATCCGAGCAGATGGCAAAATGACAACTGCGGAAACCCGGGTTCAGTCCCTTGATTCGGATACCCTGATGGTAAGGGGTCCGGTTGTATGGAATGCAGATTCCTCGTTTGCGTATCAGGACGTGGAAATACGTGACATTGCATCGCCGTGGGAAATTCAAGCCATTTATAGATGGGAAGGCGGTGATCAGGCGTTTAAATACCTAATTCCATACGGTCGCCCAGGGGAACGCACCCCAGATGGAGGGTGGCGCGTTCGACTCAATATTTCTGCAGATCAGCCCAAAGTCCAAGAAAGCCTAGACTGGGCAAAGAGCATTAACATGATTCCACCAGGCGGTGCCTATGGAATTGTTACGATGGGTTTTCAGGTCAGAATACTCGACAAAAATTGGGACCCTCCGCATGGAGTCTTTGATCCTGAAGTACTTGCTCAGCCGGGTGTTTTGTCCAATGTGGAAAATGGGTACGGATTTTTTGGAAGCGTCGGATTGTACATCCAAGAATGGCGAATCGGCGGTCTTTCTCGTGATTTAGGGTACGCGTTTTGAATCGGCTACAGATACTTGCCTTGAGCTGCTTCTGCGCGCTTTCTCTGGGCTCGCTTGCTTGTAGCGATACTATTATTGACCCCTTTGAGAACGAGGAGCAATACTTCACTGTATGGGGATATTTGGACCAACTCAGCTCGAACCACTCTGTTCGAGTCATTCCGGTGACACGTTTTCCAGAGAACATCGTGAATCCTGTTGAGGCCGAAATAGACGCTGAAGTGTACTCGGTTGATCTATCCAATGGGACACGAAGGCGTTGGAATTATCATCTCGAGAAGCTGGAAGATGGGACGTATGGGCACATATTCTCTAGCTCATTTATAATCGACGCCAAGCGAACGTATCGACTGGAGGTGATTCGGGCTGATGGCAAGATGACCACCGCAGAAACTACCGTACCTGGCACCGTTTCAGATACGCTGCTTGTCAAAGCGCCCGTGGTCTGGGAAAATGATTCGACCCTGGTTTATCAGGATTTCGAAATTCCGGGCATTCCATCCCCCTGGGATATCAATGTGTTTTATTGGTGGGAAGGAGGGATTGCGAAGCAAGGCGTTTACGTACCCTATGGCAGGCAGGGCGAGCGGACTTCGGATGGAGGATGGCGCGTTCGAGCCACGATTTCAGAGGATCAACCCAAGGTTTGGGATCGGGTGCAGTGGGCCATTGACACGGGTCTTCTTACGCCCACTGGAACACACCATTTGTTCGCGATGGGGCTACGAATTCGGATATTGGATAGCAATTGGAATCCGCCAGAAGGAGTGTTCGACCCTGAGGTACTCGCGCAACCAGGCGTGCTGTCTAATGTGCAGAACGGACACGGATTTTTTGGGAGTGTCGGACTCTATACACAGGAGTGGAATATTGAGGACATTTCGAGGCCGCTGGGATACCCATATTGATTGATGCATCTTGCAACGAAACCAGTCGTAGAGTGTGGATTCTTCCCATACAACCAAGTCCTATGATGAGCCTATTTCGTAAGCTGGTTCGAGCTATCAAATCCCGATTGTTTTTCTGGCGTCGCGGCCCATTTAGATAAACGCGAACTTGGATTTGGGCGCAAGTCCTATTCTCGGCGCTATATTTGGCGATCCCCACAAACGCCGACGATTATGTTTGATTGGTTAACTGATCCTAACGCATGGATCGCATTTGGAACACTTACCGCCCTAGAAATCGTTCTGGGAGTGGATAACATCATTTTTATTTCGATTCTGTCATCGAGACTCCCCAAAGAAGAGCAGCCACGAGCTCGTTTTTTTGGTTTGGCACTGGCTCTCTTTGGACGTGTGGGCTTATTGCTTTCTTTGGCCTGGATCATGCGCTTGACCGCCCCCGTTTTTACGCTGTTGAATGTCGCCATTTCAGGTAGAGACATCATTTTAATAGGCGGAGGGCTGTTTTTGCTGGCTAAAAGCACGCACGAAATACACAACAAACTGGAAGGCGAGGAAGATCACGCGCGCACCGGGAAGGCGGTTACCTTTGGGTCTGTCCTGGTCCAAATTTTCCTGTTAGACCTGGTATTCTCGCTTGATTCCGTTATCACTGCCGTGGGAATGGTGGAAGACATCTCGGTCATGATTGCAGCCATCTTTGTGGCCGTCCTGTTCATGATGGTTAGCGCCGAGGCCGTGTCCACGTTCATCGAAAACCATCCGACGGTGAAGATGCTTGCCTTAAGCTTCCTGCTCATGGTTGGCGTTGCGCTCATTGGCGAAGGGCTAGATTTTCATCTCCCTCGCGGATACATCTATTTCGCAATGGCATTCTCGGTGTTTGTCGAGATGCTCAACCTCAAAATCCGCGGAAAAACGGGACCTGCCGCCAGCTAACGGTCGCGTTTTATGACCATGAGCGTACTGTCGTCCTCCAAGACGTCAGATTGGTGGTCTAGCGACAGAGCGTAATCGAACACCCGGCTTACAATTGTGGCTGCCGATTCATGTTGATGTTCGAGGATAGAACGGATAAGCCCTTCCTCTTCGAAATAGGATCCGTCCGTTTCCATGCGTTCGGTAATGCCATCGGTGTAAAGCACCATGATGCCACCGGGTGGAATGTCGGCAAAGCCACGCTCCAGAGGAATATCGGGAAGGGGGCCCATAATGGGGCCAGTTGGATCTAGCTTTACTATGGTATTATCGTGCAAAATAAGACCCGAGGTGTGCCCAGCGTTTGCATAAAGCAAGCCGCCATTTGTATTTAACTCGCAGAAAAAGACGGATACAAAGCGCGTCGAAAACGTGGTTTCGTGCAATACCCTGTTCAGCTTTTTCAGCGTGTACATCATCTTGAGGTTCGACCCGACTCCCATTCTGATGCCCATCAAGACGTCTCGAACCAAGAGTGCTGCCGGCAACCCGTGACCACTCGCATCGCCAATCGCGAGGCCAATCATGTCCTCCTCAAGCTCGATAAAATCGTAGAGGTCGCCGCCAACCGCTTCAGCAGGTTGAGAACGAACTGCAATGTCGAACCCTGCAAAATTAGGCGCTTTTTGCGGGAGGAGACTGTTTTGAATAGCTGCCGCGGTATCTAGCTCGCTTTGCGCAGCATCGGATTTCAATCTGTAATTGAGTGAAAACCGAACCCCATTCAGACAGAAGGCGAGTTCGTCTCGGACCCAACCTTCCTGAAGGGAAAAGAGAAACAAGTACCGATGTCCTGGCTGGCCATCAATTCGAAAGGCTATAAACTCGGCAGCATCATTTGGTGTAGGGGCAAACCACTTAGGAATTTCGCTAGGCGTCTCGAACACAAAAGCTCCGTGAGCGAGCACGTTCAAGACGGCGGGGTCTGCGGCCGAGAGCCGCGCAGGAAAAATGTCTACCGAGCCCGTGGTGTGTAGCAGTTCGTACACGCCGAACAATTCGCGGTACATGTGACCGTTGCCAAAATTGAGCTCAGTCCCAAATAAACGGACCAATTCATCCAGGATGCGCGGTAAAAACCGGCCATCTTGTCCTTCACTGGCTATTCTAGCCAGCATTCGATCCATTTTCCGATAAAACTGCTTAGGGTCGATCATGAACAAGCGCGAGTTGGCGCAGGAAGTTAGGTCCGAAAATATACAAGCTAGAAAGGACTTGAATCCGGTCCAGGAGGTAAAGCTCCCACTTCATCGAAACCTGTTTCAGGGACGTAATCCGTTGGGCCGTAATAGGTTGTAAGATTTTCGAATCGGGCATGTTGGTGAACAAACGCCAAAGATACATCACCAATCGGTCCATTTCGTTGTTTTCCGATGATGAGTTCGGCCAGACCTTCAGTCGAATTTCCGTTCTCATCGACCGTAATTCCATACCGTTCAGCTCGGTAAATGAAGGCTACCACATCTGCATCCTGCTCAATCGATCCCGATTCACGCAAGTCTGAAAGCTGTGGGCGTTTGTCTCCTCCGCGAGTTTCTACGGCTCGACTGAGCTGGGAGAGAGCGATCACTGGCACATCAAGTTCTTTTGCCAATCCTTTCAAAGACCTTGAAATATGAGCAATTTCCTGCTCTCGATTGGAGTTTTTTCCGCCACCGGATCCGTGCATTAGCTGGAGGTAGTCCACGATAATGAGTCCAATATCGTGTTCAGCTTTAAGCCTCCGACACTTCGCCCGAAGCTCAAGCACGGTCAAGCCGGGTGTATCGTCAATGAAAATAGGTGCTTCTGACAGCTTGCCAGCAGCTCGTGCCAGACGCGGCCAGTCGTCGTCGCTCAGGCGCCCTGTTCTAGCAGCCTGGGCGTCGACCCGGGCCGCGGAAGTGAGTAGACGCTGGGCCAACTGTCCCGAACTCATCTCCAGCGAAAAAATGGCAACAGCGGTCGGCTTTTCGAGGTCGAGAGCTGCATTTCGAGCCATGGCCAACGAAAAGGCCGTTTTACCCATGGAGGGTCGAGCTGCAATAATGATGAGGTCAGATGGCTGCCACCCTCCCGTCATTTGATCAACTCGTTTAAAGCCACTCGGTACGCCTGTAATACCACCTTCACGACCATGAATGGACTCCAACCTAGAGAGCGTCTCCTTGAGAACGTCGTTCATGGAGGTAGCGGCGCGCCGGAGCTGGGAGTCAGAAATCTTGAAGATGTCACTTTCAGCTTCATCCAGCAATTCGAACGCATCGGCCGTGGGGTCGTAGGCGCGTCCTACCACCGTCGTCATGGTTTCGATTAGCTTTCGAAGGAGCGACTTTTCCGCTAGAATACGTGCATGGTATTCGACGTTGCCAGCTGTTGCTACCGTGGATGTCAATTCCGTGAGATAGTACGCTCCACCTACCTGATCCAAAGTGCCGCGGCGCTTTAGTTCGTCGCCGAGGGTAATCATGTCTACCGGATTACTTCGCTCAAAAAGGCTCAGAATGGCGTCGTAAATGAGGTTATGACGCTCGGTGTAGAACGAACCGCGCTGCAGAATTTCAATCGTTTTCGGAATGGCATCCCGTTCGAGCAACATGGCTCCCAATACCGATTGTTCAACCTGTACCGCTTGCGGCGGTATGCGACCAGCCGGCAAGGAGGAGTTGGAAATGGCAGGCACATTCGACGAGGAGTGCGTACTCACTTGCGGTCTAAATGGTGGCTCGTTAAACGATTCAGGCATTGCTCGGTGTCGATGTTCAAAACGTGTTTGGGGCGAGAAGAAAGGCCAGAGGAAACAGGTCAGTTCTGCGCTAAGTCACTAATTCGTCGTACTTGGCGCGTAGCAGCTTAACGTCTTCCCAGGTTGGTCTTTTCCAATTGGAATTCCGGAGTAGGGCCGCTGGGTGATACGTTACCATGACAGGAATGCCATGGTAGTCATGGAAGATGCCTCGCATATCCCCAAGAGTTGACTCAATCCCTAAGAGGGACGTTCCCGAAGTCCGGCCTACACAGAGAATAAGCTTGGGTTGAATCAGCACAATTTGTTTGTGCAGAATCGGAACGTGAGCCTTGATTTCGTCTGGCAACGGATCCCGATTATTTGGAGGACGGCTTTTCAAAATGTTGGCGATGTATACATCAGACCGTTCAAAACCGATGGCCGCTAAAATATCGGTCAACAGCTTTCCGGCGCGCCCCACGAATGGTTCACCCTTCTTGTCCTCTTCGGCTCCCGGCGCTTCTCCAATCACGAGTAAATCTGCCTGTGGATTTCCCACGCCAAACACAGGATTCAATCGGGTCTTATCCAACTCGATGAGCATGGTATGCGCCACATAGTCCGAGACCTCCTCCAAGGTTTGCATGGCATGCAATGGAGAATCAGAAGGAATAAGGGCGGCAATACGCTCGTACATATCGGGCTGGGTTGTTGAACGGGGTGATTCGGCGGGTGGAACAGGGCTTTTTATTGCGGGGGGCTCAGGCACTGGTTCGGGCACTCGCTCCGCGACTGGTTCCGGCTCGTTGACGACGTCCGGAACCGGTTCGTTTTTAGCGAGGACCTCGGGCACAGCTTCGGAAGTCGTCTCTTGCGCGTGAGCGTTATCGTTCTCATCATACAGCGTCGAGCCGTACAAGGCAATGTGATGCTCGAAAGCGGCACGAATATGATCTAAATCAGTGGACAAGGCGAACTCTTTAGGGACACGCTTTGGGTCGTGTGTGGGTCGGGGCCTGGATGCTCTTAAAGTACCTTAAACCGGCAGCTGGATTTATTAAGTTTGCGAACAATCTCCGCACCCATCATCCACGAGTTATCCACTCCGCGAGGAGGTGTGTTACGGCAGCTCTAGATGTTCTAAAATCGCCTCAGAAACCTCGTCCTTGCTCATTTTTGGGAGATCGACCGTAGTTCCATCCTTGCCAATGAGCGTAACTCGATTGGTGCCTGTTCCAAACCCAGCTCCAGCTTCGTTTGGGTTGTTCAACACAATCCAATCTAGATGCTTTCGCTTCAATTTGGACTGGGCATTCTCTAATCCGTTATCCGTTTCAAGGGCAAATCCAACAAGAAGTTGGTTCTCGCCCTTCTGCGCGCCAAAAGAGGCCAAAATATCGATGGTCGGTTCGAGGCGAAGTTCGAGCGATGCGTCCGTTTTTTTGATTTTGGATGTGGTCGGTGAAGCGGGCGTAAAGTCTGCAACCGCAGCAACCATAATGACAATGTCGGCGTCACGGTGCTGCATCACGGCGTCGTACATATTCTTGGTAGACACGACATCGACGCGCCGGACGTGCTCAGGTGTTTGTAGGGCAGTTGGCCCGCTTACCAGAACAACGTCTGCTCCACGCCGAGCAGCGGAACGAGCTATTTCATAGCCCATCGTGCCGGTTGAGTGGTTAGATACGTACCGAACAGGGTCAATAGCTTCTCTTGTGGGCCCCGCCGTTACCAATACTTTTTTCCCCTTCCACGGCCCCGGTCGCTCGGAGGCGCGCTCGGCCAGCATGGCGAGCGCGCGCTCAAAAATTGAAGCTGGCGCAGGAAGCCTGCCCTGACCAATGAGGCCGCTTGCAAGGGAGCCGTGTTCGGCGTCCATTACATGGACGCCTCGGCTCTTGAGGGTCTCCAGATTCTGTTTGGTCGCGGCATGAATGTACATGTCGTGATCCATGGCTGGGCACACTAAGAGCGGGCACCGAGCGGTCAAGGCAACGGCGGTGAGCATCGAATCGCAGGCGCCGTTTGCCAGTTTAGACACCGTTTGCGCGGTGGCAGGGGCCACAATAAAGAGGTCTGCCCACAAACCCAAGGCCACATGTTTCGTCCAAGATCCAGATTCATTTTCCGGAAAGATCTCGATGAATACTTCGTTCTCGCTCAACGTCCCTAACGTCAAGGGCGTAACGAAACGCGAAGCGTCGGGCGTCATAACCACACGCACTTCGGCTCCCGCTTTTTTGAACAAGCGGACCAATTCAGCTGTCTTGTATGCCGCAATACCGCCTGAAACGCCCAATAAAATACGGCGTGCAGCAGCTGGCATGGCTTGTGGTTGGTTCATAGGGGTCTGATTCGTTGAGCTAACTGCAACGAATGAATTGGAATTAAGATCGGCTCGTTGGCGCAGCTGCCTCAGTAAAGCGGTCTACAAGGCCAACTACGTCATCAACTGCTTTCTCCAACTTGTCGTTCACCACCACAAAGTCGAATGAGTCAGAAACCGAAAGCTCCTGGCTTGCTTTTCCAAGGCGCTCCGCCAAGGATTCGTCTGTTTCGGTGCCCCTACTCGACAACCGATTTTTTAGTTCATCTAGCGATGGGGGCCGAATAAAGAGGGCAAGGCATTGATCCTTGTAGAGCTCCTTCACCCGAATCGCGCCCATCACATCGATGTCGAGCAGTACGGGCGCGTGCCTAGAAGATTTATCGACCTCGCTTTTGAGCGTGCCATACCAGCAGCCGGGGTAGACTTCCTCTGATTCTAGCAATTCGCCCCGCTGGCGTCGCTTTTCGAACTCGTCCCCATCTAAAAAGTGGTAATGAACCCCCGATTTTTCATGCGCTCGTGGAGCCCTGGTCGTAGCCGAAACAGAAAAAGAAATCGAGGGCCGTTCTTCTAGTAGCCTGGCCGCGATGGTTGTTTTCCCGGATCCACTTGGAGCCGCGAGGATAATGATGCACGGTTGGTCCATGTCATTCAACATTCTCTACTTGCTCGCGAATCTTTTCCAGTTCCTCTTTCATTCCCACCACCAGATGAGACATCTCGGCGTCGTTCGATTTAGACCCAATCGTATTGATTTCGCGGTTCATCTCTTGAGCCAAGAAGTTTAGCTTCCGCCCAACGGGTTCGCCCGAAGCGATGGCTTCTCTAAACAACACGAGGTGGGAATCTAATCTGACACACTCTTCCCGGACATCCAACTTGTCTGCCACCATGGTCATTTCGAACTCGAGGCGGTCCGGGTCAATCCGGCCATCGTCCAGCACTTCAGAGAGGCGTTGCTGCAAGCGCTCTTTGGTGGAAACCACCCGAATAGGGGCGAGGCGCTCTACTTCCCGAAGCTTTTCCTCTGTTCCGTTGAGCCGGTCTTCCAACTCCTTCCGCAGCGCATTTCCTTCCTGTAAACGCATGGCGCGCATGGCTTTGCAGGCATCTAGGAGTGCTGCCTGTGTCGCAATCCAGGCATAATCGTCTTCTGGTTCGGGCTGATCGATGGACTCCATTATATCAGGGTAGCGAAGGATGTGCTCCAAACGGACGGGTTCTTCGATCCCAGCAGCGCGTCGCACTTCCTCCAGCAAATCTTTGTAGCTTTTGACAGCGACCGCATTCACGCGGTAGGGTGCAACTTCGGAAACAGGTTCTTCAATTTGAACGGATACACTAATCCGGCCTCTTGCGAACTCGTCCTTGATCGTTCGCTGGATCTCACTCTCTTTGTCCGAAATCGACTTGGGCGTACGCGGGCTAATTTCGCAGTAGCGGCTGTTCACCGAGCGTAATTCAACCGTGGCAACATATCCGTTCTCTTCGGCTTCTCCTCGGCCAAAGCCAGTCATACTTGCGATCATGCGAGTTACTCAATCAGGTTTGGGACAACTTTAAAGCACGGAATATACGTACTTCCGTCTATTGGCCGGGAATTAACTCCGGAATCTGCTGATTGATCAAGAAGCTGATGCGAATCTTGCCATCTTCATCTCGTCCGATGGTAATCAGATCCAGGTCGCCATCGCCGTTGTAGTCTCCAAAGGCAACGCTGGCGTTGCTCACTCCAATGAGATCTAATTCCGGCGCAAATTGTCCATTTTCGTTGCGAAAGAGACGCGCTACAGGTAAGCCAAAAGGCTTTGAGCTTCCAGCAACGAACAAATCGGGATCCCCATCTTGTTCGTAGTCGCCCCAGACGGCATCGCCCGTCATAACTCCATCAAACGGAAACGGATGTTGGGTGAATGAACCATTTTGATTCACGTATAGAAGGGTTTGGCCCCGAAATAGCTCTGGACTGATCTTGCCGCCGGACAGCAATAGGTCTTGGTCTCCGTCTAGGTCGAAGTCCGCCCAGTCCACCGTGCCTGATACAAGGCCCGGGAATCCGAGGAAAAGCTCGGTGAATTGAGCGCCATCGTTTCGGAAAATGTCGCTGAAAAGATTCCCGTTTCCACGATCCCCGGTCATAGCGATATCAAGATCCCCATCCCCATCCATATCCGCTAGGCTGATGTCCCCAAACATGACCCCGGGGAGGGTGCTTTCCCGTACGGTAAATCCTCCAAAACCATCGTTCTCATAGATCGTGGTGGACACAACGAAAGGCGCCTCTAAACTACTTGATCCGGTCAGAACGAGGTCTTCATCGCCATCGTTATCGAGGTCGCCCCACGCAACAGATCCGCCCCATACGGGCTGAATTGCGCTGGTGGTAACCTCTTGAAAATCGCCACCTACGTTTAGGTAAAGATTGGATTTTACTGTGTGATCGATCGATGAAATTCCCGAAACCAATAGGTCAGGAAACTGATCTCCATTCATGTCTCCAAAAGCCACTTTGGGATAGCGCATGGCCTCCAAATAGATGGGAGTGAGCACGAGTGACTTGAAGACGTAACTTCCCCCGCCATCGCCGGGAAGCGGAATGTTGACGTTCTCTGTACGGTACATGGAGAGCACGCCGTTTTCGGTGCCTTGTCCTCCAAAAAGAAGGTCCAAATCGCCATCACGATCCATATCTATGAACTTCGCTACCCCATCGTACACCGCTGGAAGTCCAAAATTGTAGCTGACAGGAGGCTCGAACACAGAGACTGTATTTCCTGGCTGGCCGTAGGTAAACACCCGTTCTTCGCCACTATAGCGAACCGAGTGCCCATCGGTTGCCGATACAGACCATTCATAGACTCGGTTGTCTGGCAACAGGGCAGCCGGTAACTCATAAAAGGTGTCTGTCAATCCAGGAAAAGAAAGCGAAAGTGCCTTTCCAGAAATGTTAAGTGTGTAGGTCAGTGGCTCAGTATCTGAACTGGGCTCCCATTCAAAGCGGACGGTTTCGACAGCAGGATCGACGTAACCAGCTTCAACAGGGGAAAGTTGGGTAAAAGACGATGGAGGTACGTTAAGGCCGAGTCCTTGAACAAACACATGGTGGGAATTGATGGCTACGTCCGTGTAAATTTCAGACGCTCCCATCGGCCACTCAATTTCTAATTGGTCAATCTGTACTGCGGAGCCGATTCCAAAATGTGATTTCAACACATCCCCGTGCCCTAGTCCACCAGATCCTGCCTCAATAACCCGAGTTTGTGTGATGCCATTTGCCGTAAGACGCAGCGTTGCGCCGACTCCAAACCGGTTTTTAACGTCTTCCCTCACCTCGATGGTTACCCAATTATTGCTACCGCCGTTGTTGTAGATAATTCCGTGATTTGGATCAAATAAATCCATCCACCCGTCGTTGTTGAAGTCGCCAACACCGATTGCGGTAGGCGCTTCCGTAAACCCGAATGCAGATTCGTATACATCGGTAAACGTGCCATCCTGATTGTTGTGGTACAGTTTTCCTACGCCCGCCGCTGGGAGGTAAATATCTTGCCACCCGTCGTTATCAAAGTCTGCGATGGCGAGAGGACCATTCAAGCCGGGCCGCCGCTGCCCTAATACGCCCGCCGCTTCAGCTCGCTCTACAAAACGACCATTGGTTTGATTTTCGTAGAGCAGGTTTTCCGCCCAATTGGAAAGCTCTTGGTACTCATTTGCTACGATGAGGTCAAGCCACCCATCGTTGTTATAGTCGAACCACCCCGCTTCACGCGAACGCCGAGTACTTGCTACACCAGCCTGGGCTGCTCTATCCTGAAAACGCGCTCGAGTAGTACCTGAAAGGCCTAGTAACGCGTTTGCGGCAGTACACCCAGCCACGAAGACGTCTGCATCGCCATCGTTGTCATAGTCTCCGGGCGCAACCGAGCACACATTTGGGGCCGACCTAAAGTTGAAAAAGGCTCCTTGCTCCGAGAACCGGGCATTGGCAAAACTTTGATAGAGTGCGTGATCCCCACCTCGATAGATCGCGGCAAAATCGAGCCACCCATCCGCATTCATATCTCGCCAAAATCCGCCGATCGGAGGCCCGGTTAGTTGAAGGTTGGCTTGAACATTTCCAAGCTCAAATTTCCCGCCCGTCTTATTCAAATAGAGTCGACTGCCGGGGACCCCCTCGAAAAGAAGGAGATCAAGTAACCCGTCCAAATTGGCATCGCCAAAAACGCCGCCTCTTGGAAGGTCGCCCTCAGCGGCCACGCCCGAGTTTTTCAACACATTCGTAAATGTGCCATCCGCTTCCTGTTTGTACAGTGCGCCGGGGAAGAAAATATCTAGCCTTCCATCATTGTTGTAGTCCGCCAGGGAGATGGACGTTGCCGAGGCACCGCTAAACGAAGCATCAAAGGCCGCCGTGTTGGACGTAAAGGTCTGGGCTTGCACCGGAAGTGTGGCAATAAAGATTCCGATCAAACCTAAGGTTCGAACTACTGAATGCATTCGGGAAACGAGAAAGAGGAGAAAAATAGAGAATGGCGGAGAGACGAAACGTACGAACAGAATTGATAAGGGGAAATGCCATAAAAACGGGCATCTAATTAGATCTATGTATTATTTGATTCGAAGTTGAATTTGCAAGCGATTTCGCGATAATAAGAGAACAGTGCCCACGATACGAGACTGTTAACCGACAGGAGCATGTTATCATGTAAAATTGTATCGAGCCATGAAAAAAACCGGACGATCCCGGGTTAGACTTTCCGCGTCATTTGTCCTCAATGCGCTGATATTGGCGGTTTTTGCCACATTCTTTTTGTGGATTTGGCAGAGCTTGGGGTTATCCCAATTGCTCGCCGCTGCCTCTTCTTCGATCGGCCTAGTGAGTGTGATTGGCTGGGTGGACCCAGCTGACCTCGTAGGCTGGGCCGTACAAGTTGTTGTTATGTCTTTTGGCCTTTATTTCATTCTGCAAGGCCAAAGGTGGGCAATGGAGTCTAAGAGAGATCGTTCTCCAGACGATGAGCGAATCATTCAGCTATTTGCAAGCGCCATTCACTCTACTTCCGATGGTATGGCATTGACCACGAAAGATGGGACGTTCATTTGGGCCAATGAGGGAATGAGTAAGTTGACAGGATATCCAGTTGGCGAAATTATAGGATCCGATCCAAGTCTGTTCAAATCTGGGAGGCAGAGCCCGCAGGTCTATAAAAAGCTCTGGTCCACTGTGTTAGCAGGAATGAGGTACCGAGGGGAATTTGTAAACAAACGCAAGGACGGATCGCTCTACACAGGTGAAATAAATATCACTCCTATTTTAAACCAGCACGGGGAGGTCACCCATTTCTCCGTGATCGAGAGGGATATAACGAAACGAGTTGAAACGGAAGAATCGTTGCGTCAAGGCAAGGAACGGTTCAGGATGCTCGTCGAGTCGATGAACGATGGAATGGTCCTGTTAGACAACCACGAGTATATCGAATACGCAAATCCAACACTTATGTCTAAGCTGGGATACAAGGCAGATGAATTGGTCAACCTCAATTTCCTGGATTTGCTGGATGATGCTAACAGGCAGCTGGTTCATAATCAATTTGAAGCCAGGCAAGCTGGTAGCCGTCAAAGTTACGACCTCAACATATTGAACCGTTCTGGATTGAAGAAAAAGTTCAGGGTGTCACCCCATGGACTTTTCGACAAAAGTGCAAAATTAGTCGGAAGCATCGCTGTTTTACGGGATATCACGTTGGAGCAAGAAACGGAGAGCAGGTTAGTCGCAGCGAAGGAGCAGGCTGAGTCCACGAATAAATTCCAAACCAGTATGCTCGACAATATTAGTCACGAGTTTCGGACCCCACTCGCAGGTATCATAGGGTTTACAGAACTGCTCGAAGAAACGGTTGAAGAAGACCAACTAGAGATGGTCTCTCATATAAAACGGTCGAGCCAACGGTTGCTCCGCACACTGAATGGAATTATTAGTATGTCGGCGCTGCTGTCAGACCAATTGGAGACGGAGGTTCAGCCGTGCAACGTCGATACAGAAATAGCGGATCTTGCGTCTGATTGGTCTGCCGTGGCTAAAAATAAAAACGTGACCCTAACCACGCAGTCTGGTTTGCAAGATACCTTGCCTAAAATCAACAAGGATCAGTTTCGGATTATTGCCGAAAGCCTCATCGAAAATGCCGTCAAGTTTACGGATGTAGGCGAAATAAGGATCATCACGAGGGTCAAAGACGATTCTTGCTTTGAATTCGTGGTCCAGGATACAGGAATTGGGATTGAAGCCGATGCTCAAAAAGTCATTTTTGAGCCGTTCACACAGGAGTCTTCTGGAATTACAAGAACGCACACAGGAATGGGCTTAGGCCTCTCTGTTGTAGGGCTTCTCGTGGCAAAAATGGGCGGTAGCATTGGCTTAACCAGTCTAAAGAATGTGGGCAGTGAATTTGTAGTCACGCTACCTCTCAAATCGCCCTTCGACATTCTACTGGGTGAGGAGGTCCAGGTTGAAACTGAGCGTCAGGAAAGCAAAAGGCCCCCTAGAGCACGCGCCGCGTTCAATTCAAAGGCTTTCTCAGATTTGTCCCAAGCTGTTTAAGGTCCAAGCATCAATGGGAATCGCTCACATTTACTGGTGATCTTGCGCGTGCTCGCCGTGATCGCTCACTTGTTGGTCAAACCACGAGTGAAGGGCTGTAACCAGCTTGGCGTCCTCGCTCGAGAACTGGATTTCTCCTCCCAGTTCAATTTCGCGGTATGTGATCGTTAGCCGTTCGTGCCCCATCATCAGTTCATGTAATCCTGCCATCTCTGGGCCGTGAATCATGCCGGGTTCGTGGAAGTTACCCGTTGCAAACTTTGTAGAGATCTCCGTGAGGTGTTCCCGAATGAGGCGCACCTGTTCGGGGTCGTTGGAATCTGCAACGACTTGCTGCACACCACCTTTGGGTGTTTTTTCGAAGATGTGCGTGGTCGCGTCGAGGTTAAATGGCATGACTTCGGCTCCTTTCTGGGCGACCTCAGCCTGGCGCCCGGTCATTTGCTTCTCGCTCACGTGTGTCTCGCTCATGTGTGTCTCTTCCATTTGCGCGTCGTGGCTCGAGGCGCAGCCGGTTTGCCCAAGGCTCAAGGCAAGTAGCAAGGCAGACAAGGTTTTCATCATTCCCATTTCGAAAGTGGTGTTCGGTACGTGGCGCAGGAGGCGCCGTTCATTGAAGGGAGACAAACGCCATCCATGTTGGCAGGTTGCCAGGGCCTGAAGCTTAGCCTGTTGACGCCTGATGGCTGATCCAACAACTTGCTGGTACCTAGATGTGTATACTGTGATGTCTATACTCTAACGGAAGAGAATATCGTGTTGAACGAAATAAAGTGGGAGAGTAGAACGCCATCGAGCACAAAAAACAGCAATATAAAAAAGGATAGCCTAACACTGGTTGGAGCTGTTGCACTGGGCACCGGAGTGATGATTGGAGCTGGCATTTTTGCTCTAACGGGGCAGATGGCAGAGATGACAGGGAGTCTTTTCCCCTTGGCGTTCCTTTCCGCCGCGTTGATTGTCACGTTCAGCGCGTATTCCTACGTCAAGATGTCGAATGCCTATCCATCGGCGGGTGGAATAGCTATGTACTTGAAAAAGGCGTACGGCAGCACGCTGACAACGGCTTTTCATGCGTTGCTCATGTACTTCTCGATGGTCATTGCGCAAAGTTTTCTGGCTCGAACATTCGGGGCATATACCCTACAGCTGTTTGAAATAGACGATTCCAGTTTCTTGGTACCCACATTGGGAGTCGGATTGATTGTGGTTGCCTTTCTGATCAACTTGACGAAAAACCGAATAATCGAGGGAGTATCATCAGCCCTAGGATTCATTAAGGTGAGCGGAATCGTCCTGTTCGGTGTAGTTGGGATTGTCGTGGCAGATTCGGTGGAAGTAAATTTCTCAGCTCAGAGCATGGATGCATCATGGACCGGCTTTATTGGCGCTACCGCTCTCGGAATTCTTGCCTTCAAAGGGTTTACCACCATCACCAATAGTGGCTCCGAGCTCAAAAACCCGCACAAGAATGTGGGCCGAGCCATCATCATTTCCATTGCGCTTTGTGTGGTCGTCTATGCACTGGTGGGCTTTGCTGTTGCAAGCAATTTGTCTCTTCAGGAAATCATCGAAACAAAGGACTACTCGCTGGCCGCGGCCGCCAAGCCGGCGTTGGGCACATACGCTGTCTGGTTTACGGTTGTGCTGGCCATGCTAGCTACAGCAGGCGGAATTATCGCCAGCATATTCGCCGTCTCTCGCATGTTGGCCATGCTGACGGAAATGAAACTTGTCCCTCACAGCCATTTTGGGATGCCAGGCAGCATTCAAAAGCATACGCTGGTCTACACGGTCGTGTTGGGCCTGCTGCTAACCATATTCTTTGACATGACACGCATTGCAGCGTTGGGCATTATCCTATATCTGATCATGGACGTTGCCATGCATTGGGGCGTTTATCGACACCTGCGGCAAGAAATTGGCGCCAATGGCGCCATTCTTATAGGAGCAATCGCACTTGATGTAATTGTTCTAAGTGGATTTCTTTGGGTGAAGATCTCCAGTGATGTACTTGTGGTCGTAGTTGCCGCCGCCTTGATGGCAAGCATTCTGATTGTGGAAGCCGTCTTCTTGCGGTACAACCCAATCACTACTACTTCGTCCTAACTGCCTCCCAGCATGGTTGTGATTTTGAAATGAGAAGGTGTTAAACCTATAATCAATGGAAGTCTTGGCAGGAGATAAACGTCTCTGTTTAAAGTGAAGCCCTACTCAAAATGACACAGTTCGCCCGAAATCTGGGACCGTTGCAACGATTTCTGACCTACCTGATTGCTGTAACTCCGCTGCTATTTCTGCAATCGTGTACTGCGGACGTCAAGCCGGTCAGCCGCCCGAATGTCGTTTACATCATGGCCGACGACATGGGTTGGGGAGACGTACAGGCATATAATCCAGAATCACTGATTGCCACTCCCAACATCGACCGGTTGTCGCAAGAGGGTCTGATGTTCATGGATGCCCATTCCGGCGCAGCGGTATGCAGCCCAACACGTTATGGCGTCATGACGGGTCGCTTCTTCTGGAGAACCTACAAAGGTCATTCTCTGGTCATGCCCTACGACCCTCCGACCATTCCGCCGGAACGTTTGACCTGGGGAAGCCTCATGCAAGAGCAGGGCTATGAAACCGGATACATTGGAAAATGGCACCTCGGGTTGTGGTACCCCTCCAAGCCGCAACAGGGATTTGGAAGGCAGTATACGATGAATGAAATGCAGGTCGATTTCAGCAAACCTGTACTTGGTGGACCGACAGACCTTGGATTCGACTATTTCTTTGGAAATGCAGGTGGTCCGAACAACGATTCCCCTTTCGCTTTCATTGAAAACGATCGGTGGGTGGAAGAACCCACCGTCATGACGCCGCCCGAGATGGCTGCGCAGCCGGGAGTAGTCGAGGGTCTTATGGTGCCGGATTGGGATCAGGAAAAAGTCGACACACACCTTACAGAGAAGGCGGTGTCGTTCATCTCAAATCATGTCGCGAAAGCACCCGATCAGCCATTCTTTCTGTATTACAGCCTGTCCGCGCCGCACATTCCGTTCACCCCTCCTGACTTCATCAAGGGCGCTAGCCAAGCCGGACCACGTGGAGATATGAATGCGCTCGTTGACTGGGTTGTGGGCGAAATTCGAGACGAACTGGAAAAGGAAGGGGTGCTGGACAACACGATCCTAATCTTTACCAGTGACAATGGCCCACGGCGCGGCGAAAACGGCCACATGTCTGCAGGGCCCTTCCGCGGTTACAAAAACACGGTGTATGAAGGCGGTCACAAAGTGCCATTTGTAATCCGATGGCCAGGTCATGTCGAGGCTGGTGCGCGAACGGATGTATCGATCAGTTTGACGGATATGGTGGCTACGTTCGCCGACTATTTTGATTCTGATCTTCCTGATGACGCTGCGGAAGACAGCTACTCGGTTCTTTCTGCCCTGTTCGGCCCAAAGGAATTGGTCCAAGAACGCCCGGCTCTGATCGCCGATAATTCCAACGGCGATTTCTCGATTCGAAGCGGACCGTGGAAGCTGCTCATCCTTAATCCCAACGACCGGAATGGCTTGAAAGACATCACGTTAGAGCTGTATAACCTCGATACGGATCCGTATGAGACCGCCAACCAGGCGGGCGACCACCCGGACATTGTGAACCACTTGACTCAGCTCTTAGCTGATACCAAGGAATCCGGTTTGCGCTTTGTGAACCATTAGGAGGGTCAGATCTACCTGTTGTTACAGTTGTTGTTACAGTTTTGCCCTGATGGCCTCCCAACGTCCCATGACTTCTTCCAGCTGAACCCTTGCTGCATTGCACTCTGCAATTTGACGTTCCGTGGGGCCCACTTCCGCATCTTGCATGGACATGGCAGCGCGCATCAATTGGCCACTCACATCGCTTAGGCTTGGTGGGCCCGCTGGCTCACCTCCTCCAAAGAAACGTCGTCCGGTTGAAGGACGCGGAGCCGGAGCCAAGCCTTCAAGCTCAGCCTTGAGCGTAGCATTCGAAACGGTATCGACCAGCGCGCGGGCCTCTTCGAAAGCAGCGTTAGCAGCAATCGCGCCATCGTACATCTCGCGCGAAAGGGTCGCAACATGCTCAAGCTCCGTTGGCGAAGTGCTTACCCGAGGATCGAGACGCAAGGAAAGAGGCTGGCTGTACGTTTTTCCGCCCACTGTCAACCGAACCGTGTACTCTCCCCCTGGCGCCCATGGGGCCTCGACGGCTGGGTACGTGTGACCTGGCACCGCGCCGGTAGCGCCGCCGCCTGCTCGTGGCTCATCACCAATAGGCTCAAAACGCAGGTCCCAAGAGAATCGATGCATTCCTTTTTGTGTGGAAAGCACCATCTGTGGAGCGGGCCAGTATAGCGGCACTCTACAATTGGGAGCGGTTGGGTCTTTTTGGCAGATCTCATCATACCCCTCGGGATCCAAGGCAGGATCTGGCGAAAGCACTGGGTCTGCGCTTGAAAGCGAGCGAACGACCATCCCTTTTGCATCCAAAATATCAAGCGTCACAGGCCCTGACGCGTCTTTGGCCAAATAGTAGTCAATCAAACCACCTGGAGGAGGGTTTTCGCCGTGCGGTAGCTCGGGCGTCCACTCGGTTGGGTCGTTGGTCCCAAAACGCACACGAAGTGCCGTTGCAGGCTTGAACAGATACGCTGCATTGGCAGCCTTGGCGTCGGCCAATTGACGTAGTGGCGTCACATTGTCCAGTATCCAGAATCCTCGGCCGTGCGTTCCGGCCACTAGGTCAGAGCACATACAGGTCGCATCATCCTTCACTTGGATGTCGCGCACGGATGTAGCCGGCATATTCATGCGCAGCGACTGCCAGTGGTCTCCATCATCAATCGAAAACCAGACCTGTGTTTCCGTTGCGGCATAAAGAAGCCCTTCTTTGCGCGGATCTTCCCGAATTGAGTTAGCAACCGCGCCGGGAGTAAGCCCCGTATTGATTTCCGTCCAGGTTTTGCCGCCGTCATGAGTCCGATAGAAATGCGGATCCATATCGTCGATGCGCATGGTATTCACCGCAGCATACGCCGTGCCTTTGTCAAAATGACCGGCTTCAATGTTGAAAACACGGGCCCAAGGCTTGATGGAGGGAGGCGTGACATTCGTCCAGCTCTCTCCACCGTTCCAAGTGACCTGTATATTGCCATCGTCCGTGCCGGCCCACAGAATATCGATGTCCATGGGCGAGGGCGATAGCGCGGTAATCGTTCCCTGGGCGCTGACTTCTACGGATTCAGCGTATTTACCAGCGCTCTTCGGGACGTCCCACGTCGGACGGGACAGGTCGGGGCTGATTCGAGACCAGCTTGCGCCTCGGTCCAACGTCTTCCAAACGGCATTCGAAGCATAAAACAGGACGTCTGGATCCAAGGGAGACCACTGCAACGGCATGGTACGCACATTCCGATTGAATTCTCCGCCGCGAGGGCCCATATCAGGACCAACGCTGCTTTTTTGACCGGTTTTGCCATCGTATCGGGTCACGTCGCTGCGGCTCGATCCAAATACAACGTCCGGATCTCTTGGGTCAGGAGCGGCAATGCCATATTCCTGAATCCCGACGGGGTGCCAGTCGTGGAAGGTGATCATGCCATCGTTTGAGCGGCTACTCACGCAGGCCGAGCCCGAATCTTGTTGGCCGCCACACAAGCGGTAAGGAAAGGCGTTGTCCGCCGTGACGTGGTACATGGCGGCTGTTGGCTGGGTGAACCAGTTGCTCCAGGACTCACCGCGGTTGGCGGAGATTACGGCGCCTTGATCGGATACGGTCAGGATGATATCTGGGTTGTTTGGGTTGATCCAGATTTTCTGATAGTCGTCCCCTCCGTATGCGCCGCGCACTGCGCTCCAATGCACCCCCCCGTCCTCGCTGCGCCACATAACGACGGTGGCGCTGTAAATCACGTTTTCATTTTTTGGATCGACTGTGAAGGTGGGAAGGTCACCGCCGCCAATACGGGCCAGCGGCCGCGTATCCACATGCTCAGTGGCCTCGGCCATCGCTCCCTCTGGCACATTAACGGGCATCCAATGCTCGCCTGCGTCCGTGGATTTGTAGAACCCTACGACGCCGGTGGTGCCCTTAAGCTCTTCCCCTTTGGGCGTGCCAGCAACCACGGCATAGATCAGGTTGGGGTTCGAAGGCGCAATGGCGAGGTTGGCTTGAATTACGTTGGGTAGGCCTTCAGAGAGGGGTTTCCAGGTGTCGCCGCCGTCCGTGGACTTGAAAATACCGGTGCCCGCACCGCCAAACGCTCCGCTTTCACGGAAGCTCTGTTGCTGCGGCCAAAGCGTAGCGTAGAGCGTGTTGGGATCCTTTGGATCCATCAACAAGTCGTTTGCGCTCGTGTATTCATCTATATAGAGCACTTTTTCGAAGGTTTTCCCCCCATCAAGCGATCGGAAGACGCCGCGCTCGGTGTTGGGGCCGTACGGATGCCCAAGCACTGCCACAAATAACCGGTTTGGATTGGTTGGGTCGACCACCACATCGGCAATCATTTGGCTGTCGCGCAGGCCTAGATGCGTCCATGTGGCTCCGGCGTCGATGGACTTGTACATTCCATCACCCGTGGACAGGTCTGGGCGAATAATCCCCCCGCCACTGCCTACATAGATAATATTCGGGTCGGACGGGGCCACCGCGATGGCGCCAATGGAGCTCGTGGGCTCGTTATCAAAGAGCGGCACCCAGTTCGATCCGTAGTCTGTAGAGCGCCATACACCCCCGTTGTCGAACCCGATGTAAAATACATTGGGTTGACTAGGCACGCCATCGAGCGCCCGTGTGCGCCCGGCCCGCGTAGGCCCAATGGAGCGCCAGTGCATATCGGCATAAAGATCTGGGCTGAGCGTGGTGGACTGGGCGGTGGCGGATTGAGTTGTAGCGAAATCAGCTGAGCTACCCAAAAGGGCAACGAGCAGAAAAGCAATTCTGAAGGAGAAAGGGCACATGGGAGGTGGGAGATGGGTCCATAAAATCGTCTGTTCAAGACGGTATGCAATTGCCACCTAAAAAGCTAGAAGGGGATTCCCTTCTTACTCAGACCGGAGCAAACTGGTGGGTTTTTGCAGGGCTGCGCGGTAGGCCTGGTAGCCAACCGTTGTTATGGCAAGGAGCAGCGAAATTCCAGCCGCAACCGTCAGGGTGACCCAGCTCATTTCAACCCGGTAGGCGAACGAAGTCAACCACTGTTTCATGATCCAGTAAGCCGCCGGAAGCGCCAAAATGAGCGACAAGGCCACCAACTGCACGAGTTCGCGGGAAAGGAGCACCACAATGTCGCGCTTGGTGGCGCCCATCACCAAGCGAACCCCCACTTCCTTGGCCCTCTGCTGAACGGAGAACGCGGTGAGACCCAGCAGCCCAAGGAGGGCAATAAGGATGGCAACCAAGGCAAACGCGCGGGAAAGGATGCCAATGACGACCTCGTCGCTGTAATAACTGTCGTATTCAGCGTCCAGAAAGGAGTATTCGAATGGATAAGACGGATTGAACTGGTCGTTCATGTCTTTAAGATCGGCCAGTCCTTCCGCTGTTCTGTCTCCTGCAACGCGCGCTAGCAGGAAGTTGGCCGCATCGGGTTCGTAACGCAAAATCATGGGGCCAATCTGCTGATCCACCAGAGAACCCGAATGAAAGTCCTTTACGACGCCCACAATCTTACCCGTGCCCGTTCCATCTCCTTCCACTTCGTATCCCAATGCAAGTGGATACCCAATCGGGGATTCCAGACCGAGCGCGCGAACCGCTTCTTCGTTTACTACATAGTTCAGCTGGCCTGTGTCTACGGAGCCGTCAAAATAGCGGCCCGCTACCATGTGCAGCTTCATGGTTT
Source organism: bacterium (assembly GCA_013204185.1). Taxonomy (GTDB): domain Bacteria; phylum Bacteroidota; class Rhodothermia; order Rhodothermales; family UBA10348; genus UBA10348. Next base: position 35,200 of record JABMOI010000004.1, on the reverse strand, counting down.
CGGCGAAGTACTCGTCCGTTTCGAGCACCTTAAAGAGCACCAGATCTCCCTCTTGCTTGCCTTCCCAATTGACATTTGAGTTTATGATGGCCACGCCAAGGGGATGTGCGCTCGATTTTGAGACATTCAAAATGGCGGATGAACGCAGTAGCTGAGTCCGTGCAGACTCAAACTGAGTTCCCAAATCGCCCTCAATGCGCATCATAACCACGTTTTCCTTATCCAGGCCTAGGTCTTTCGAACGCAAGAAGTCGATTTGTTGATAGATGGTCATGGTGGCCACGACTAGGAAAACAGACACGGCGAATTGGAAGATGACCAAGCCCTCCCGCATCCGGACTCCTTTCTGTTTCAGCCTGCCGCCATGGCCTTGAAACACCCGAATCACATTCATGGACGAGAGGACGAATGCAGGATACACCCCAGCGAGCAGCCCGGCGGCTACCGCAATTCCGAAGAACGTTAGCCAGGTACCCGGGGACTGATCAGAAAGCGCTGCGTCAAGACCTGTTGCCAGGTTGAAAAGGGGCATGACCAAAATCATGAGCAGAATGGCGCCCACAAAAGCGATCATGGCCGTTAGAAAGGCTTCGCCTAGAAACTGATGAACCAAAGCAGACGGGGTGGCCCCGATAACCTTTCGAACACCGATTTCCCGGGCCCGCTGGCTGGACCTAGCCGTCAAGAGGTTGGTGAAGTTGATGCACGCAATGAGGAGGATGGCAAGGCCCACTAGCCCAATGAGGTACAGGCGCTCGATGAGGCCGCCCGCCGGGTGTCCCTGTTCGAATGAGCCGTGGAGGTATGTTTCCGCGAATGGCTGCAGGATGAGCTGCTGGTCCTTTGCGCTCGTGTCGTTGGCTGAAAGCACGGATTGCATTTTTGGAGCCAGCTCGGCGCCACTCGCATTCTCATTTAGCAAGACATATAACTCAAACCACCTCGGTCCCCACGACGTCAGGTGACCGAAAACATTAAATACATCCTGTGTTGGCAGGACAAAATCGAATGACAACGAAGAGTTGGATGGAACGTCTTCAAAAACACCCGTGACGATGTACTCTGCTTTGGCATCAATTCGAACAGCATTGCCCAGCACCCCGCCATTCGACTGCCAGTAGTCCAGCGAAATCAATTCACCGATGGCGCTTCCTTCCGCCTGCCATTTTTTACCGAAGAGCTTTGAAGCCAGCGTGCTCGAAATGGCAATCTGGCCCGGTGCGTCCAAGGCCGAAGCTGGATCTCCAGCTAGAAACGGAAAGGTGAAGGCTTCAAAAAAGGCGGGGCCGGCGAAAAAACCAACTTCCCGAACGGCCACATCTTCATTTCGAAGAGATGCCCGGATGGGCATGCTCAGGATGGCCGCTCCTACTTCAGAAAACTCTGTTTCGAGGTGAAAGGCAAGCGGGGCCGGTGCATTTGACCACGTTTTGGTTTCGAGCCCCTCCAAACTGTTGACCTTTACCTGATAGAGTCGGTCGGCATGTTCGTGAAATGCATCGACGCTCAGCTGGGTCTGAATCCAGATGAAAACGAGGAACGAGCACGCCAACCCAACCATGAGCCCGCCAATGTTGAGCGAACTGTATCCTTTTTGCTTGACGAGATTTCGAACAGCGGATTTGAGGTAACTACGGATCATGGAAATCTGACCTAAGAGCGATGAGGCGACTTGTTTTTTATGCTTGATTTTCGGCCAGACAACGGTTTTGAACGCGTCGTCTAATTGAGTTACGTTTCCGAGTTTTGACGAAGCCTCGCGAAACGCTTCTTCATCGGAATGACCTTCCTGGATGAGCTCGGCGATGTGTTCACGCAGGTGGAGTTCGAGCTCCTCGAGATCGTCTTGGAAGAAGGCAGGACGATGTTTGAAGAAGGCCTTCCACGTATCGATGGCCGTTTCTAGGTTGAAATTGTTGTTTGGCATATCAGATTACCCGAATGAAACGTCCTTTTTCCAGAGACGGACCATGATTTCGTAGATTTCAACCCACTGCAATTGCTCTGCCTTGGCCTCTTTTCGCCCAGCTGCGGTAATGCGATAGTACTTGCGCCTAGGGCCGCTATCGGATTCCTGCCAAAAGGATTCGACCAAGCCGTCTGCTTCCAGCCGGTGGAGCACCGGATAGAGGGTGCCTGTATTCCATTCGATCGAACCGTTCGAGATTAATTCGATGCGTTGACTGAGTTGATATCCGTAGGCATTTCCACAATCGAGGGTGGAAAGCACGATGGGCCTGAGGATGGCGGCTGTTAAGGACTTTGGTAGCATGTTGAATCTGCTGGCTATACTGTGGAGAGCTATACTATGGAGGGCTATACTGTGTTGAACTATACTGTGTTGAACTATACGGTGCCATAGCATAGCGCCAATACGCGGCCTTTTAAAAGAAAGTTTCGCGCTTGATGTGATCCCTCGCGTTCACCTACATTAACGGCAGATTATATCTCATTCCTAGCCGAGACCTACGATGGACAACAAGGACCAATCCTCCCGCGATTCCTCACCCGAATCCTCACGCAGAGCCTTCATTAAGAAGTCGGCTGTTGGCGCGGCTGCTGCCTTTATTGTGCCTCGGCATGTGCTTGGAGGAGTGGGCTTCACCGCCCCGAGTGATCAGCTGGTTCTTGCGGCCATCGGCGCCGGTGGAAAAGGCGCGAGTGATATCCGGAACGCCTCCGTTGGAGGACGCGAACGCGTTGTGGCCCTTTGTGATGTAGACTTTTCTGGTTCAGCCTCGAACTCGGTTAAGTTGTTTCCGGACGCACGGCTTTACGCCGACTACCGGGAGATGCTGGACAAGGAGAAAGACCTTGACGCCGTCACCATTTCGATACCGGATCATGGGCATGGCCCAGCCGCTTCTCGCGCCATGGACCGGGGCCTACACGTTTATGTTCAGAAACCGCTGACGCACAATATCCGAGAAGCTCGCCTTCTCACGCAAAAAGCCCGGCAGCAGAAAGTGGTCACCCAAATGGGTAATCAGGGTGGGTCCAATCCGCTATTGAACATGGTCCAAGGCTGGGTGGATTCAGGTAAACTTGGAAAAATATCCAAGATTCAGGTCTGGACGAACCGCCCTGTTTGGCCCCAAGGAGGCTTGATGCAGGCGCCCGATCCAAGCAAAAAACCTGAAGCGCTGGATTGGGATCTGTGGCTCGGCCCGGCCTCGCAGCGCGCTTACACACCTGATTTACATCCCTTTAGTTGGAGAGGATGGTGGGACTACGGGACGGGCGCGCTCGGCGATATGGGCTGCCACCTGATCGATATTCCGTTCAGAACGCTTGGCCTTACCTATCCGTTGGATGCCGAGTGCAGCGTGGGCACAGTTTATTCCCAGATGTGGACGCCAGACTACAGCCCGGAAGGATGCCCGGCTTCTTCTTTTGTGACGTTGCACTATGCCGCCACAGATAAGAGCAAGTCTCCCATTGAAATGACATGGAGTGACGGGGGCATCAAGCCGTCGCACCCGGATATTATTCCTGCCGATAAGGATATTGGCGGGCCAGGTAGCGCGAACGGCGTCCTGATTATAGGCGAAAAGGGTCTGATTTCGACCAATGTGAACGATAGCTCACCCATCATGCCCAAACTGTATCTAAATGACGGCACAACAGAGTTTGGACCTGAAACGGAGACAAACGAGGAGCCGGAATACGGACACCAGCGCAAGTGGGTGGATGCCTGCAAGGCTGGATTTAATAGCGCCGAGCACCGCGCGCTCACCTCATCCTTCGACTATGCCGGCCCCATGACGGAAACCGTGTTGATGGGCTACTTGGCCATTCGCAGCTATATGCTTCGCCGGGAAAACAGCAATGGCGGCATGGACTACTACGGACGTAAAAAACTGCTGTGGGATGGTGAAAACATGCGCATCACGAACCTCGAGGAAGCCAATCAATTTGTTGGCAGAACCTATCGGGATGGATTTGCGGTTTAGCCTGCTGTTTCCGTGTGGCGCTAGGCTCTTCGGATCGTATCAACCGGATTTGCCTGAGCAGATCGGATTGTTTTCACCGACACGGTGAGCAGTGCGATCACGAATGACAAGACAAATGCCGCACCGAAAGTCCCGACTCCAATGTCGATTCTGTACGCAAAATTGTCGAGCCATTCGTTCATCACGATGTAGGCTACTGGCGCGGATACGGCAAAACCAAAAAGCACCATAAAGACATACTCTTTCGAAAAGAGTCCGACAATCCGCGTCGTACTGGCGCCCAGGACTTTACGAATCCCTACTTCCCTTGCGCGCTGAGACGTTGAGTAAGATATAAGTCCGTATAACCCGATGCAGCCGATCAGGATAGCGATCGAAGCAAAAAGCTGAATCAGCGATTGCGTGGTCTGCTCCTCTTCGTAAAGTTCTGCGATTTTGTCATCCAAGAAGTCATACTCAAAGATGAAATTAGGGTAGGTGGCTTCCCAGGATTCCCTGATGGCGTCGATGGAAGCATTGATTTGGCCGGTTGGAATTTTCGCGGCGCCCAGATACGCGTAGCCGGCGGTTTGAATCAGCGTTACCGATTCAACCTCATCACGCATGGAGTTGGTATGGAAATCCTCAATCACACCTGTTATGGGAATGTTATTCCAGCTCGAGATCTTAACGAGGGTTCCAAGAATGTCAGTGGGGTCGTCGAAGCCTAGGCGTCTGGCAAAAGTCTCGTTCACAACGATTCCAGAGGCGCTGTCCGATCGCTCAAATCCACGACCGGCAATTAGCTTCATCCCATAGACGTTCATGTAGTCGTAGTCTATGAGCTTAACCTGAGTTTGCAACTCAACCCACTCTCCTTCAACGGAGGCAACACCGCTGGAGGCCCAGGTATTGCCTGACGTGGCACCCGAATTTGAGTAGGTGACGCCCGTTATGGTAGGATTGAGTGCAATTTGTTCTTTGAGCCGATCGACTTCACCCTCGATTCGGGTCGGAATGGGGAATTCAACAATAGCGTCTGGTTCGTATCCGAGAGGAGCTGAATTGATATAACTCATCTGATTCATCGCAACCAAGGTGCCAATAATAAACACCTGCGAGATCATGAACTGAAAGACCACGAGCCCGCGACGAACGGATAGAAACGACTTTGGCTGCCCTGACGAGGTGCCTCTGAGCGCACGAACGGGCTGAATAGACGAGAGTATTGCAGAGGGATAAAGGCCTGCAATAAGAGTAACAATGATTGCTACAATTAAACTAGCCGCCACTAAGATAGAATCTGAAAAAGGCGAAACGGTGACCCCTGTGCCAACAATTGAGCTCGTAAACTTCAGGACCGGATTCGCTAAAAGAAAGGCAAGCACGAGCGCAAATACGACGGATAGGGCCGTTTCCGTCATGAAATACGATGCAATGTTGCCGGACGTGCCACCCAGAACTTTCCGCACCGCCACTTCTTTTGCCCGCCGAAATACAAGGACCACATTCAAATTGACGAAGTTGATGCATGCAGTCAGGAGCAAGAAAATGCCTACCCAGCTGAGCGTTGAGAGTGAACCCTTTGTGATTGGGTCAGAATCTCTGAGCGTGCCGTAGCGGTCGTCAAAGTGGACCTCTTTCAGCGGTTGGAGTCGATACCCTAGGTCCTTAGCGTCGTCAGGATCTCGATATTTGGCGATAAAGGCCGGAAATTCCGAATCGATTTCAGCCGCATCGTCTCGCGACTTTATCTTTAAGAACGCTTGAACTGAGGACGAAACACTACCCCAGTTATCGTTTTCCTTGTAGAGATTCGTGTCGCTTCCTTTGTACCGGGCGAGCAGCATGGAAAAAGGTAACTCGGTATTGGCAGGAGGATCTTCAACAACTCCTGTGATAGTGACCTCATACCGGTTGGAAAACGTAAATGAGCGGCCTAAGACGTCGATCGTACCAAAGTATTTTTCGGCCAAGGACCTGGAAATGACTGCAGACTGAGGTTGAGCGAGCGCCGTTGCTAGGTCGCCAGAAAGCCACTCATAGTGGAACATTTCAAAATAATCGGGCTCCACGAAGGCAACGTTTCGTTCTTCTTTGAAACGACGGACTGTTCCGTCCGGATCGTGGATCCCTATTAATGGATCGGTTTCAAAGTTGGTATCGACAAGCGTTAGGCGCTCGACCTCCCGAAAATCTGCGCGGAAGGCATCGACAAATGGAAACGGTAGTCCTGCGCCTAAGTCGGGTTCGCCGTCCTGAATGTCATTTCTTACTACCCGATACAGCCGGTCAGGGTCTTCGTGATAGGTATCAAAACTGTATTCGAAGCGCACCTTCTGGAATATGACGATGGCGCACAACAAACCGAGTGTTAAGCCCGCAATGTTAACCGTTGTGTGGAGCTTCGTCCGATTTAACTTTCTTAAACTCGTACGGATGTAATTCGAAAACATAAAAAGACAGAGCTTAGTTGTTATGGGGCTGGAAAGCGGCGGGGTTGAAACGATGAACCGCGATACGAGACGCGTTTTTCAAAAGTTGCTAATAAAACGCTGTCTTTCAAGACTAACTTTTTTGTGTTGCCCACTGAGCCGTCAACACGTAATCCAACGGGACTTATTTCCGCATAGTTTTTCTGGATTGCCTACGTCCAGCTCCTTTTAAAGACTATCTTCAGGGTTGGGTGTCACCGCTTGATTCTCAAGGTCCATTACTCTTCAGGCCCAATACTTTGTCATACAATTCAACGTTCCTATTCGAGTTACCCATGTTAAAAAGGGCATTTTCTAGCAGGATTTGGCCAAACCTGGTCATTGGGCTTCTAACCGTGGGGTGGATCTTGGGTGTACAGCCGGCCTTTGCGCAACAACAAGACACGCTCGTGATCAAGCTTCCTGGGCTTGAAGTGGAGGCTCTTCGTTCGTCTGTAACAGAATCCAGTTCTCCGTACGCAGTTTTTCTACTTGCCCGATCGACTGAAGACGTGGTCCGTCAACCCGGACTTTCCCTTCATAGTGTGCTTCGAGGTCTTCCGGGCCTCACATTGAACGACCGGGGGCACTACGCCCTCGGAGAACGACTCCTCGTTCGGGGCATGGGATGGCGTTCGGCATTTGGCGTTCGCGGCGTTCACGTGCTTCTCGATGGTATTCCGTTAACCTTACCGGATGGACAAGGCATGTTGGATATTGTTGATCCGGCATTCATCCGACGGGTTGAATTGGTGAGAGGTCCTTCGTCTACGTTTTGGGGCAATGGCAGCGGTGGAGTTTTGATGCTTTCAACCGATGCGTTTTCCGACACCTTCGGCCTTGGGGTTCGCGTAATGGGCGGCAGCTATGGTCTTCGCAATGTATCTGCTAATGTGGCCATTCCTATCGGAAACCATCGAGTTTCAGGCTATGTCTCCTCTGTTCAAAGCGATGGATACCGAGATTATTCTGCAGGAAATTTCACGCGCGCCGCAGTTACTGGCCTATTTGATCTCGGTAATTATACGCAACTCCGCGTGGTTTCAGGGTTTGCAGTGCAAGACACCGAATCTCCGGGAGCGCTAACCCAGGCCCAATTGGCAGTAGATCGCCAGGGAGCAGACCTCCGAAATGTGAATGCGCTAGCAGGAAAGGAAAGTACGCAGATTCAATTGGGAGCAACCGTGTTTCGTGAGTTGGCAAGTGGAATGCTGTCTGTGACGGCCTTCGGCCTGAAGCGACAGCTGGATAACCCGTTGTCCTACACATATATAGAGCTAGACAGACAGGTTGGCGGAGCGAGTATTCAGTTTCAATCGGCTGGTGAGCGTGCCCGATTTGGCGTTGGGGTAGACGCGGGATTTCAGTCTGACGATCGAGTCAACAGAAACAATGATGGAGGAAATCCAGGAACTCAGGTCGACCTTGATCAGCAAGAAGACGTGCGCAATCTGTCTGCGTTCGTAAATGGTCAAATAGATGTTTTCGAAAACTTTGTTTTGTCTGCGGGAGTTCGAGCTGATCAAATTGACTTTTCTCTGGAAGATCGCCTGCCGGGCAGCGTCGGCGTTTCGGGTGACCGGTCTTTTTCGGCCTTCAGTCCGTCTGTTGGATTGACCTATCGAATTGGGAACGGTCAGGTATTTGCTAACTATTCGACCGCCTTTGAAACGCCAACAACTACAGAATTGGTCAATCAACCTAATGGAAGTGCTGGGCTGAACGCCTCGGTGGGGCCACAAAAAACGAACGGTTTTGAAGTTGGTGGGAGAGGAAGGCTCGGACGTAGTACGATGGATGTGGCCTTTTTCCAAATGTTCGTAACTGAGCAACTACAGCCGTTTCAAGATGCCTCCGGACGCACCTATTACGTTAATGCAGGCCAAAACAAGCATACGGGTTTTGAAGTGGCCATGTTGAGTCGACTTACCCGTCACGTTCAGTTGCAGGCCACCTATACCATGAGTCAATTTCAATTTGATGATGGGGAGTTGCTTTACAACCTTCTGCCCGGCATTCCGGTGCACCACCTCGTTTTGGGTTTTGATGGAGCGTGGTCAGGCCTGCGGGCTAATTTGGTTGCCGATTTTGTTTCTCTAACCTACGCTGACGATACGAACCTAGCCGAAAATGATGGATATCTCGTGATGGATTTTGGAATAGGACATGACGGAATTCAAATTGGAGGTTCGAAGTTGCGTCCTTTTGGGCGGATTTCTAATGTGTTGGACAACGAGTACAATGGTTCGATGGTAGTCAACGCCTTTGGCGGTCGTTATTACGAGCCAGCTGCGGGAAGGGCACTTCAGCTCGGAGTGGGTCTCTCGTTTTAATCCTTTTGGGCCTCCGACGAACCAGCTACGTTTTTATTTCAGTTGTCGATTGAGCGTCACAACCCTTGGCACTCCAATATCCCTAAAAAGGGGATTTTGTCGCGCCCTTTTCTTAAATGAAAATGGCGCGACAACAGCCCTGAGGGGGGAGCGTCATATCCCAAGCACATGGCCCCGACTCGCTTGGCTCGCTTGGGGCTTTTTGTTTGTCCCCCTTACAAGCAAGCTTGACGGGCTCCAAACAAAAAGCCCCACCCACTTTCGTGGACGGGGCCATGTGCTTGCGCTATGCGGAGAGAGAGGGATTCGAACCCTCGGTACGGTTACCCGCACACACGCTTTCCAAGCGTGCTCCTTCAGCCACTCGGACACCTCTCCAGTGTCGATTGCCACTAAATGCACCCGTAGGCCTGTTGTTTCGAGCCTTTGGTGCAGGTGTGGTGAAATTTCACGCCGCTAGGCGCTCAAGGCGCTAAACCTCCATGATCTCAGCTTCTTTGTGTGCCATAATGGCTTCAATCTTGGTGATGTGCTTGTCCGTCATCTGTTGAAGCGTTTCTTCTGCTTCGTAGGCCATGTCTTCCGGAAGTTTTTCTTCTTTCTGAGTCGACTTAATCATGTCTTTGGCGGCGCGGCGCACGCTACGGACGGCAACTTTAGCATCTTCGCCTTTGACTTTGGCCGTTTTGGCTAGATCGCGGCGGCGTTCTTCGGACAGTGGCGGGACCGGAAGGCGAATTAACTGACCGTCGTTGGACGGGTTAATGCCAAGGTTTGCTGCCATAATGGCTTTTTCAATGGCGCCCAAAGCCGTTGCGTCCCACGGCTGAACAATCAAAAGGTCGGGCTGTGGAGCATTGATGGAGGACATTTGAGCTAGCGGCGTTGACGAGCCGTAATAATCCACGCGGATGTTTTCCAGCATGGCTGGAGTAGCACGTCCTGCTCGAATGGAAACCATTTCGTGCCGCAAGTGCTCGATACATTTATCCATGCCTTCAGAGGCATCTTCCAGAATGAGTTCTAAGTCTTCGTGTATCATGACAGTATCTAAATGAATCGAAGGTGCGTCAGACCGTTGCCGGTGCTGCTTCCGTGTTTTCAGTCGCTTCCCAATGAACCAATGTGCCTACAGGCTCGCCTCGAACAATTCGTTCTAGGTTTCCGCCTGTATCCATGTTGAACACAATAATGGGCATGGAGGATTCCTTACAAAGCGTAAAGGCCGTCATATCCATCACCTTCAGGTTCTTCGAGATAACGTGATCTCCGTGAATGCTTTGGTACTGCTTTGCCGTAGAGTCTTTTTCGGGGTCTGCAGTAAAGACTCCGTCCACGCGCGTCCCTTTTAGGATCACATCGGCGTCGATTTCAAGTGCTCTCAGAGCGGCGGCCGTATCAGTGGTGAAGTATGGATTACCGGTGCCGGCGCCAAATATGACCACGCGGCCTTTTTCTAGGTGCCTCAGTGCGCGTCTTCGGATGAACGGCTCTGCAATCTCATCCATGTTCAAGCTGGACTGGAGCCGCGTCTGAACGCCCGCTTGCTCCAACGCATCTTGCAGGGCCATCGCGTTAATCATGGTGGCTAGCATGCCCATGTAGTCGGCATGTGAGCGGGTCATTCCTTTTGTGGCGTTGTTCACGCCGCGGAATATGTTGCCCCCACCAATGACGATGGCAAGCTCTACGCCGGCTGCAATCACATTGCGAATTTCATTCGCGTAGGCGTCGAGAACCTCCGGATCAATGCCAAACGCCTTGTTTCCCATGAGCGACTCGCCGCTCAGTTTTAGCAGGATTCTACGATGGGCTCGCCCGTTACTATACTTATCGTCCACGTCTGACAACGGAAGGTGAAATTGACCAATTCCAAGAAGCTAACGTACTTCTGAGTGAGTATCAATTCGTCTTGCGTTCAGATACGGAGAATGTGGAAAGCGCCGGCGCGAGGAATGAGCGGAAAGAGAGGGCAAAAAAAGTGGCTCGCGGCAAAATAGAAGTGGCTCGCGCCCATAGGGCGCGAGCCACTCAAAGTCCGCTACATCCTAAGATGAAGCCTAGTCGCCTAGGGCGAAACGCGTAAACGTTTTAACCGTTGAGCCAACGCCTTTCAGCATGTCGCCAACAGTTGTCGAAGAGTCTTTTACGAAAGGCTGCTCTAGAAGAACAAAGTCTTTGTAGTAGCGCTCTAGTTTACCGGTCGCAATGCGCTCGATAATCTGCTCAGGCTTGCCTTCTTCGCGAGCCTGGTCGGCTGCGATTTTCATTTCGTGATCTTTCACGTCCTGAGGCACTTCGTCGCGGTGTGTAGCAATTGGGTTCAGCGCTGCAACCTGCATGGCTACGTCGCGTCCAGCTGCTTCCAAATCGCCTGAACCAGCAATGTCAACCAACACACCAAGGCGAGCGCCTGGGTGGATGTAAGCGACAATTTTGCCATCGGCGCTCGTCATTACGTGGGTACGACGAACGTCAATTTTCTCGCCAATCTTGCCAGTCATATCGGTAAGCGCATCCGCTACCTTACGTCCGTCTTTCATGGTGGAGTTCATGAACGCGTCGCGATCAGTTGGAAGATCAGCCAATACAAGATCAGCGAGTTCGCTAGCGAAAGACTGGAAATTGTCGTTGCGTGCTACGAAGTCTGTTTCGCAGTTCACTTCAACAAGGATCGTTGTTTTGCCGTCAGCTGTTGAGCCGGTAGCAATCACACCTTCTTTAGCTTCGCGATCGGCACGCTTTGCAGCGACTTTCTGGCCTTTCGTTCTCAGGAGGTCAATGGCTGCATCAAAGTCGCCATTGGCTTCAGCCAACGCTTTTTTGCAATCCATCATGCCGACGCCTGTGACGTCGCGCAATTTTTTTACATCAGCAGCAGAAATAGACATGTTCTAATTGTGCTTTATGCGCAGCGAACCGGCCGTCAGACTGACGGCACATCGCTACGAAATTGAATAGGAATTGGGAAAGGCTGGATTAAGCTTTTGCTTTGGTATCAGCTTTGTCCTGTGCGCGTTTTTCTTTTTCGAGCTTCTGAGTAGCATCAGCAACCTGACGCTCTTTTTCGCCTTCCATTACAGCAGCAGCCATAACAGAAACGATTAACTCGATCGATTTCAACGCGTCGTCGTTTGCAGGGATTGGGAAGTCCACAACATCAGGATCGCAGTTTGTGTCTACGATGGCGATGATCGGAATACCCAATTTCTGTGCTTCCTGAACGGCGATGTGTTCGCGGTTGATGTCAACGATGAACAGTGCACCAGGAACGCGAGCCATGTCCTTGATACCCGACAATACTTTTTCAAGTTTTTCGAGCTCACGGGCTTTCATGAGGCGCTCTTTCTTTTTGAGCTGCTCCATGGTGCCATCGGCCTGCATTTTAACCAACTCTTCCATACGGCGAATTGAACGACGAATGGTCTGGAAGTTAGTTAGCGTACCACCCAACCAGCGTTCTACCACGTAGGGAGAACCACATTCGGCTGCGTATTTACGGATGATGTCACGACCTTGCTTTTTGGTGCCGGTAAAGAGAATTTTCTTACCACGGCGAGAGAAACGAGCGACTGCTTCAGCAGCTTCGTTCAAATAGCTTTGGGTGTGATTCAGGTTGATGATGTGGATTCCGTTGCGCTCCATGAAGATGTGGTTGCGCATTTTGGGATTCCAACGGCTGGTAAGGTGGCCAAAGTGGGTGCCAGCTTTCAGCAAGTCTTCGATCGACGCGCGATGCGCCGACTGTGTTTTTTCTTCGCTCATTATATATGTAACGGGTTTAGACCACTACGCCCTTCAATTGCCCACCGAAACCGCCACTCGATTGAGCGGCATTGGTCACCCTGGTTGGCATCCAAGCGTATGAGTGATAAAACAAAACCAGACACCGTGCCTGGTTTTGTAATGGAAAAATCTATCGTTTCGAGAACTGGAAACGTTTACGTGCTTTAGGCTGTCCGTATTTCTTACGTTCAACCATACGTGGGTCACGAGTCATGTAACCAGCGTCACGCAAAGGTTTGCGTAGTTCTGCGTTGAACTCAACGAGGGCGCGGGCAATGCCAAGGCGGCAAGCTTCTGCTTGACCTGTCATTCCGCCGCCGTGGGCGTTGATTACAACATCAAACTGACCTGCTGTTTCTGTTACTTCAAAAGGAGAAGTAACGGAGGAGCTGCGCCAGATTGTAGGAAAGTAGTTGGTCAGTTCGCGTTTGTTAACGATTACTTTGCCAGATCCGCCTGGACGAAGGTAAACACGGGCAACCGCGTTTTTACGGCGGCCAACGGCGATGAACTGAGTTAGGGCTGTTGCCATAATAGAATTAGTATGCTGTTACGCGGGGGGAGTGGGATCAGAGTTCGAGAGCGACTGGCTGCTGGGCACTATGTGGGTGTTCGCTACCAGCGTACACTTTCATCTTAGTGATCAACTGGCGGCCAAGCACGTTTTTAGGAAGCATTCCTTTCACGGCGTTCTGCACCATGAAAGTCGGCTTTTTAACGCGAACTTCTGCCGGCGTACGCAAGCGAACACCACCAGGATAACCTGTATGGCGGAAGTACTCTTTATCCGTCTCTTTTTTTCCAGTGAAACGCACTTTGTCGGCATTGATAACAATGACGAAATCACCACAGTCTACATGGGGGGTGAAGCTGGGTTTGTGTTTTCCACGGAGAAGCGTAGCCACCTTAGTTGCAAGGCGACCAACGATCATATTTGATGCATCGACAACGTGCCATGCGCGTTCGACTTCCGCCGGTTTCGCACTCATTGTCTTAAAGCTGTTGACGTCCATCGGAGACTCTGTAGTCTATTTGGAAAAAATCCAATTATTGAAATCCGACCTGAAAGCAAAAATCAATTGTTTTTGCCTCCGGTGGAGGCCGGAAAAAAACGCAGACGAACAAAATACGAATATTTTTAACGCCCGTCAATCCATTATCGTCCTAAAAAGTACACTCACGAGTAATTCGCGGGACGCGAGTAGCAGTTTTCGGGCAATCATGCACGCCTGCGCGTTCCAAAAGTTGTGAAAATTCGCATTCTTCCACCAATCTTGAAATTCGGCCGGCTTAAAAAGAGCATTTCAATGCGCGATAACCCTTAAGTGGCTGTGGGGATTTGCTTGAAACTAAAAGAGAAAGAGAGGATAACCTCCATCTACCTTGAATTAGTTTTTATATTGGACTAATCTGGTTCGACGGGTAAAAGATGGGTAATAATAGAAGGTTGAAGGCGCAAAAAAAATGAAACGAATACTATTGTTTGATGATCGCAGTTTTTGCTATCGGCCAAGTGCAAGCTCAGGGACTTGCTATTGCGGTGAAAGCAGGGACGATGGGGCCGGGCGTGGATATTGCCTACCCGCTTGGCGATAAGCTTGTTTTGCGAGCTGGAGGATCATTTCTGAATTTAAGTCGAACGCACACGGAAGTAGCCGATGATATTACCGTTCAGTTTGACGCTGATGTGTCTCTCGGCTCTTTTAGCGGCCTAATCGATTTTCATCCGTTCGAAGGTAGTTTTCGCTTAACAGCCGGTGCGTATATGGACAACAGAGAAGCTACCGCTAATGGAAAGCCCATCACCGAATACGATCTGGATGGAAAGATTTTTCAACCGGAAAGACTGGGCTCTCTCACAGCTACGCTTAAATACGATCAGGCAGTGAGTCCGTATCTCGGAATTGGGTTCGGAGATATGACGCATGGCCGCCGCCTGGGCTTCCTATTTGACATGGGAGTGATTTACACGGGCGAGCCGACCTTTGAAATGGATGGTACAGGGATGATTGCGCAAACCGCCGCCTGGGCAGAAACCATGCAGGAAGGACTTAAAACCTTCACCTGGATGCCGGTGGTGTCATTAGGCTTGTCTATTCGCTTACAGTAGTGAGAAGGGGCTGCGTTTCGCCAGCCAGAACCAATTTTGAATTGAACATGGAGCATAATGGGGTGCTCAAAATGAAAAAAACTTTTTTTGCAGGGTGTGTTGCTCTGACCATTTTTACGACCGCCTTTTTTGCAGGCTGCGATTTTCAAGCTGCCCAAGATGCGTTCGATGAGTTCAACGTGATCGTGGCTCTGGAAGACATCAACACGACCGTTTCGGTTAAATTTATAGATCCGGTTCAGGATTCGTTTATCGAGTCTGAAGTGCTCATGCGCTTCGAGGGAAATAACAAGTCGGATATCATCGATACGTTTTCTGATCCCATGACCGAGGCCAACGTAACAGGTGGTATTGGCGGCTTTGGAATTAAAAACTCCGTAGTGCCTTCCTCAGGCAGTCCGGTAACTGTCCAGATTATTGCCAGTGCGCCTGGCTATGATTCCGGCTCGGGCACCGTCCAAATTAGCGAAGTGGGTCTAACCGAAGTCACAATCAATATGACGCGGACCGGCCAAGCTGTTCAGAGCGGCGCGACGGCTCAATCTGCTGCGACTACATCGGGCGGCACCGTATCGCAGCCTTCAACGGCCACTACCGATAGTGGATCTTCTGCGAACCAAACCACGGCCTCTGTTACACTTCCTGCTGGAACGAGCGCTCGCACGAGTTCAGGTCAGGCAGCTTCCGGAACGATTCAAACCAATGTCTCCTTCTTTACGAACGCAGATGGCTCCGGCGCTTCCGCCTTTCCAGGTGGTTTCACACCAACGGTTCAAAATGCATCGGGAGTGAGCTCGCAGCAATCGATGACGACAGCTGGGTTTGCTAAAGTCACGGTTCGGGATACAAACGGAAATAACATTACCCAGTTTGACCCCCCAATTCCGCTTACGGTGACCATCCCTCCGACCACGATTAACCAGACTGCAGGCCGCCCAATTCAAAACGGAGATCAAATTCAGGTGTTCAGTTTTGTTGAAAGTGGAGCCAAATGGGTGGCCGAGGGAAATGCGACGGTCTCGGGACCGGGTCCCAATGGTAACTTTAGTGTGACCTACATGACGAATCACCTTTCCAATTGGAACTTTGGATATGCCAGTGATGGATGCAGCAGTGGCAACTTCTCGCTGAACCGGAATGGAAATGCCGGGGCGGCCACGCTTCGGGTTTCTTCATCGGACGGCTCTTGGGTTTCTTCTGATATCGTGGTTGCCGCCGATAAATCGACGTTCACCGTCCAAAAAGCGCCGCTTAATCTGACGGGATACGTCATTCAGAATCAGGCGGGCGATCAGGTTGGAACAGGGACTGGAAGTATTTGCGGCGCAACGGGTTCTGCAACGCTGCCAGCTCCAGCTAGCAACCTGATTGATGTGACCTTTCAGTTGAATTTTGGCGCGACGTGTAAACGGTTGAACGTTGCGAATCTGGGCCCCGATGTGAACGTGTATTATCGCAAGCAAGGCGAACCGGCTTCTGCCGCACGTTCGTTCACGGTTACAGATGCGAACCTGACGAAACTTCAGGGCACTATTTCAGGCGGCTCTGTGGTGGTACCGGGACTGCAATCTGGCGCGACTTACCTCTTTAATGCCACGATCGATAACAAGGCCGAATCTAGGACAGAAGTCGTCACGGGCTCCGTTGTTACGATAGACGTTTCTGCCGAGGTAGACGGTATTTGCATCAAGTAGTGTCCTAATCCTTGATGATTCTTCCGAGTGGAGGGCCGCAGGCGAATGAATTCGCCATTGCGGCCCTCCACTTTTTGTTTTACCGTATTGCCATTAAAAGGAAACTAAACATTCTGCTCGTCGGCACTAGGTCCATAACTGCCAGGAATCGGGATGTCTAACAGACGTAGATAGACTCCCAGTTGCGCCCGGTGATGTATCATCTGGCTTATTGCCATCCGAACTACTCCCCACCGGTCCGAATCCCACAGAATCAGTTCTCCTTGGCGTAGCACCCAGCGTTCGCCGAGCTTGCCCGTATTTTCTTCGAGCAACTGCGCCTTGCCATCTGCCATACATTGTTCGAAAAGGGCCAACATTCCCTCCGTGTTTTCGGCAGCGGGTGGTTCGTAAGGAGTTGCGGCAAAGTCGAGTTCGTTGGCCGTGAATGCCATTTCTATCCAGCTTGGCAGTTCTGCGATGTGCGCGGCAAGATTGCGCATTTTCATGCTTTTGGCGTGGGGCGTCCAGTCCAACTTGTCCGCGGGCATCCGAGAGAGCATTTTACGGGTGTTAGCCGCCTCGTCTTCTAGTTCCGCGATAAACTGGGATATGATGGTCATAGTAGTATTGGTTTTGGAGAGTAATCTGGCCAAAGATTGCAACTACCAGTGACAGCTATATGTCATATGCCATATAAAAGTGGAGTTTTGGCTTTTGAAAAATTGGGTTCGATCCGGGCGGCTAAATATCTGGAAACCGATGCGAAGGCTTTTGTGAAATCGTTCGAATTGCAAAAAAATGTCGTTCGGTTTTGCAGTCCCACGTTTCTATTCATGGGTAGATGCGAAACCCCCCGTTCGCTGCCCCTTGTTTTGGCTCTCGATTCATTGCCCCCGTTCTTAGCCCACCTGATGCTCATGTCCTATAAAACAGAACTTTCCTCTCTGGAAGTATTGGCTTCCAGCCTCCCTTTTCGCTTGGATGAGGCCGATCGCGTAAACGAGGCCTTTACCTTGTACATGACACAGGGACTTCAGCCTCATAAAGTCTTGATTGATCTCTGGACGTACTGTTTCGTGCGCAGATATTACCTGGTCAAGTTCTTAAAGGAATCGGCTTTTCGAAGTTGTGAGCTCGACCTGCTGGTTGAAAAGACCTATCAAAAGGTAGAGCGAAATAGAGGCGCCATTGAAAGTTATGATCGGTACGCTCAATGGGTCAGTGTAGTATGCCGGAACACGTTCATCAACTTCGTGACGCGTCGCCGAAATGTGACAGGGCTAGAACACATGAGAGTACATCCAAGGACGTTGGACCTTTCTTTTGATGTGGAGACGGACGCTGCGGCGCTGCATGTTGCCTTGCAACGAGCAATCGCGGAGCTTCCTGAATTTCTCCGGCCTGCGGCGCGCATGAAGTTCATTGAAAACCTGTCATACGAAGAAATAAGCCGAATCATCGGAAAACGCGTGCCAACCGTTCGCGCTTATATCCACAAAGCGTGCGCTCGATTTAGAAAAAACCGAACCCTTCAAGCTTGGGCCGAAAGAATATTCGACTAAGGTATTCGATCATGAAACAGACACACTTACCACCCTCAAACACGTCCTCTCTCATGCACATTTGGAATACATGTTGCCTTCGCATTCTGGCTAGGATCGGCTTTGCACCTTCCAGCAGAATGCAGTCATTCTTAAAGACCGCGGCGTCGGCGGCGTCCTCAGAGCATGATCGAGAAATGATCTCGTTCTGGGCTGTGGACTCTATTTATGAGCCTGAAAACGATCTTTCTGAACTCGCTTCTCCTCGTAATCGGTTCCTTCGTCGAATTCTTTCTGACAACATGAAACGCTCGATGTGGGAGGGATTTGTAAGTAGGGCTCGGACCTTGAATTCGGCCCATGTGCTTGACCATTTTACCGCGGTAACGGGTCATTCCATTGACGATGTGGCTACCTGTATGGAAAGGGGCTTGCCAGTTGACCCAGCATTGAGAGAGGCTAAGCAATCAGTTCAGATTGAACAGCCCTCAATTCAACAACTCCCGCAGCCTGTGGCTCTCGCTTCGCAGCGACCAGGTTCCGTTGTTTCGATCGAGGCGCAACACGCCCTTGGGCTCGCGTCGTTTCTGTCAGAGGGGCAGATTGCAAAGCCGCGGAGGCACACCCAGCAGATTGGCATGCAGGCCTTGGCTTCGGTATTTGGGGTCTATCTGATGCTTGTCATGGTCGGTTCGTGGAAACCTGTGGTGGATGTAAGTACGATGCCGAGGCAGCTCCCGGACTACTCGTGGATTGAGTTGGGGAGCCATCCTCGTGGTCGGTTCATTGAGCCCAATTTGGAGGTATCACAAAGGTATAGGACGGCCGTTACCAAGCTCCAGCGGGCAAACACTTCCGTTTTCGGGTACTTGCCCGGCATGAATCGAGACCTGCTCAACGAAGGCATCATGGAGATGGAAAGTGCGATCGCATTCCATCAAGCCATGGGCTATTTATATCCCCAAGCCCTCATGCTACTGGCTGATGCGTATGTCCGCGCTGGGCAGCCCCAAAAGGCGATGCCTCTGATTGACCAAATCATTGACGTGAACGCGAAAAAAGCTCCAGAAGCACGGCAGTTGCGTGCGCGGCTGCAGAGAAAAGGGCTTTACAGGTAAGTCCTGAGGTGAACAGGCTTTAGGCGAGGGTTATGCGTAGGTGTTAAGCATAACTGGCATGATGAGCATCATCATGTTTTCTCCATCCTTCTGTCCGGCAGGAGTTACAACGCCAGCGCGGTTTGGGGAACTGAACTCAAAGAGCACATCTTCTGAATCCACGTTCGAGAGGACTTCAGTTAGGTAGATGGCGTTGAATCCAATAACCAAGGCGTCGCCGTCGTAGTCGCAGGAGACAGTCTCTTTAGCTGAACTGGCGCGTTCGAGGTCTTCGGCCGAAATCACGACTTCATCTTTATCCACCGACAGGCGAATCTGATTGGTCATGGTTGAAGAGTAGAGGGCCACGCGTTTAACGGCCGCAAGCATTGCATCGCGGTTGGCCGTCATTTTCTTGTCGTTGTCAATCGGGATGACAGCCTGGTAATTTGGATAGGGCTCGTCAATGAGCCTTGCTAGCACGCGGGAGTCACCAAAATCAAACCCAGCATAGCCGCTATCGACGGTGAGGGTGCAGGTGTCGTCGGTGGCCACTTTAGCGGCGAGAGACATTGCTTTCTCAGGGACAATAAAGTCCATGTCCTCGGTGGCGCTTAGGTTTTCCAATTGCAGCTTAACCAAACGGTGCCCGTCTGTGGCTACCGCTTTTCCAGACTCACGAGTGATCTGAAAGTAAATTCCCATCATAGCCGGGCGAAGCGCGTCCTTTGAAACCGCAAAAGAGGTTTTCTGAATGGCGCGGCGAAGCAGTGCACCATCGGTTTCTACTGTCACGCTATCTGATAGCTCAGGTAGGGCTGGGTAGTCTGCACCATCGTGTCCGACCATCTTGTAGTGGCCTTGGTCGGTATCGAGGGCCACATTGAAGTCACCATCTGCGGAAAAGCGAACCGGAACGTTAGACAAGGCGCGTAGCGTGTCAATCAAACGTTTTGCCGGTACGGCAACGCGGGAAGGACCATCTACTTCTACAGAAACGCGAAGTCGTTGTACAATCGATATCTCGAGATCTGTAGCGCTTAATCGAAGTTTCCCTCCGTCTACCTCAAAAAGTATGCACTCCAAAATAGGAAGGGTGCTTTTTGACGGAACGGCTCCGCTAACGGTTTGAAGAGCTTTGAGAAGTTCAACGCTGGAAGCGGCGAATTTCATGATGGTATCCTGTGATTAAAGTGACGACGCAAGTTAACATTTTCCGTACTGCCGAATCCACCCTAATTTTGGAATTAACGGCTTCTCAAATCGATCTTGTTTGAGATCTCTCCGATCATGTCCACAAACTTAGGGTCCGTATCCATTTGATTCTCTACGCTTTGGTTGGCGTGAATCACTGTAGAGTGATCCCGCCCACCGAAGTGAAGGCCAATGGTTTTAAGTGAATGCTGGGTCAGACGTTTGCAGAAATACATGGAAATCTGACGCGCCTGAACCACTTCTCTTTTTCGAGTTTTAGCTCGAACAAGGTCTTCTGGGATTCCAAAATACTCACACACAAGCCGCTGAATTTGATCAATGGTCAGCGTTACGCGCGTGTCTGTGATGAGGTCTCGTAGCACATCCTTAGCTAGAGACAGGTCAATTTCGCGCTTGTGAAGCGTGCCGTGAGCCAAAAGCCGAATCAGGGCGCCTTCGAGCTCTCGGATGTTGGATTTAATGTTGTGGGCAACGAATTCAAAAATATCGTCGCTGATCACGATGCCATCTTCGACGGCTTTCCGGCGCAGAATGGCCATCCTTGTTTCGAAGTCTGGAAGCTGAAGGTCTGCAGAAAGGCCCCATTGGAAGCGCGAAAGGAGACGCTCTTCAATCCCTTGGATGTCCCTAGGGGGACGATCTGCCGAAAGGATAATCTGCTTGCCGCTCTGGTGCAGGGCATTAAAGATGTGAAAGAATTCCTCCTGTGTTTTCTCTTTACCAGAGAAAAACTGCACATCGTCAATGACCAACAGGTCTATTTGGCGATAGAAAAGCGAAAAGTCGCTTACTCGGTTGTGCTGGATGGCCTGCACAAACTCATTGGTGAACTGCTCACTCGACACGTATAGGATGGTAGCGTCTGGCCGATTGGCATGGAGATAGTTTCCAATGGCTTGGATGAGGTGAGTCTTGCCGAGCCCCACGCCGCCATAGAGAAGGAATGGATTAAAACTGGTGCCCCCAGGCTGCTGCGCGATGGCAACTGAAGCGCTACGTGCGAGTCGGTTGCAATCCCCTTCAATGAATCGGTCGAAGGTGTAGTTGGGATTCAGGTGCGAATCGACTTGAATTTTTTGGATTCCAGGGATTACAAACGGATTGGAAATGGGACTAGAGCTGCCCATCGAAGTTTGTGGGTTGAACCCAAAGCGCTGTCCCTGTGCGCCTGGCTGCGCTCCACCGCCAAACGCCCTACCACCAAAGGCTCCTCCATTTGCAGCAGCGACGCTGGCATGAGAGGGAGGTGCGGCCGAGCCTATGGGTGACTGAGGCTGTGGCTCATTTGCTGGCTGGCGAGCTGGGAGTTGCATGACCGTGCCATCAAAGCCTGCCTCTTGGTTTTCATTCTCGATGACCACGTCATAGAACAGGCGTCCCTTGCTACCTAAAACTTTGGTGACGGTCTTTCTGAGTAATCCGAAGTAGTGCTCTTCAAGCCATTCAAAATAAAACCGGCTGGGTAGCTGGACCGTTAATTTGCTGACGCCATCCAATTCTTCGAGGCGTAACGCTTTTAGCGGAGAGAACCATGTCCGATAGCTTTGACGGCTCACATTGTCTCGAATAATCTCGAGACATTCTTTCCAAACGTGATCCGGAGTTCGATCTATTGTACTCAACTAAACAACACACTTCAGAAGGCCTACTCTAAGGTGGAGACGGCGATCGGTTCAAAAAAACGGGGGTCTTCCGACGTGTCGGAAGCATGAGCTCTAAATCTTCCTGAAAAGTTGTTATTCACCTCTTCTCAACATTTTCAGATTTGAAATAAAACTTCGGGCACATTTGCGTTTGTGATGCCCATTTGCAGCCTTACGTACAGTAAGAGCCACAGGGTGGGTAGGCGTAACGTGTTAATATTACAGTATTTATGGCGCTTTCTTATCATCACTTTTCAGTGAGTCAATTTCTCAAAGCCACCCGATCTAATTTCTTGGTTGTCCCAAAAACGCTTTCCGCAAAGTAATACACACGTTGTCCACAAAACGCATCAAGGGGTTGAAAACAGCTCAGATGTCCGAAAGTATCGGAAAACCGGGGGGAAGAACTGCTTCATTACGTTCCTCTTCGATGGTAGTGACTGTACCTCCAAAGTTCAAGATTTGTTGCTTCGATTTCATATAACAAACTGAATCATTCATCATCCTAAATAAACTTCACACGCTTTTCGGCAATTCTACCCCCCTGAGGGCTTTGCGAAATGAGGTTTGATTGACGTATCTTATCCTTTCTGTGCTAGACTTTATTCGGACTAAACCTTGTGAGAGGGGAAGCGGATGCTGCGTATTGACATTCAGCCGTTATCAAACGGGGTCCATGAACTGGACATTACTCCTTCACCGGAGGATTTGGAAGTTGATTCAGCGTCCTTTTCGGATATCCATGTGGACGTCAGATTAGATATTAGCATTAGCCGTATCTATGTCCAGTTTACGGTCACGGCATCAGCACTGCTGATCTGTGATCGAACTCTGGTTGACTTTGCACATCGAATTTTAGGGTCTCATGCGGTCGTTTTCGTACCGCCCAAAGAGATAGATGCAGATGATGAGGACGATAGTCTCTTTCCTTTGGAAAAGGGAGCAGAGGAAATCGACCTTACCGAAATAATCAGGGACACCCTGCTTTTGGCTGTGCCAATCCGAAAGATTGCACCAGGAGCAGAGGAAGAGGAGCTTCCCACCTCCTTTGGGGAACCGGACGAAGAGGATATCGATCCTCGTTGGAAGGCCCTTAAAGGACTAGCATCCGATTCCGATCAGGGTGACCGTTAACAATTAGAAAGTAGAACGCTCAGGTTGCATTATGGCTAACCCAAGACGTAAAAATTCAAAAGCTCGCACCCGCCAGCGCCGCTCAACTTATTACAATCGGTTGAGTGCTCCGACTACAATGGAGTGTCAGAATTGCAGTGAAACGAAGCTTATGCATCGTGCCTGTCCTAACTGTGGCCATTACCGCGGCCGTGCTGTCATTGAGCGCGAAAGCGTCTAATTTCCCCATTTAGATAGGGAAGACCTCAGGGGGCTTAGCGTTGCTAGGCTCCCTTTGTGGCGTTTCTGCAATTGTATATTCTGGGCGTTGAGGTGGGTGTCGGCTTAATATGTCTAGGCACTATCTCTTCTTCTGACGTATCTTTTTCGAAGCGCCTGTCCGCACGAATGAGAATCAACATTTTATCATAAAGCTCAATGCCCACACGAATTGCTGTCGATGCGATGGGGGGTGATCACGCCCCTGATGTAGTTGTAGAGGGCGTGGCCGAGGCTGTAAAAGCCAAGGCGGGCGAAATCGTAGTGCTGCTAACAGGTCCCGAGGAGAGGCTTAATCCGCTCGTCGAAAAGCTGGATGAGGATGCGAAGCGGTTTATTACCGTAGTACATGCTCCTGACGTGATAGGAATGGATGAATCGCCATCGATCGCCATTAAGACAAAACAGCGCTCCTCCATTCATGTTGGAATGGGCTTGTGTAAAGCCGGGCAAGCAGATGCATTTGTTTCAGCTGGAAACACTGGCGCGGTTATGGCCGGCGCGCTTTTCATTTTGGGCCGAGTGCCAGGCGTTTCTAGGCCGTCGGTGGTGGGTTATTTCCCAACCGTTTTAGGCACAGCCTTGCTACTTGACGCCGGTACAAATGTTGGCTGTAAGCCAGAGCATCTAGTGCAATTTGCTCGAATGGGAGCGGTATACGCAGAACGAGTGCTTGGCGCAAAAAACCCTTCAGTTGGGTTGCTGAACGTAGGCGAAGAGCCTGGAAAGGGAGACGATTTGGCCAAAGAAGCCTACGAACTACTCAAATCGGCTGAAAACCTGAACTTTATCGGCAATATTGAAGGCCGAGATATTATGGAGCATGCCGCCGACGTAGTGGTATGCGACGGATTTGTTGGAAATATTTTGCTCAAGTACGGAGAAAGCGTAGCCTCGGTACTGCCCAGACTT
This sequence comes from bacterium, assembly GCA_013204185.1. Taxonomy (GTDB): domain Bacteria; phylum Bacteroidota; class Rhodothermia; order Rhodothermales; family UBA10348; genus UBA10348. Next base: position 11,089 of record JABMOI010000004.1, on the reverse strand, counting down.
ATTGGCGCTGAAATGCAGCGTTTGGAGATGACCGAGACTGAGCAAATGGCGGTCGGGAAAGCCCTTCGGGGTGTTAAAGCTCGATTCGACTATAAAGAATTTGGCGGAGCTCCGCTCCTTGGTGTCGATGGAACCGTATTCATCGGACACGGCAGCTCTAACGGGTATGCCATTAAAAATTTGACGCTGGCAGCGGATAAAATGGTACGGAGATCTGTTTCCCAAACCATTGCATCCGTGATGGAAGCATGATTCATTCATCTACCATTCAGGTTTATGGCAGCCCGCGGGCCTTCCTCTGTTTGCCGCCCGTCGATTAACCAGAAAACAAACTCATGGAACAGGTACGAGCAGCCATCACGGCTGTCGGGCATTTCCTTCCGGAAGACCGCTTGACGAACGCAGACCTCGAAAAATTGGTCGACACAACGGACGAGTGGATTCAATCCCGAACAGGAATCAAGGAACGCCGCATTCTGAAAGACCCCGCCAAGGCAACTTCGTATATGGCCACAAAAGCGGCCAACGAAGTACTGCGCAAACGGGGCATCTCGGCCGAAGAAATTGATTTAGTGATTATTGCGACGGTTACTCCGGATATGTTCTTTCCTGCAACCGCTTGTTTGGTCACCGCAAATATTGGCGCGACCAATGCGTGGGGCTACGACGTATCGGCTGCGTGTTCTGGCTTTTTGTTCGCCCTTTCGACTGGAGCTCAATTCATTGCCTCTGGAAAGCACAAGAAGGTGATGGTGATTGGCGCAGACAAAATGAGCAGCATCGTAGACTACACCGACCGCACGACGTGCATATTGTTTGGTGACGGGGCAGGAGCGGTTTTGCTAGAGCCCGACACAACCGGGGCTGGAATTATTGATTCCATTGAGCACACTGACGGCAGCCAATGGGCATCTCTTTGTATGCTAGGTGGGGGATCGCTGAATCCTCCATCGGCGGCGACGCTCGAGCAAAACCTGCACCGTTTGCACCAGGAAGGGGCCCCTGTTTTCAAGGCGGCCGTAAAAGGAATGGCGGACGTTTCTGCGCAGATTATGGAGGACAATAACCTGACGGGCGAAGATGTCAGGTATCTGGTGCCTCATCAAGCGAATCTTCGAATTATTGATGCCACGGCCAGGCGCATGGGCATTAGTATGGATAAGGTGATGCTCAACATTGAGCGCTACGGCAATACGACCGCCGCCACGATTCCGCTCTGCTTAGCAGATTGGGAAAATGATCTTAAAAAGGGCGACAACTTAATTCTGGCAGCATTCGGTGGTGGATTCACCTGGGGTGCAGCCTATGTGAAATGGGCCTACGACAGCAAATCCTAGTAAAGGGGTTAATCCCAGTTATTAGGCCAACAAAGTAGTTTATGTCTAAACGAGCTTACCTCTTTCCGGGACAAGGATCCCAAAGCGTCGGAATGGGCGCAGATCTGTACGAAAGCGTACCGGCGGCGCGTGCTGTGATGGACAAAGCCAATGAGATTCTAGGCTTTTCGCTCACGGATATCATGTTTGGCTCAGGCGTTGCGGAAGATGCGAGTCCTAGCGCGGCAGAGATCTTGACCCAGACTCAAAACACCCAGCCCGCCCTTTTTGTGCACTCAATGGCTGTTTTTGCGGCTATGAAAGGGCGGTTCGATGCGCCGGATATGGTTGCGGGACATAGCCTTGGCGAGTACAGCGCGTTGTGCGCCGCAGGCGCACTTTCCTTTGAAGATGCGCTTCGCACGGTGCGGCTCAGGGGTGAACTCATGGCTACGGCCGGCGAAGTTCGGCCGGGCTCCATGGCTGCTATTTTGAATATGGAAGACGCGGATGTCGAAACCCTCTGCGCCGATGTGACGGCCGAAGGAGCCGGCATTGTTCAGGCAGCGAATTACAATTCGCCCGGACAGATTGTTATTTCTGGAGACGTGGACGCTGTAGCACGAGCTGTGGCGTTGGCACCGGAGCGTGGGGCGCGGCGAGCGCTTCTGCTACCAGTGTCTGGTGCGTTTCACTCACCGCTCATGGATTTTGCTACCGAAGGTCTTGGAAAAGCGCTCGCCGCGCTCTCCATCAACACCCCTTCCTGCCCTGTGTTCTTGAATGTGACCGCAGCGGCAAGCACCGATCCCGAGACCATTCGGCAGAAGCTCGTGGAGCAGCTTACCGCTCCCGTCCGCTGGGCTCAAACATTGCTGGCTATGCAAGAAGCAGGCGCCACCCATTTTGTAGAAGTGGGTGCTGGAAAAGTGCTCAGTGGGTTGGTTAAGCGGACATTGAGCCGCGAAACCGAAACTTCCGCCTACGGAACCACCGCAGACTTGAACGCTTAACTCATATTATTTTCCTTATATCCTGTTTTGACTATGTCTTTCGCCAATAAAAATGTACTAGTAACCGGTGGCACCCGGGGAATTGGCCGCTCTATTGTGGAAGCATTTGCAGCCCAAGGTGCGAACGTGGCCTTCACCTATCGGTCTTCATCGGAAGAAGCCGAAGCATTGAAAGCAGAACTCGAAGCAATGGGCGTTAAGGCTCGGGCTATTCAGGCGGACGCTGCCGATTTTGATGCAGCTGAGGCCGCCGTCGCGGGTATTGTGGCTGATTGGGGATCGATTGACGTCTTGGTGAACAACGCAGGTGTGACGAAAGATGGATTGATGATCCGCATGAGCGAAGCGGATTGGGACGCTGTTGTGGGCACCAACCTCAAAAGCGTGTTCAACTATTCGAAAGCGGTGTATCGTCCGATGATGAAACAGCGCGCTGGACGCATTGTGAACATGTCCTCGATTGTTGGTGTGACCGGCAATGCAGGACAAACAAATTATGCAGCTTCTAAAGCCGGTATTATCGGCTTTTCAAAAAGCTTGGCCAAAGAACTTGGTGGCCGGGGAGTGACCGTTAATGTGGTAGCGCCAGGATATGTGGCTACTGATATGACGGCCGCACTCTCTGACGCCGCTCGAGAAGCTATGCTTGGAGGGGTGCCCGTTGGGCGCGCCGCCACCCCAACCGACATTGCGTCGGCTGTTGTTTTTCTCGCATCGGAAGGTGCGTCCTATATTACCGGACACGTTTTACACGTGGATGGCGGTTTGGCGATGTAGTGTTGACCCGAACATCGTGAGATCACGACGAAGGTATTGACCGCATCCCGACCTACTCAGGCCCGAAAGAGGCCACATTTAATTGAATTTTATGTCCAACGGACCGAAACGGAGTTTCATCAAAGGCATCGACTTAACGAGCCGAGCCCAAGCGGAGCGAAAAGAAGAACAGATTCGCTCGACGATGACCGAGCCCGAAGTCACTTTGCCAGAATTGAGCATTGAAGACTTGCCTAAAAAAACTAGAGAAGCTGTTCATTCTGCTGGCTGGACGAAATTGATGCCAGTTCAGCAACAAGCGATCCCTTATTTGCTGGACGGCCGGGACATGATTGTCCAATCGCGCACGGGATCAGGTAAAACAGGTGGTTTTTTGCTGCCGCTGTTCAACCTGCTCGATGAACGTCAATTTGGGGCTCAGGCACTTGTTTTATCTCCAACCAGGGAGCTCGCTCGCCAGATCCACGAAGAATTTGACCGCCTGCGTGGCGATCACAACTTTTCAAGTGTGGTGATCTATGGCGGCGTGAAGTACGAAGCACAGATTAAGTCCTTAAAAGACGGCGCTCAGGTTATTATTGGGACGCCGGGCCGAATTCTCGACCATATTCAACAAGGCCGTTTGGTGTTAGACGATTTGCGCATGCTCGTCTTTGACGAAGCAGACGAAATGCTATCGATGGGATTTTTCCCCGATATGCTGAAGCTCAAGCGATATCTGCCTGACAACCGGCAGACCTGCATGTTCAGCGCCACCATGCCAGCGCGGGTGAAATACTTGTCTCACCAGTTCTTGGACAACCCAGTATTTCTATCTCTAAGTACGGGGAACGTAAGTGTAGACGCCATTGAGCACCGGTATTACCGCGTAGACAGGATGATGAAAGACCGCATTTTGGTCCGCATCATCGAAATGGAAAACCCGGACTCGGCTATCATCTTTGCGAACACCAAGCGAGATGTAGAATACCTCGGGGCCTTCCTCAAGAACTCGGGCTACGATGTAGACTTGATTTCCGGGGACCTCTCCCAAGCTGCACGCGAAAAGGTGATGCAGAAGGTTCGCGACGGGAAATGCCGTTTCTTAGTGGCGACAGACGTTGCTGCTCGCGGCATTGACATTACTGACCTTAGTCACGTTTTGATGTACGACATTCCGCAAGACCCGGAATATTACGTGCACCGCGCCGGACGTACGGCCCGCGCCGGAAAAACCGGAACGGCTATCATCCTTATCACCATTCAAGAGCAGCGTGCTCTGTTGGCCATCGGCCAGCGATACGCCATTCCCATGACACAACACGATGTACCCTCCGAAGATGATGTTGCCCACCGAGTTACGGATCGCTTGACGGTTGTGCTCGAAGCATCGTATCGCGACCGCGGCAACCTTGCAAAAGATCGGTTAGAGCGCTTTTTGCCTCTCGTTGAGAACCTTGCCAACGAAGAGCCTGAGCTCTTGGCGATGCTCTTGGACGATCTGTATCACAACGAAGTGCATCGTAGCAAAGAGTCTTCTGGTCGGGGCAAAAGCCGCGAAGATGACGACGACGACCGCAGAGACCCAGACCAAGATTCGCAGCATTATGACGACTCTGATCGAGGATCTCGTGATGGTGGTGAGAAAAATCGAGGAAACCGTAGCGGAAACAGCCGCCGACGGTAGTTCTGGCTCGATAAATCGGTTTCGCGCGATTACTTTTGCGTTGGAATACGCCGTTTTTCCAGTTCGATTGTTCTGGAATCCTGTTCGCGTGTTTTAGCTCGGCTAGTCCGTTCATTGGAAATTTCCTTCCACGGAGGCAAAGGCCTCCTGAAAAGCAATGCATATCATGCTGTTATCCCTTCTCGCGCTTTTTTTTGCAGGTTTTAGTCCTGCCTCCTCTTCGTACTCGGCACCTGCTTTTGCAGTCGTAGCTGACACCGTTGAAGTCACTTCGGAGCACTTTCGCATTTACCGTTCAGACGGAATGCCGGCAACGATTGCCGATGTTCAAGCTGCACTGGCTAAAATCGATGTGGTATTTGTGGGCGAGCAGCATGACGACCCGGTTTCTCATTTCGTTGAGCGCGAAGTCCTAAAAGACATGTACAATATCTACGGCCAAGCCACGGCGTTGTCCATGGAAATGTTCTCCCGTGATGTGCAGTACATCGTGGACGAATATCTAGCAGGTTTGATTTCGGATGCACATTTTCAGCAAAGCTCAAGCCCTTGGAGTAACTACGTCACGGACTACAAGCCTCAGGTCGATTTTGCCAAGGAACATGGCCTCGACGTGATTGCAGCCAACGCACCACGCCGCTACGCCAACCGCGTTACGCGAATGGGGCGCCAGTCCTTGATGGATCTGTCTGACCAAGCACTGAGTTACGTTGCGCCACAGCCATACGGCGGCGCGAGCGAGACATACACCGCTCAGTGGAATAAGGTGATGGCTGAAGCCATGGCTTCGATGGGCGCCGCGCCCAAGGAAGAAGATGCCGAAATGAAGCATGAGATGGCCGAAGGAGAACACAAAATGGCCGAGCACAAGATGGAAGGCATGAAGCACGAGATGGCTGAAGGCGATCATGCTGGTACGGAGCACGAAATGGAGCACGGCGAGATGGATAAAGACAGCGCCGAGTATAAAAAAATGCACGCTGAACACATGGCCGCTGGCATGAAGCACGAGATGGCCGAAGGCGAGCACAAGATGGAAGGCATGAAACACGAGATGGCCGAAGGGGAACACAAAATGGCCGAGCACAAGATGGAAGGGATGAAGCACGAGATGGCCGAAGGGGAACACAAAATGGCCGAGCATAAAATAGAGATGGGCGAAGGCCACGAAATGGACATGAACAGCGAAGAGCACAAAAAAATGCACGCTGAACACATGGCCGCCGGCATGAAACATGAAGAGGGTGAAGGTGAGCACAAGATGGGCGAGATGAAACATGAGATGGCCGAAGGAGAACACAAAATGGCTGAGCACAAGATGGAAGGCATGAAACACGAAGCTCCTGCCGCTGCGCCTGCTCCTTCATCCGGACAACACGGCGGCGATACGATGCTAGACGCGCAAAGCCTCTGGGATGCCACGATGGCGTGGTCCATTGCTGAGCACCTGACCCGCAAGCCGGGCTCCAAAGTGGTTCACATGGTAGGTGGCTTCCATTCGGAAACAGGCACCGGCACGCCAGAACACCTCATTCAATACCGTCCGGGTACGCGCTTCATGGTTATCACCATGAAAACCACCGACGATATCAACACATTTGACCCAGAAGAACACGCCGGAATGGGCGATTTCGTGATTCTGGGCGACGCTTCGCTTCCTCGTACATACGGAACGAGAACCCGCTAAGCGTCCATCCAACCGGGCCACGAGGTCCAACTAAGCACATGAAACAGCTAAGCATTCTACTTACCGCCATCGCGTTCATCCTAGTTGGATGCACCGGCGGATCAGAAAACACAACCTTTGATTGCGCAACCCATTTATCGGAAGGGGGATCGATGAACAGCATTGATGTAACGATGACAGAAGGATCGGGGTACGGCAGAGACTTGTTGTCCAAGTACACATCGTTCGCTTTGACCACCGATCTTTCCGTGCTGTCTGAGAACGAATGCAAAATGTTACCTCATCTGTTCGCAGCGGCCGAGCAGATGGACGACGTTTTTTGGATGCAAGCCTACGGCGATAAAGATGCGCTCTTAACTTCGATTGAAGACCCAGCTCTGCGGGAGTTCGCCAAAATTAACTACGGCCCGTGGGACCGGATTGACGGAAACGACCCCTTTGTGAATGGCGTGGGCCCCAAACCGCTGGGCTCGAATCTGTACCCGGCAGATATGTCCAAGTCAGAGTTTGAAGCAGCCAGCGCGCTAGACCCAACGCTTGCCGGTTTGTACACCGTGGTTGTACGTGATGCAGACGAGCGGCTCAAGGCCATTCCGTATCACGAAGCATTTGCATCGCAGATGGAAAGTGCCGCTGGGCACCTCCGCGCGGCAGCCGAATTCGCTGACGATCCAGGCCTAAAAAACTACCTGACCCTTCGCGCCGATGCCCTCACTTCATCTGACTACCAAGCGAGTGATTTTGCTTGGATGAACATGAAGGACAACCAGATCGAAATGGTGATTGGCCCGATTGAAACGTATGAAGATGCTCTTTTCGGCCAAAAAGCAGCTGCAGAAGCTTACGTTCTGATCAAAGACATGGCTTGGAGCGAACGGCTTTCGCGCTACGCAGCGCTGCTTCCACAGCTTCAGGTGGGGCTTCCGGTTCCAGACGCGTACAAGCAGGAAACGCCAGGCACCGATTCTGATTTGAACGCCTACGACGTGATTTACTACGCAGGCGACACGAACGCAGGATCGAAAACCATCGCCATCAACCTGCCCAACGACGAGCAAGTTCAGCTTGAAAAAGGCACCCGCCGTTTGCAGCTCAAAAACTCGATGCAGGCCAAGTTCGACAAGATTTTAGTGCCCATTTCTGAGGTTCTGATTGCAGAAGATCAGCGTTCGAATATTTCGTTTGACGCCTTCTTCGGCAACACCATGTTCCGCGAAGTAGCGCACGGGTTGGGCATTAAGAACACGATTACAGGCAAAGGAACGGTCCGCGAGGCTATCAAAGAGCATTATTCAGCGCTTGAAGAAGGCAAAGCCGACATCCTCGGGCTGTACATGGTACTGAGCCTCATTGAAACGGGCGACTACGACGCGGTGCCAGAAGATCACGTAGTGACCTTCCTAGCCGGCATTTTCCGCTCCGTTCGCTTTGGAGCATCGAGTGCACACGGAAAGGCCAACATGATTCGTTTCAACTTCTTCCGCGAAATGGGCGCTTTTTCCCGCGACGAAGCAACGGGCACTTACCGCGCTGATTTTGATAAAATGGGAACGGCCATGGCCGCTCTATCCGAAACGATTCTGCGCTTGCAGGGCGACGGGGACTACGACGCAGTTGGCGCATTCGTCGACAAATACGGCCAAGTAGGTTCTGAACTCCAGGCCGACCTAGACCGCTTGTCCGACGCCGGTATCCCTGTGGACATCGTATTTGAGCAAGGTTTGGCAGTTGTTGGCGGAACAGCCGGTAAGTAAACCTAAGGCGACGGCGTTACCCGTTAAACTGAGGCGTGCCTTCATAAGTACCCTAAACGGTTCGCAACTTTGGTTTTGCTTTCTCCGTGTACCATCACTTAGACAAGTGGAACACGGAGACACATCTTAGGATGCGCTGAGTTCTGCCGGTCGATTTACTGACCATCACCAGAGCTATCGCAGTATTATGATCATTCGACTTTTCGTTCTCGCCGCCATTTTATTCGCTTTTCCAGCTTCGGATCTGCCAGCTGAGAAATGGATGGACTTTCATCCTTCGCTTTCCCCAGATGGTAAACACGTTGTGTATTACAGTTACCGAAGTGATGATCCTGATGTGTTCGTAACTGATCTCGAAACCGGTTCGGAGCGAAACATCACCAAAACAGAAACCGATTGGGAAATTGAACCCCGATGGGCTCCGAATGGTAACAGGATTGTCTATTCAAAAGGTACTTCAATGGCAGACCTACAGGTGACAGTACACGACTTAACGACCGATGCTACGGTAACAATTGGCCCCGGAGTGAACGCTACTTGGTCACCAGATGGGAAACGCATTGCTTACATGTCCAAATGGGAATTATGGGTAGCGCAAGCCGATGGGAGCAGCAAGATGAAAGTCGCGAATGCAGACAATGGAATGTGGAGCGATCCTGCGTGGACATCCGATGGTACTCACCTCGTGGGACTTGTTCAACAAGAAGAGGGAGGCTTATCGTCCGTTGTAAAGCTAAACCTGGAAACAAGAGAGACTTCTGAGCTTCTTCCAGCGACGATTGGTTCGGTTGGATCGCCCAGTTTTATCAATGACGAAACCATGGTGGTGAGCATTCAGAAGGGAAATATGCGCCCAGCGACGTATTTAGTTGAACTAAGTACAGGCAGCGTTAGCTCAGAATCGGAGCAGAAATTAGTGAGTGGCGGTCTCACGGGATTTCAGTACTTCCCTGAGGCAAGGACCGGAGCATCCCACATTTATGTAGAGTCCGGCGAGTGGAACGGGAATCAGTTTTTCATATATGCGATTCCAGTGGATGGGTCTTCGAAACCTGTTCGCATAACGGGGCCCCGAGAACATTGACAAAAGCTATTCATCCAGGGGTTCGGATTGGGCATGTGCACTTGAAAGTGGCGGATTTGGACCGCTCACTCGCTTTTTATTGCGGCGTGCTTGGTTTCGAGATCAAGCAACGCTTTGGCAACAGCGCTGCCTTTATTGCAGCTGGCGGCTATCATCATCACATCGGACTGAACACGTGGGAAAGCGCAGGCGGACGTCCGCCCGCCCAAGGCACGACCGGGCTCTTCCACCTTGCGATATTATATCCCACTCGCCGAGAGCTGGCTGATGCTTTGAGACGATTAATGGATGCTGGAATCCGACTGGACGGCGCAAGTGATCACGGCGTGAGTCATACCTTGTACCTGAGGGATCCCGATGAGAACGGAGTCGAACTCTATTGGGATTTACATGAGGAGGAGTGGCCTAGGACGGAAGAGGGGGAGATTCAAATGGGCACGTACAGATTGGATTTGGATGATTTGTTGAGCGAGTTGAACTAGGCACGTCGTTTTGGCTGCCGCTTTTAGTCAAGCGGGCTACGGACGGCAAGCCCTCGATTGAGGACGTGCGTATAAATCATGGTTGTTCTCACATCCCGATGTCCAAGTAATTCTTGGACTGAACGAATATCTTGACCGGAATCAAGAAGGTGAGTAGCAAAACTATGCCTCAGCGTATGACAGGAAGCCTTTTTGGGTATTTGAGCCCGTTTCAGTGCCAATTTTAGCGCCTTTTGGACTACACTTGGCGAGATGTGATGTCGAGTTCTGGTATGGTCTCGTTCATTTAGTTCTGTATTCCGCGAAGGAAAAACGTACTGCCAAGCCCAATCCGTTTCAGCCGTTGCTGACTTCCGTCCAAAAGCGTAGGGAAGCGGCACTCTGCCGCCGCCATCCAACACATCTTGATTATGGATTCGCCTTACTGTTTTAAGGTGAGCTCGTAGCAGTGGTTTGAGCCGATCGGGGAGGACCGAAACTCGATCCTTTTGTCCTTTGGCAGCCTGTAAGTGAATCATGCTGAGCTCAAAATCGATGTCTTTTACTCGCAACGTGATGGCTTCAATGATCCTAAGACCCGCTCCATACATAAGCTGAGACACGATCAAAGGCGTTCCTTCCATCAAGGAAAGCAGCAATTGTACCTCACCGCGCGACAATACGACGGGGAGTCTCCTGGGCTTTCGGGCCCGCACGAAGGTGTTAAAATCCTCAAGGTCAAGATTTAAAACATCTCGATACAAGAAAACTATCGCGTTTAACGCTTGGTTTTGAGTCGATGCCGCGACTTCTCTTTCTGTGGCCAAAAAGTTTAAATACTCGCCAACCTCATCTGCACCCATCTCAAGAGGATGCCGAATCTCGTGATACTTGACGAATCGCTTGATCCAACCAATGTAAACACGCTCGGTTGACGCCGCGAGGTTTCGACGACGACACACAACTCGAACATGTAGTATCAAATCACCCGGTTTTCGGTCTAAAGGCAGTCCCATGGTCCCTTTTTTACATAAGGACACACGTGAGTGGCAAGCGTGACTTTTACGGGTGGCATATCACGACTTGAGCATATCTGGACACCCATTTTGATTCGATCCCAACTCACGATATCACGATGCACGATATCCCGCCCTTCGCCCTAATATCGCACGAGATATTGCTTTATGGGCTTGTGACAGTTAGACTTAGCCATTCGTGCCTCTTGACTATCACTCACACTATCAGTCACTCAGGGCCGTATAATCCATGTTATACGCCTTTCGAAAATTGAAACTTTAAGGGTATAAGTTGATTTACCTGTGTATGGACAT
>JABMOI010000003.1 GCA_013204185.1 bacterium | reverse complement strand
GGATAATGCCAATCGGGAGATTGGCGTTCCCGGGTACGCCTATCTCCTGATTGGTTCTCTTGGGGTAATCAGACGTCGTTTCTTTTACATACCTCCCCGAAGGGGGTATGGAGTTCGCAATGGCATTCGGCATCGGTGTCGTAATCAGCCCTTCGCCTGCGCGTACAAGGCCCGCATTTCCGTGTCGTGGACCATTTCCTCTGGCGGCCTTGCGGCGGCGCGCAGTTGCTGGCTCTCTCGAAACAGGGGGACTGCCACAAGTGAAGCGAGGAACGAGCGAAGACGTAGCTGTACCCCTTTTCGCTGGAAAACAGCGCGCACGATAAGCCAGCTGGGCCACATCCAATAATGGCAATGTCTAAAACGTCCGGGTCAGCAGCGTCCTTTTCGATGTGCATCAGCTCAATGCATTGACGGCCCTGTTCAAAAGCGTTTCGGATCAGTCCCATTCCGCCCAACTCACCCACGACGAACAGTCCGGGTACATTGGTTTCAAAGTTTTCCTGGATTCGAGGTAGGTCGATGCCGCGCTTGGAAGTACCAAACACGAGTTCAATCGCATTCACCGGGCACGACCTCTCACACAATCCGTGGCCCACGCACCGTGAGGGTGAGACCGGCATGGCTTGTCCCGACAACAGGCCCAAAACGTCCTTTTCCGGACAAACCTCAACGCAGTTGCCCGTCCCGATACACTGATCGGGATTCACAACCGGATGAAGAGACGCCGGTCTATACAATCCGTATTCTAACGACTCTTCGTGCGCCTTGAGTACGGCTTTTTCTCTAGCAATTACCCGGCGCACGTACGGAATTACAAAAAGCCCGACGAGCCCTAAAAACACGAGCCATATAACTAGGGTAGGGTTCAAAAGCTTATGCCGTAGTTAAAGAATAGTGTCGCAGACGTAATGGATGACCCAATATGGGTGCGTTGACGAATGGAGAAATAGCCCCAGTGGTCTGTCGAAATGCGGGCGGAAACGCCTGCAATATGAGATAGGGAGAGAGGCCCAACTACGTCGACCGCAAGAAGGGAATAGTCCAGTCCCAAAGACCATCGTCCAATGTTTTTCTGCATATTAATGGCATTGTAGTACGTGTTGCCATTTTTACGTGTCCAGACATTCGCGGTATTTGAAAATGTAAAGGGAAGCCACTTGGGTTTTGAGCGGAATGTCGCGCTGACAGAATTGCTTCGTTCTCCGCCTGAGAAGGAATTCGACGTTAGAGTTAGGCCGTATTGGTTGATGGTTCTCTGAAGCATCATCCCAACCGAGATCTGCTGTTTTTCCGAAGAATAGGCTCCACCGGGAAACCAGTAAGAAAAATGTTTGCGAGTCCCAAACCGTCCGTTTAAGCTCAACCCCGGAGATACTGTCGTATTTAGTCTGAAATAGGCTCGACTCAGCACTATTTGTTGATCAATTGGAGAGCGGTCAATTTGAAGGTCCGTGCTAAATCGGTGCTTCCCAATGCGTGTTCGTTGATCAATGGACAAAAACGTATACGGGGAGCTCAAACCAGGGCCGTCAATCTGAGCGAGCGAGGCAGAAAGAGAGGTAGAACCATCTCCATGTCGTGCGTCAATTTCCGAAAATGCCGCTACTTTGGTGATGTCCGTTTGGAATCCCTCGTTGTATCGATCTGGTTCAAATCCCCCCGCAAGACCAAATCGCAGGGCACCAAATCGAACTGAAGTAGAAAGTCCATCCCAGTATCCGCCCGTTGGAATACGGGACGATTGAAACCGACCCAGCTCAAATTCGAATCTGGAATCCCGCGCATGACGAGACAGATTGAATTCATACACCCGCACGGCAGATTTCTGTCCCACGATCGACTCTGAGCTAAAGCGGGTGGAGCCCCTTGCGTTCAATCTGAGCTCAGTACCGAAGGGGAGGCCTGCCAAGGAGGCCCTCAAAGAGCTAACGGGAGTCGCGTAGGAGCGGGTTGTGCTCGCTGAGCCGCTATTTGAAAACGAACTGCGCACATCAGACATGGTGGCCGTAATCGATGCGTTATAGTACCCTCGAAGCACAATACTACGTTTCGACGCCTTCGCCACCGGCAATCTTCCTTCATTCCCATTGACAAGTCCTTTCCTGTCAGACTGCGCCACGACATCAGGCTCTGCTGCTTTGCCGCCCAATACTTTCGGCCCTCGAAGCAATACACGTTCTCCAACTTCGAGTGCAATGGGCGCTCCGATCCATGCAAGGAGCAGGGAATTGGAGGCTTTTCCTGCAATTTTACTTATGCCTTCTTCTCCTGAATTTGGGATCACCCGAAGCGTATCTCCAACGACCCACAAAGACGAACCAACCTCTACATAAATGCCTCGACTTTGTACTCGGGTAACCGTTGCTGAGAGCGAATCAGCAGCTGCTTGAGCATATACGGCCTGTGTTTGGGGCCACGCAGCAATCAAAAGGATTCCAACCAAGGCCAAGTTGCGAATTGAAGGAAGTCTTCGATATGATCGTTTCATCTCAGTTCTCCCAGCCGTTTTGGTTGTGACAATCCAAGCAAGTTATAGGCGTCTCGCCAAAATCATGTTCTTTTCTGAAGTCTGACTCGTGACAGGAAATACAGTCGTTCTGATCACTCGCATCAAAGACGAGTTCAAAGCCTGGCTGCCTATGGCAACTTTCACATCCCGCAAAGTCATGGGCGCCAACGAGTTCAAAGCCATTGGCCAGTATAGCATGGTTTGGAAAGATGGCGTCTTGCCATTGAAATTGAGTGTGGCAGGTTTCACAGGTTTCTGGGAAGCCATTTTCAACGTGCGAAATCGTGGCGGACGAATTGTATTCGGATTCATGGCAGGTAATGCAGACAGCCAATTCGCCAAAGAAGGCTCCTCCGTAGTGATCTGTGTGACAACTCTCGCAGGCCAGAACCTCATGAGCGCCTAGCAAGGGAAAATCAGTTTGTTGATGAATCCCATAGCCATCAATTTCTAAAAACGAACTAGAATTGTGGCACGTGTCACAAGACTGAATGAGCTTACCGGCATGCGCATCTACGTGGCAGTCAGCGCATTGCCTGATATCGGGTAGGGGAGGCGCAAACTGGAGGTTTGTATGGCATGATGCGCAATTGGCTTTTGCATGGGCCGAGAGTAACTCAAATCCTCCGTCTTCAGCATGGTCAAATTCAGGCGTTTCTTTGAGCGGCGTCCACTCATTGGAAGAGTGGCAATTCGAACAGGCCAAATCGGTAGCCCACTCGCCGTGAGGGCTCTGCAGGCTTGTTTCTTGTGCGCTGCTGCTCCGGACAATGAGCAGAAGACAAAAGGTGATCAATGGGAAGACCGCTCTATTTTTCATCTGGTATGTTACCTCCATGGCAATCTTGGCATGCGGTTCCAATTCCACGGTATTGAACCATAGGTTCTCCCACAGCATTGAGCTTGGAAGTGTGGCAACTAGCGCATTGAACCGTAGTGTGAGCTCCTTCCAGAGGCCATTTCGTCAGATTATGATCGAATGAAGCCATAAGGAAAGACACCGAGTCGTGGCACGTTTCACAGGTTGTGTCCTCGAACTGAGTCTCGTGAGGATTGTCTGTTTGGTGGCAGGCAATGCAGGCGGTATCTAAATTTCGGAAAGGGGCTATTTCTGTGTCTTCGGCCACGTGGCAGGACAAACACGTGGTAGTAATGTGGGCTCCAACCAATGGGAATTCTGTGGTTGCGTGGTCAAAAGCCGTTTCTGCCTCTAGCCATCCAGAGGGGTTGTGGCAGCTTTCACACGTTTCCGGGAGAAACTGATCGCCATGAATGTTGTCCGGTTCATGGCATCCTTCACAGGCGGTGTTCTCTACTGCGAACGTAATATTTCCGTAGGTACCTGAAGTCTGTGCGTCAGCAATTGAAGTATGGCATTGCGCGCACACCACGGCTAGGTGCGCTCCTTCGAGTGGATATTCAGTTTCATCTTGATGGCGAAACGCATCAAAATCGGAGGGTGCCCATCCGTTTTCATCGTGACACGTCGCGCACGATTCGATATTGGACTCAGCCGTCAAAATGCTCCCAGCATGGGCGTCGTCGTGGCATGTTTGACACTCAGCGGCTAAAGGATGAGGGTATGATTTGCCTAGCGTGGACCGAACAAATTCAATGGAAAGTCCTAGGCCCCGAGCTTTCGGAGAATGGCACGATTCGCAAGCAGCCGCCTTATGCAGCCCAACCAAGGCAAATGGAGTTGAATTATGATCAAACGTATCCTCAAAGGATGCGGAAACCATCGTTCCCCAGCCTTTTGTGGAGTGGCATGAAGTGCAGGTTGTTCCAAAGGATCCTTTGTGTTCATCCTCATGACAACTAGAGCACTCGGTAAATTTCAGCGGTTTGTAAGCAACCACTTCAGGATTGCTTGAGCTTGGTTCATGACAGCTCGCGCATTCTACCGTGCGGTGTTCTCCCGTCAATGTATAGTTTGCTTCGTCATGGTTAAATATGGGGGCTTCTTCCCAAACGTTTTGATCATGGCACGTACTGCATGCTACGCCATCAAATTGACGCTCGTGCACGTTGTCCGGGGTATGGCAGGAGGCGCAGTTGTCGTCCAATCCCAGAAACGTTTGGTTGGATGATCTGTGTTTTTTCAGGAAGTCGACTACGCCCTTGGCAGCCAAATTGCCTGAATCATGACACGAGGTACAGGCGACTTCCGTATGGCTTTG
Organism: bacterium; assembly: GCA_013204185.1. GTDB lineage: Bacteria > Bacteroidota > Rhodothermia > Rhodothermales > UBA10348 > UBA10348. Next base: position 5,533 of record JABMOI010000003.1, on the reverse strand, counting down.
AAGTAATTCATACCCTGTTTTTGTGTGGTCGAAGCTCGTTGTGTCAAATCGAATGGCATCAAAATCACGACCGAAATGGTCTTTGTGGCAGGTGGCACAGGTTGGCTCATCGTACGTTGCATGCAGACCCACGTCAAGATTTATTTGATCTCGAAGAGGTGTATGGCAGGAGAGGCAACGCGTATCCTCGACCCCCTTTTTACCAAGTTGATGGCAGCTAATGCAGCTGTCAATCTTGTCCCAGGGCTTGTGCCCCAATATCAAATCGCCTGGGGAGATGACCTGCGCATTCACAGACTGAACTGCTCCAAACACTAGGAGCAGAAACAGCGCCAGCCATTTGTACGATTTTGTGCTCACTGATCTATCCGTTTTGATTCACGCGAGATAGGGAAAGCTGTGCCATAGCCTTAATTGTGCCGTCACTGGCCGTTTCTGAGAGCTTCTTCCAGATCGCTTCGGCCTTTTTCATATCGCCCGCATTTGCAGCAATGGCGCCTAGATTGTATTCGGCCGCTTCGTCCCCTGGATAAACCTTAAGCATGGCGAGGATGCCTTCTTCGGCCTCGGTCCATCGCTTGTCTCCTGCTCGACTGGCCGCTAAATCAAGCCAGACTTGTTTAGCCTTGGGCCTCAAGGCGAGATACGATTCGTACTGACTGATTGCTTCATTCATTCGGTGTCCGTCTTGCAATAGCCGTCCCAATTGCCTCATGGCGAGCGTATCTGAGGGGTTTTCCTTCAGTTTCGACTCAAACACAAAAATCTCGTGGAAGTAGGAATCTGCTACGTTATCTCCAGTTGGGGTCAGTGTTGGTTGCCCTGTTCCATTGGCAGATGGCTGGGTTCGTAGCATGGCCGAGGCTGGTGATGAATTGCCTGCAATTTGAGGATGCACAAATTCGGAATTGGCATTTAGCCCGGCGTCTGATACGGAATCAGCGGAGATGAAAAGAACGTACATACCCAAGACCAACAGGGGTACGATGGCAATAAGGGTCTTATATATGGTAGAATGCTTCATGATATCCAGAAGTAGCCAAATGTGAATGCAACCCCCACGTGGAACACGAGGATTACGAGCAAAATGATAGCCAACGGAAGGTGGAAAACGTGCCAGTATCCGAATAGGCGCTGGAAGACGTCAGAAAAAGAGGATTGTCTGAGCAGGTTGCCGTAGTCCAACATGCGCTGCCTAAACAACACGGCATCGCTGCCTGACCAGCCCCGGGCCTTAGTAAAGGATGTTAAAATGCGCTTTTGACGGGAGAGGCCTTTTCGTTTTGGGATCCATGCCGTCCATCTACTGGGCTCGGCTTTGGATGTCAAGTTGGGATCCATTTCAGTTAACAGAGCCGTTACCCCGGCCTGATCCACGTCGTGGTATTCAATAATGGAGTGTAAGAGGTGCTTTTGCCGAGCTAGGAGGGCGTTTTCGGACAGAAATTGTCCGTTAGCGCTTTTGGGAATACGAACATAAATATACCTGCCAAAAACACCGGAGAGTACAACCGCTACCATACTCCAGAAGGCGATGGAAATGATGCCACCAAATCGAAAGGCAGTATGTAAGAGAACAAAGTAGGGGCCCAGCGTGCAAAGGAAGATGTGAACAGAGAGCCACGTTCCTAGGGCTCCTGCATGTTCATACCGGCGGACGCGTTTTCGAACGCTGTACATTGCCACTCCCACGATCATCATAAGGCTTCCTAGAATGCCTAGTCCGTGGCCCACAAGTCCTGATGGTTTAAACCATTCATGCAGGTCCGAATACGCCCTATCGTGCAATGGGAGGGTGTAATACTCCAACCCAGCTTGAAGGCTGATTGCCGCAGCTGCCAACCAGACAACGGTAAGCAGCGTATGTATGACTTTTGACTTATTCACGACACGTGTTGACGTATGGGAGAATGTGAATTACTGAATTCGTGACAATTAGCTCATTATAGCAATATTTTTAGTTGGTAAATACGAGTTCACGACCGAGCAAACGCTCCATGTCTATCACGCTAACGTAATAGTCCTTGAGGGACTGGTAATATTCCGCTTGAACACTCAAATACGTTCGCTGTGTATCAAGAACCGTGAGAAGATCTAACTGACCTAGTTGATATCCTTCCCGTGTGAGTTGTAGCAGTTCTTGTGCGAGCGATCCGTTTTTTTGGAAGAACTGAACGACTTTTCCTTTTGCCGTTTCAAATCCGTGCCATGCGGATTCTGCTTCCTTTTTCAAATTGAGTGAAACTTGAACCGACTGTATCTCGGTGTTGCGCAATTGAATACGGGCCTTTTCACGATCGGTTCTGCTAGATCCTACGAACGGAAGGGCAAAACGAAATCCCACTTCTAGCCCATGTGCGTTGTAGCCTGAACCAAAGTCTTGCGGCCAATACCCCACTTTTAGTTCTGGCAAATAAGACATGCGGGACGCGCGAACGGCCGAGGCAGCAGATTGGGAAGCAAAGGCAGCGCCTTGAGTCTCAGGCGCGGAGGAGCAGCCCATCCCAATGAGCAGAATCAGGAGAAAAGTGCGCTTCATGCGAGTTAGGGTTCTTTGGATGAAGGGATATGTTATAAAACGCCACCAAGCCAATCATTAGAAGTCGATTAGAAATAAGTGCAGTTTGAACTGAGAAGATTATCTTCTAAACAGTTGAGACGAGCTATAGCCTAGCTGTTTGCCATCCATCCACTTTTTCAATTATGGCACACCTGCTGCTCATAGAAGACGAAAAAAACGTGGCTTCCTTCATTTCTCAAGGATTGGAGGAGGAAGGGCACCTTGTAACTTGGGTTGAAAATGGACTGGTAGGGTTGGAAACGGCTGTTTCGGGCGCTTTTGACTTAATTCTGCTGGATGTACGGCTGCCTTACATGGATGGGTATGAAGTCGCTCGGCGTTTGCGCTTGCATCAACCTGACGTGCCCATCTTAATGCTTACGGCCCTCAATGCAGTAGAGAATCGAGTTAAAGGGCTGCAGGCCGGCGCCGACGATTACCTAGCAAAGCCATTTGCATTCGAAGAGTTGTCTGCTAGAATTGATGCGCTCTTGCGGCGAAGCGGCCGAAACCTAGTTCACACTGAAGTCGGACATGGAGACTTGAAGATTCAACCTACCCAGAAAAGAGCTTTTTGGAAGGAAAATGAGATGGATCTGACGATTACTGAATTTGACCTATTGGCTTATTTGGTTGCTCGAGAAAGCCAATCGCTTTCGAGAGAAGACATTCTTCGAGACGTTTGGGGAGAGCGATTCGATCGAGGAACGAATGTAATCGATGTCTACGTGAGCTATTTGAGACAAAAGTTGGATAGTGTAGGTTGCCCTTTTCGAATTGAAAGCGTGAGTGGCGTAGGATATCGCTTTTCCTCTGGCGAGTAGAGTATTCAATCCATGATGCAACCTCAACATTATCCCACATTTAGAAAGCGCCTCTTGATTCGAGTGGGAATTATTGTGGGCTTAGCGCTTTTGTTGGTAGTCGGAGTCAGTTGGATTGGCGCTTTGAATTGGCTGCGCATTGACGCCACTCAGTTTGTACAGAAAGAAGCCGATGAAATTGCTTCGTTTGTGGTTCGAGCAGGCGATATCCTGTCGGTAGAAAGTTACCCATGGAATGAGCCACACCACATGTTCGATGAAGCTCGAATCGATCCGCTTTTTGTTCAGATCTTGGACCGAAACAAGAGAGAGATATTTGCCACCGTAAATGTTGATCTGTTTTCAGAAGGGGCTTATCCGAGGGGATTGGTTGGGGTGCTGCCAGACGATTTTTCCCCGTTTTCGAGTTTGAAAACCCAGTTTGTTGGCCCGTCCGAACTCTATTTCACGGCTTTCCCGCTTCGTGCCTCCGACAAGAGTGTGTTGGGCTACATACAGATAGCCCGTTTTTTGCCCCACATCCAACAAACCGTTCGTTCCTTGGCGTTTGGGGCCCTGATCGGGTCGGCATTTATGCTGTTTGGGCTATTGGTGCTGATTTATGTCAACGCGGGCAGGCTTCTCGCGCCACTGCATACCATTGCCAAGACAGCAGATAACTTGTCCGCAGAGCAATTGGACGTTCGTATTCCAGATTTGGAAAATGCAGACCGCGAGTCCGTTTCGCTGGCCCTTGCGTTTAACCGACTCATTTCGAGGCTCGGAGGATCGTTTGAAGAGATGAAACGCTTCAATTCAAATGCATCTCATCAGCTACAAACGCCGCTCACCGTATTAAAAGGTCACATAGACGTAACTCTGCGGAAGGAGCGAACGGCATTGGAATACCGCAAAACACTCCAACTGGCGTCAGACGAAACCAATGCAATGGTGGGTATCGTGCGGTCGTTAATGCAATTGTCTCGTTTAGAATCCAATCCTTCCGGCATTCCAAAAGAACCTGTGTGCCTTTCGGACGTGTGTGCGCATGTCATTAATCTTGTGGACCCTGAAAAAAGCCGCGTCGACGCTCAGGTGGATCCCAATATTTGGATTCTTTCCCAAGCCGATCTGAGCGGGCAACTCATCGGTATATTTTTGGACAATGCGATGAAGTACGATCCAGACGGTGTGATCTCGCTCAGACTGACCAGCACTGCAGAAGAGGTCATTTTAGAGATTGAAGATCACGGAATCGGGATTAATGCAGAAGAATTGGGTCTAGTAAGAGAGCGCTTTTTTCGTAGTCAGTCCGTGCAAGATCAGCGGATAGCCGGGGAGGGGCTTGGCCTTGCACTGGCCGACCAAATCGCCCGGTGGCAGGGTGCCCGTTGGAACATCGACTCAGCGGTTGGAAAAGGAAGTAAAGTTATCTGCCATTTTCCGTTGCTCCGATCCTGATTTATCGTACATTTCGGGCCATCTGATTACGCTTCTGTTACCCAGTTCTTCGAATGAACACCAATATTTCCATCGTTATGCGTGCTTTTCTCGTTTCAGCATTACTACTTCTGTCCAGTGTATCGATGGCCCAGGAATCGGCCCAGGGTTCTGCACATAATTCGTCACTGTGGCTCCGAAATCCGGCCATCTCGCCCGATGGTTCTTCCATAGCATTTACGTATCAGGGAGATATTTATGTGGTCCCTTCAGCTGGAGGCTGGGCGCAGCAATTGACAACCTATGTGGGCCGAGATACGAGACCCGTTTGGTCTCCCGATGGCGCCCAGTTGGCTTTTGCTTCGGATCGATATGGCAATCTGGACGTCTTCGTGATGTCAGCCGTGGGGGGTGCGCCGACTCGGTTGACCTTTGATTCTAGAGACGATATTCCTTCTACGTTTACGCCTGACGGCAAGTCAGTTTACTTTGAGTCGGCGCGCCTCGACGCGGCCGCCAGCTCAAATTTCCCAACTGGTGCGCAGCCTGAACTCTATAGCGTACCCGCAGCTGGCGGCCGCGTGAGTCAGGTCCTCACCGTCCCCGCCCTTAATGCTTCCCTCGATTCGTCAGGTCGAATGATGGTTTTCGAGGACGTTACGAGCTACGAAAATGCGTGGCGTAAACACCATACTTCATCTGCGGCGAGAGATATCTGGTCAGTGGACTT
>JABMOI010000027.1 GCA_013204185.1 bacterium | reverse complement strand
TTGCGTGGATTCGGGAGTCCTAGACGTGGATGTGCAGGTTATCTCGGCACCAGAATTCGCTGACATAGACGACGATGGAGATCTAGACCTCTTTGTTGGCGGCGCTTCTGGTGGGGTTTGGTTCTACAGAAACGGCAAATAAACCTAGGCCTTCAAGCTGGCGGTTTAAACGGTATCGGCAGACGCAGAGCTTGCAGAGCTTGGATCATCCTCTGACCCAAATTTGGAGCCAGTAGGAGGGCGGTACGCTTGGAAGGGAATGGCCATCAGGTTAGCCACATTGTCATGTTCTGCCGCGTCCATGTGAGTGTCTATGCCGTAGGTGAGCTTTGAGACGTTTTCTACCTCGGCATAGGTCCGAAAAGCTCGATCCCATATGGAGAAGATGTTACCGTAGTTCGTGTCCGTCAGGGGCTGCTTATAATGGTGATGTACTTTGTGCATGGCTGGGGTTACAATTACATATGCAAGCAATCGATCTACTGTGCGTGGAAGTTTGATGTTGGCATGATTGAACTGGGAGAACAGCGCTGAAGCCGTTTGATAGATGAAGACCACGGCGATGGGTGCCCCAGCAACGAAAACCGCCAATATGGTAAACAATGCCCTGAAAATGCTTTCACCCGGATGATGTCTGAGAGCTGTTGAAACGTCGACGGTCGTGTCTGTGTGATGAATGAGATGAAATTTCCACATCCACTTTACCTTGTGCTCTACCCAATGGACGAACCAAGCGCCGATAAAGTCGAGCAGCAAAAGTCCTACAATCACCTGAATCCAAAGCGGAGCACTTAACCAATTCCAGACTCCAATCTCATGCTGCGTAACAAAATCGGCCGTTAGAACAATCAGAAAAGCGAGCGAAAGGTTTATAAGTAGGGTGGTCGCAGTAAATACGAGATTGATTCCAAGGTGCCGCCATCTTCCATAAAGAAGTTGTTTTAGCGGCACTACGCCTTCAAGAATCCAGAACACCAGAATTCCCGAGGCTAATATAATAGACCTATACGAAGAGGGTATCGTCTCAAAAAACGCTAGGAAATGCTCCATAACAGCAGAATCAGGTTAGACTACCCGGCAAGATAAGGCAATACAGTGCGTTTCGGGTACTGAGTTGAGTAATGTGCTGGGAACGTCCTTATCGGTTAACAGAGACAGTAATCCACAAATCGATGGGGGGGAACACCGGTATCGCACCTCCTCCTTGGCCGCCACCACGTCGACCGCCTGTGCCCCCGCGCGCACCACCACCGCCACCGCCTTGCGGGTTCGCGCCTCCTCTCATGCCAGCTAGGTCCGGAGTTTGAATTCCAAGTCCAAATGTTAGGCCATCGATTGATGCTACATGTAATTCCGCTCCAGATGCCTCAGAAAAAGGTAGGACCATTTCAACTGCAAAAACACCGTAGTCATAGGAGGCCCCTAGCTTCACCTGACCATCAGATCCGACAGGCCTACGCAGTGGTTTTCCCTCTTCAAAGATCAATTCATAAAAGGAAATAGTCTGATCTAAAAGATCATTTCGAGCTTCTTCGCCGTCTGCCTGCCCTGCTCGACCCGTGCCTGGCTCCCGCACATCCCTAATTCCGAGCGGATATTTAATGCCTACCTCTTTCGACTTATCGCCACCAGCGTTGAGCCAAACTGTCAATCCGCCAGCCATAATCTGTTGAATCAGGGTCCGATTTGACGATGAAATGGCCAAATAAACGTTTTTTGAGTCGTTTTGGACTCCAACGCGAAGCCGGCCATCTTCGTAGTCATGCATTGAATCGACCCATTCAACCAGATCTCCGTCTGGAATAACAGGGCGTTCAGGTTGTAAGCTAGTCAGCGAAGAGGTGCTCATGCAGCCCGAAAGGGCCAGACCTGCTAACAATACGGGAAGTGGCGCTATCAACTTCATGGCGTAACAATCCTCAAGGGGGTAAGTGTGAAGGGCCGAATTATGTGCAGAGGCGCCGCTCTAAAAACGCGGCGATGGTTCTGTTCTAAAAATCACTATTGGGAGCTATAAATCCCTTGTGCATTGGCACTTGCTGCGTAAGACAGTGGATAGCGCCCAATCCTCGGATAACGTTTCTGCAATCTAATTTCACCATGTTGAGGGCAGGGAAATAGGTCTGAAGAATATCTGCTGCTTCATCGTCTGACGGACCACCATAGCAGGGCAAGACCACACAGGCATTGGCAATATAAAAGTTCATGTGCGAACTGGGGAGGGGGCCTCCTTCGTAAGTCAATGACTGAGCCTCCGGCAAATAGTCGACCACAAGCTCAAGCCCAGCTTCGAGTCCAATTCGCTCTAACTCAGCTAGATTTTGTTTTGTTGATAGCGATCGGGGCATTAGGACCGTTCGCTCATTTACAAATCGAGCTAGGTTGTCAATATGGCCGTCGGTGTCGTCTCCCAGGAGATCTCCCTCAAGCCAACCGATGATGGGCAAACCTAGTTGGGAAGAAAGCTCCTTTTCAGCGTCTTTCTTTTGGAGTCCCTTATTCCGATTGGAGTTTAAAACGCACGATGAAGTCGTTAGCAGAATGGAACTCCCATTTGACTCAAGCGCTCCACCTTCTAAGGTTAGGGCGGATTTCTTGGCCGTTACACCAAGCCGCGCTGCCATGGCTTCGCCCATTCCGTTATCCAAATCAAACGGCGGGTATTTATTTCCCCACGCATTGTATTGGAAGGTCACCGCCTGAAGAATGTCATCGTCCAACAAGAATGTTGATCCATGGTCTCGGCACCAAGAATCGTTCGAAGGCAGGTCCAGCGTTCTGACGTTCCTGTGTCCGCTGGTGTAGGTTGCGACTTGCCTCGCTTCCTCTTCACTGGAGACATTTACAAATACAACTTCACCTTCGGCAATCTCTACCATTGCCTCAGCCAGCTTGCGTCGAACGGAATCGAGGACATCGGTCCAGGTATCTACGTTCGTGGGCCATGTGAACCACGTGGCCGCGTGCGGACGCCACTCAGCAGGGAAGTACTTGCCGTTCATTTAGTCGTCCATGAGCGTCTCAGACAGCGCCTTGTACGCATCTGTTCGACGATCCCTAAGAAAAGGCCAACCATGGCGCTGCTCAGGTATTGCCTTGAGTCTGATTGGTGCCACAAAAGCCCCTTCATCTTTTTCTTTGGCCTGAATTATAATGACCCCGTCGGGACCTGCAATAAAGGATTGTCCCCAGAATTGAATTCCATCAGGATAAGAACCTGAGTTGGAAGTCGGTTCGAATCCCGTGCGGTTTACGGCCACCACGAAACAGCCATTGGCAACGGCGTGGGATCGCTGAATGGTTTCCCAAGCGCTGTATTGCGCTGCGCCATGAGATTCTTGTTCGTATGGCTGCCATCCAATTGCCGTCGGATAACAAATGACCTGAGCCCCTTTGAGAGCCGCCAATCGAGCAGCTTCAGGAAACCATTGATCCCAACAGATGAGCACAGCAAGCTTGATGCCTTGCGTTTCAAATATTCGAACGCCCAGATCCCCAGGAGCGAAATAGTACTTCTCCATAAAAAGTGGGTCGTCCGGAATATGCATTTTCCGATACTTACCCATGTAGCCTTTTTTGGGGTCAACTACACACGCGGTGTTGTGATATAATCCTTCGGTACGCTTCTCAAAGAGGCTGAGCACAATAGAGACACCCAACTCTGCCGACAAGGACTCAAAAACCTCGCTGGTGGGTCCTGGGATGGGTTCAGCCAATTCATAATTGGCCGGGTCTTCTGTCTGACAAAAATATCGAGTCAAAAACAGTTCGGGCAAACAAACGATTTTGGCTCCTTTCGCCGCGGCATCGCGTGTCAATTTGATGGCGGTAGCCAGGTTCTCAGCAGGGTCAGCCGTGCAGGAAAATTGAACAGCAGCTATGTTAATCAAATCAGACATTCTTCGATTGGTCGTAGTAGGTTGATTGATTAAAAGACTCCGCATACCTCTCTAGCAATTTGTATCCAGCACTGGCCTTGATGCTTCCGTTTTGAATTGCTGCGCGAATATGCTTGTTCATTCGGCTGTATAAATCGTTTGGGAAGTATTGAACGAGAGCCAACATGTCCTTGACTGGGGTGCCAGGCAGAATTTTTTCGACGTAAAAACCGTCTGGCTCTTCGTCGTCTGCGTAGACATGTGCTTCAGTTACACGGCCGAACAGGTTGTGCGTATCACCCATGATATCCTGATACGCTCCCATAAGGAAAATACAGAAGCGATAGGGCACCCCTGATTCAATAGAGTGCATTTCAAGAAAGTTATTCCCACCGATGTAGGAACTCACTTTGCCATCTGAGTCACACGTTAAATCGACGAGTGTAGCGCGTCTCGTAGGTCGTTCATTGAGTCGCTGCAGCGGTACAATGGGAAATCGCTGACCGATCGCCCAGTGATCGAGTAAGGATTGAAATACGGAAAAGTCGCACAAGCACTGATCAATCAGATGGGAATCTAATTGCTCCAACTCAGGAGGCAGTAAATCTTCGTCTCGACGATGGACTTGAGCATTTATTTTTCTACAGATCGCCCAATACAGCTTTTCAACGATGGCTTTTTGCTCTAAAGGCATGTAGCCCAATGAAAACAGCGTGTCCGCCTCGTTTCGCTTGCCAGCGGCGTCATGATATGCCTCCAGGAGCTCAGGGATTTCCATTTCGTCGTCTGCACTTAACCAGTTGAGCGTCTCAAACTGGTCCATGACAATCCGATGATCTTTGTTGTTCGGCTTAAAGTCTGCTTCGATTTGGTCTTTGCCGTACAATCCAATCGCGTTCATCACTAAAACGGAATGGTGAGCCGTTAGTGCGCGGCCGCTTTCCGAAATAATAATGGGATGAGGCACACCTTCCGTGTCACACACATCTTTTAAGGTCGAAACGATGGCGTTCGCGTACTCCTGAAGCGAGTAGTTGATTGCGTCGTCGGAGCCATTGTACCCACCGCCATAATTAACGCCCAAGCCACCACCAACATCTAAATACTTGATGGTAAGCCCACGTTTTAGCAACTGAGCATAGACTTGGGTGATCTCACGAACTGCCTTCTTAAGAGTACGAATGTCGGAAATCTGACTTCCCAAGTGAAAGTGGAGCAACTGAAAACGTTCTAGTTCTTCTTGCTCAACAAGATATTCTACGACGCGAAGCAATTCAGGGATTGAGATGCCAAATTTTGACAGGTCTCCACCCGAATCGGCCCATTTCCCGGCACCTGCTGTGGTCAAACGAAGCCGAACCCCGAAAGGAGCATCCAGCTTACGCTTCTTGGCAAGCTCATTCCACGAAACGAACTCGTCATACTTCTCGATAACCGGAATGACGGGCTTTCCGATTTGCTGCCCAGTTAGAATCAGATCTAACATGGGGCGGTCTTTATATCCGTTGCAAATCAGAAGCGTTTTATTGTCTTCCAGAAGAGGAAGTGCAGCAATCAATTCAGCTTTGGATCCGCATTCTAGGCCCATTCCATAGGGCTTACCAGCCTCCAAAAGCTCTTCTACAACTTCGTGCAGCTGATTTACCTTTATCGGGTAAACAGAAGTATAGGTACCGAGGTACGCCTGCTCTTCAATAGCGTTTGAAAACGCTTCATTAAGCTGCCGTATCCTTCCCATCAACACATCTTGAAATCGAATCAAGAGAGGAAACGTGACACCTTTTTGTGAAAGCGAATCAACAACTTTCACTACATCGATTCGAGAACTCTGGTTTTCTCCAGCATTGACTTGAATATTTCCGCCTTCATTGACCGAAAAATATCCGTCTCCCCAAGCGGGAAGCATATATAGATCTTCAGCATCTTCGTGCGTCCAAGGTTCTTCGGACGGTTGAATTACTGATGGACGTTCGACTTTGGGATCCTTCAATTAACGTATTCTATTAAGAATGAAACGACTAAACCGGCTGGTATTGGTCCAGCACGTAGGCGAAAATGAGCGGAGCAACGATGGTGGCATCGGACTCAATTATAAACGAAGGGCTTGTGACGTCCAGTTTCCCCCAAGTAATCTTTTCGTTTGGTACGGCGCCTGAATAGGAGCCAAAACTTGTGGTTGAGTCACTAATTTGGCAGAAGTAGCCCCATTTCTTGATGCCGTCGAGCAAGAGGTCTTGCTCGAGCATTGGCACGACACAAATAGGGAAATCTCCTGCTATTCCTCCGCCGATCTGAAAGAATCCTACTGAACAATCCTGAACGGTGTTCCGATACCAATCGGCGAGCTCAATCATGTATTCAATTCCGGAACGAACTGTGTGGACATTCTTAATGTCACCCTTGATGCAGTGGCCGGCAAAAATGTTACCCAAGGTTGAGTCTTCCCAGCCAGGTACAATGATGGGAAGGTTTTTTTCTGCTGCTGCAAGTAACCACGAATCCTTAGGATCTATTTGATAATGGTGCTCTAATTGACCACTCAATAAGATCTGATACAGAAACTCGTGTGGGAAATAGGATTTCCCTTCAGATTCTGCTTGAAGCCAAGCCCCGAGTATGACATCCTCAATTCTGCGAATGGCTTCATATTCTGGTATACACGTGTCCGTCACTCGATTGAGATGGCGGTCCAGAAGCGCCTTTTCATCTTCGCGGGTCAAATCGCGATAATGGGGGAGGCGTACGTAATGGTCGTGTGCGACGAGGTTGAATACATCCTCCTCTAGGTTCGCACCCGTACACGTTATGGCATGAACGGCGCCAGAACGAATCATTTCAGCAAGCGATAGGCCTATTTCAGCAGTACTCATGGCTCCGGCCAGAGTAACCATCATTTTCCCTCCGGAATTCAAATGATGAACGTACCCTTCCGAAGCGTCAATAAGAGCCGCTGCGTTGAAATGTCTATAGTGATGCTTGATGAACTCGACGACACCGCCGATTCCCTTCCGGTTTTGTTCGGAATGACCAGTAACCGGCCGGGATTCAGGATTTACCATTCGTCATCGTCCCCGTCCCAATCGTCTGGATCGTCGTCGTCCCAGTCGTCTGAGTCGTCGTCGTCTGAGTCATCGTCGTCGTCTGACAAATCGTCGTCG
>JABMOI010000026.1 GCA_013204185.1 bacterium | reverse complement strand
GTCTCAGATCCAACCATCGAAGACGTTTTCAATCGCACCGAAGCGCGCATTCCCATGCGCGATGGCACCGAGTTGTTTACCGTTGTCTTAACACCCAAAGACCAAGGCAGTGAAGCCCTCCCGTTTATTCTTTCAAGGACGCCGTACGGCACAGCGGGATGGGGCGGTACTTCCGGCATTATGTACGGTTTTAGAGAGCTTATAAAAGAAGGATATATCTTTGTGCTGCAAGACATTAGAGGCAGGTACGAATCGCAGGGTGAGTTCATCATGAACCGGGCAGCCTGCGAAGTCAGAGACGATTCCTGTATTGATGAAGCTTCTGATACGCACGACACCGTTGAGTGGCTTCTGGCGAACGTCGATGGCCACAACGGAAGAGTCGGACAATTAGGGATTTCCTACCCCGGCTACCTAGCCAACGCCACAGCATTCGGTCCGCACCCAGCTATTAAAGCGCTCAGCCCCCAAGCCACTATGGGCGATGGCTGGATGGGCGACGATTTCTTTCACCAAGGAGCCTTCCGTTTGTCCTACGGCCTAGAATACGCTTGGGATATGGAAGCCAGCTCGGATGGTAGTATTCCGCCCAACCCTGGCCGTTTCGACACATACGATTGGTATCGTTCCTTCCCGACGCTCGGCGCCCTAGCCGATTCAGTTGGCGCTTGGGATTGGCCAACGTGGAATCTGTTTGTTGAGCACCCCACCTACGACGACAAATGGAAAGGCCGAGCCATTCCTCTTCGGCTCACAAAAGCACCTGTACCCACGCTCAGCGTAGGTGGCTGGTGGGATCAAGAAGATATGTGGGGCACGCAGCATACGTATGCTGCCATGGAGGAAAACGACACGGCGGGTATCAATCACTTGGTGATGGGCCCATGGAAACACGGGCAATGGTTTACCGACTCAGGGGATTCCCTTGGACTCCCTCAATGGGATAGCTCCACAAGTGACTACTATCGCAAAGAAGTTGAAGCGCCTTTCTTCGCCTATTGGCTGAAAGACAAGGGCGACGGCACATTCGCCGATGCCACGCTATTTGATTCGGGCGCCAAAGTGTGGAAAAAGTTCGACACGTGGCCACCAGCGGAAGCCGTAAAAACGAACCTTTACTTTCACGGCGATGGACTTTTGTCCTTTGATGCACCGACAGAAAGAAATGCCTCGGATGCGTACATCAGCGATCCGGCTTTCCCGATTCCTTACCGCGAACGTCCTATCGAATGGACCTACGACTCAAGAGGCTCCGCGTGGGGCTCATGGATGACCGAGGATCAACGACTAGTTGACGGGCGCCCAGATGTGTTGGTTTACCAAACAGAGCCGCTTGAGGAAGATGTGGTGCTAGCAGGCGATGTGGTTGCGAAGCTCGTGGCCTCAACCACAGGCTCAGATGCAGACTGGGTGGTCAAGCTAATTGATGTTTTTCCGGATGACATGATGCCGCGCCCATGGCTCGGCGGATACCAACTCATGGTTACTGGCGAAATCATGCGCGGCCGCTACTGGAAAAGCTGGGAAGACCCTGAACCCATCCCATCCAACACCCCAACTGGCTTCACGGTCGACCTCCACAAACAAGCGTACACCTTCAAAAAAGGGCATCGCATCATGGTTCACGTCCAAAGCACCTGGTTTCCGGTCCACGACCGCAACCCGCAGACCTTTGTCGAGAACATCTTCCTAGCCAAAGCGAGTGACTACCAGGCCCACGAACACCGCATCTTCCGAACGGGAGAGCTTGCCTCGCACCTTGAGTTGGATCTAATCAAGCAGTAGACCACAGCCTGACCTGATTCCTTTTTTTGGTCGTTTGTCGTGCTTCCTCGGACTGGAAGAAATTAAAATTTCTTCAATGTCCTCAGAACCACGCCAAACTCCCAACCAGTTTCAGCTCAAAACCGTGGCTACCTTTCAAAGGGGAGTATTCTCCAAATCCGGCGCCACTCCAAGTAAAAGGTGGGGCGTGTTGTGAGGACATTCAGAAAATGTCCCATTTTCTGCAGTCCGAAGGACACGTGCCACCGCTTCAAAACCCTGTGAAAGGAGCTACTTTTTCGACGGACATTAGGAAAATAACCGTGTAAGGTGGTGCGCATTCTGAGGACATTCGAGAAATGTCCCATTTCTCGCAGTCCGAGGAATGCGTGCCACCGCTATTCGTAATCGTGCTCAAAATACTCGATCCCTCTTCCCACACTCGACGCAGATCCCTTTTTTCGGATGCGTTCGGCGAGTCGCTCTGCAAAAACAACGGAAGGATCGTATCCATAATGACGTAACAGGTGGTTCATGGCGATTACTTCGCACAGCACCGTCACGTTCTTTCCGGGGGTAATTGGAAGCTTCACGAGCGGCATTGGAATGCCGAGAATATCATAGGTTTCTTCCGCCATGCCAAGCCGGGTATACTCTTCATCCGGGTTCCAGACGTGGAGGTTTACTACAATCTCAATCCTTTTTTGAAACCGAATGGCACGCACGCCAAACATGGCGCGAACGTCTACCAGGCCAAGACCTCGGATCTCCATAAAGTGCTGGACAATATCAGTACCTGCGCCCATAATCACTTGTTCTTCCTTTCGAGTTGCCATGACCACATCGTCTGCAACCAAGCGATGTCCTCGCTCCACGAGGTCTAGCGCCACCTCACTTTTCCCGATGCCTGCAGGGCCAATAATTAGAAGACCAATTCCATAAACGTCAATCAGGGATCCATGTAGACTTTGCTGTTGCGCGAACTGGTCACCCAAAAACTCGCGCAAAGCGACCATAAACTCTACGGTGGGCGTGGCGGTCACCAAAAGCGGAATACCCGCGTTGGTCGCCAATTCGATGAGCCGATCGTCGAGGACGTTTCCTTCCGTGAGAATAATACACGGTATGGGAAACTTGAGAAGGTTATTAAACGCTTTTTCCTTTGCCTCATCTTCCAAATGGGCCAAATACCTGCACTCCGTGTTGCCGAGGAGTTGAATCCGCTGGTAAGTGAACAAGGCTAGGTATCCGGTCAAGGCCAAACCGGGCCTATTTAAGCTGCTTTCTGTTACTAAACGACTAGTTAGGTCGACTGAATTTAGCGCCTTTGTGGGTACGCCAACCGTGCTGTTGAGCTGTTCAAGGATGAACGCTATCGTAATAGACTCTTTCTTAAAAATCTTTGCTTGTCGACCCATATTTGGCATTCAATGTTTTCCCTATGGTACTTCAACCGTATCCAAAATACGTTGTACGATGTCTTCGCTATTAATCTCTTCGGCCTCAGCTTCGTAGGTAACGGCAACACGATGCCGAAGTACGTCCATCGCAATGGAGCGTATGTCTTCAGGCGTAACATAAGCCCGGTGTTGAAGGAAAGCATGAGCGCGTGCAGCCAAGTTCAAATTGATTGTGGCCCTTGGTGAAGCACCATATTCAATGAGAGGTTTGAGGCTCGCTAGTCCAACTTTCTCAGGCTCGCGCGATGCAACAACGAGATCGACAATATACTTTTCGACTCGTTCGTCGATGTAAAGAGCATTTAGAACGGACCTTGCAGACATGATTTGCTGAGGAGAAACCACTGGTTTGACCACTGGCTTACCACTGGTTTTAGCCATGCGGCGCATGATTTCCAGTTCTTCGTCGCGCGTAGGGTAACCGACCTTGATTTTCATCATGAAGCGGTCTACCTGTGCTTCTGGAAGTGGGTATGTTCCCTCCTGCTCGATCGGGTTTTGAGTCGCTAGAACCAAGAACGGAGCTTCCAGCGGGAACGTAGTGTCACCGATGGTTACTTGTCGTTCCTGCATGCTTTCTAAAAGCGCACTCTGGACCTTTGCCGGCGACCGGTTAATTTCGTCAGCCAGAATAATATTGGAAAAGATGGGTCCTTTTTTTATCGAAAAGCTGCCTTCTTTTGGATTAAAAATGAGGGTACCCAGCAAGTCGGCAGGAAGGAGGTCCGGAGTAAATTGGATGCGCTGAAACTTCGTTCCAATTACCGCGGCAAGAGAAGAAACCGTTAGCGTTTTAGCCAAGCCGGGAACTCCTTCAAGCAATACGTGGCCATCTCCTAGCAGTCCAATGAGCAATCGCTCAATCATGTACTTTTGCCCAACCACCACCTTGCTGATTTCTGTCAACAAGTCGTCTACGAATGCACTTTCTTGCGCAATCCGATCATTTACAGCTGAAATATCAAACTCAGACATCCGTTTCTCGTTTTCTCTCTTGGAATGTTAGATGATAAACGTCTCAACATCTTCCTTGGTATGTGAAGATGCGCTTTCTCTAATTCGATCTAAAAAGGCCGGGAGTGAAAACGGTTGACCACATACCAACATACAACCGCCCTCTCCAGATTGAACAACACCGAATATACCGTCCAATGCTGCCGTTTCCGCTTCTTTTGTAATCAAATCATGGATTGAATCCGTAGTACTCCAATCTGTCGTTTTTGATGCCTGAGATATCATCATAAGGGCACCTAAAAACTGCCAATCGCCTTTTTTGAGGGCAACAATCAATTTTTGGACGTTTCTGTTTTCCGTAACCAGGAATCGAACAGCCGGCCTGCTACGTCTAGGGATTGAGTCGATGGCACGCTCTAAATCACGATGCTCGAGGTTGCGAAAAGACTCTACACGTGAAAATCCATTGCTTTGGAGGTCTTTTAGAGCTTTTTTTGCAGTCTCAGCCCTTTTTTTCGCTCCTTTGTACGAATGAATCCAATCTTTTGACCATTCGACAATGCCCCATCCCAACGACGCTTGAACCGGCGTTTCGATTGGAAGATGGCTCATTGTGCCAGTATCAATTAGAATAAAGGGCTCTGTTTGGTCTGACAAAGGGCCGATTACATAAGCGGGGCTGAATCGATTTTTGTACCAAGCGCTCAATGCAGCCAGTGCTTGAATCCGTATCTCGCTTTCAACGGATGGTGTTTTATCGAATGCATTTAGACCGCGAATCAAGGAAACGGTGAGGGCGCCGACGTAGGAGGCGCCCAGCCCTGTTGGGATGGAGCCAACAATAGACACATCAAAGAAACGACCGCCTGCGCCGCCTACGGCTTCGATGGTATGATTCAGTAAGCTGGAAAGCTCAGCCTCTGGGTACGAGGCTTCTTTGGAGACGTTAACATCAACTGTGCCCTCCAAAATGAGCCGGTGATATGGTAAATCGTTCGACCGAATGGCAACAGCTATTCCTTGCCGTAGCCTCAACGCCAGAGCAAACCCCTCAAAATAGTGAGTGTGGTCCGCCATCAGACCTACAACGCCGTGTGAGAACGCGGCCTCAGGAATTGGACCACTCACTCCCAACCGATCAATCAAGAGCATCTTTGCCCGATCCATATACTGAACGGGACGCAGGATTTCATTCGCCTGCATTCGATTCAGGGCGTACAGAAACGGACGCACAAAGGAGGGCGAGGAGTTATGTTTGTCCAAAGATTCCACCTACTTACTGCCCAAATTTGTGCCCAACATCGTACCCAGTGGGATGGTGCTTCCTCGAAGATAGTCGGCAACAGGCATGGCCCGTTTGCCAGCCAGTTGAACGACTTTTAGCTCAATGAGACCACTGCCACACGAAACGATAAGAACTCCGTTGCTCTGAACTACTTGACCCGGAGAAACAGTTTCGGGATTCGCCGTCTGGTGCGCATCGAGATCAGGAGAACTCACGCGTGTTTCCAATACTTTAAGTTGAACGCCATCCAGAAAGGTATAGGCTCCTGGATAGGGTGAAAGCCCTCGGATATGGTCGTGAACGCGTGAGGCTGGAAAAGAGAAGTCAATAAGACCGTCCTCTTTAAATATTTTTGGCGCGGGGGTTGCCAGGTTGTTGTCTTGAGGAATCGGTTGATAGGAACCGGAGGCTAGTAAAAGAACTGTATCCAGAACGACGCTCGCACCCAACTCCATCATGCGATCATGAACCTCTCCTGCCGTTTCGTTCGGGCCAATGGACATGGAGCGCTTGATCAGCACATTACCCGTGTCAACCTTTTGTTGGAGTAGAAATGTGGTGACCCCTGTTTCGGTGTCTCCAGCCATGATGGCCCTGTTAATGGGAGCGGCTCCGCGGTAGCGAGGAAGCAACGAACCATGCAGGTTGAACGTGCCAATGCTGGCTGCTTCAAATACGGCTTGGGGTAAAATCCGAAAGGCTACTACGACAATGATATCTGCATTCAACGCCCCGATTGCAGTCGCAAAATCGGGTTGTTTCACATCCTCAGGCTGTAGGATGGTTTGAACCCCTAGGTCCAGCGCAGCTTGCTTAACCGCTGTTGGAGACAATTTCTGCCCACGTCCACGTGGTTTATCGGGCCCTGTTACAACGGCCACAGGGCGGATTCCAGCTGCCACCAACGCGTTAAGCGAGGGAACAGCAAAATCTGGCGTGCCCATAAACACGACGCGCAAAGCCGAGTGCTCAATTGGCTTTCGGACCGTTGTCGGCATTTCAGATTTTGAATCGGGCATGAACTAGTACTATTGAGTGATGGCCTAGCAAGGGCACACGATACAAACGGTATAGGCTTCAAAAAAGCTCCGTTCCGCTAAAAAACAGCAAAGGGCGCGCCGAAATTCTTTCGGCGCGCCCTTAATTTCTTACAAACGGCTTGAAGTCAATTTCGACAATCCCGCCTTGCCGTACGGCGAATTAGTACAGACGTGTACGTTCGTCCCAAACGGGTACCAACAACTCGTAGTCTCCAAAACCTGTCTTGTCGACAAAAATGAACTGCCTTCCTATGCGCTGATATTCCCACACTTCGTACGGCTCATAGTCAAAGCTGTGTGGTTTTCGGCGTATAAAATCGGGCTCTCCAAATCGGACCAAAACAAATCCACGATCTGTGCGCCACCCGTCGTGTGTTCCGCCATAATTTCGATTCGCTGAGGCAATTCGGTAATAATATTCCTCCATGCGCTCATTTCGAAGGGTTCCTGGGGTTGGATCTCGTTTCTCCCAGAAGGAACGAAAGCGTTGGTAGCGCTCAACATCATTTGGCGCTTCTTTAATAAAACTCAGTTCTCGCTTTTTAGCTACGTACTCCATCTGGGCAATCGCTTCGTCGATGTCGTCTTCAACGTGCTTCGAAAGTCCAGACCACTCAACAGCAAACCGCTTTTCGGATGTGGAGAGAACGCCGCCGCCCAGCTCAGAAACAGTGACAACCATTTGGTACGTGCCAACCTTGAAGTCGTCCATTGGAACCGTCACGATGTACTGACTTCTGGAACGGCTTAAGAAAACGACTTCTTCTTTTGAATAGGCAAGATCGGTTGCAGTTGCAGTTACAGGGCCCTTTACAGCTGCAGGGGCTACAGCAACTGTGCCATCTTCTCTAGATCGACGAACTTCCTGATTAATTACAACATCCTTTTCGCCGTCGGAATACAGCTCGTAAAAGACTTTGAAACCACCTTCTTCACTTGAAACGCGGCCCGTGATGCGAGGGACAATGGTAAACTTGGCCTCGTCATAAGATTGCAATAACGTAATATCCGAAATTGCCACATCAGCGCTCATATCCCTGACCGTCACCGGCAAACTTCTGAGATAGGTCTGATTGGAATTCTGATCCGATACTTGAAATTCGAACACGTACCGGCCCGGTTTAAGATCAACCGATTGCGTGGTAAAGTCGAATTCGTCGTCCAATTGAGTCTCTGCGTAATTGGCTACAACAATCGTTGCATCCCAAATTTTAGACTGAACTAGATTTCGGAGGCGATTGTCACTTGAAATCTCAATGGCATCTAACTTGACTTCGTAGCCTGCCGTAAATCCATTCGGAGTGTTGATAAAACTCATCTGAGTGACAGGCACCCGCGTATAGATGTCGACTCGGGTCCCTTTTTTGTTTTCGCTCCGAGCACTTACCACATCAACGTCAAAATCCGCTGTCGAAACCTGCGCGCGACTAGTCACGGCTGTCGCAAAGACAAGCGCCACGAGTACTAGAATATGATTCCAACTAAACTTCAATGTCCAACTAACTCCTTAAAACACTCATCAATTGAGGGCGATATTCAAATCTGGGGTTGCCACTCGGCTCGGAGAGACAACCTACGATACGAAATATCGTGAAATCATCCACTAGTCGCACCAACTGGACAACAGACCGTCAAAATATCTGGATGAATGGTGCGGGATGCGAATCGAACCGAAATCGATTGGACGAATCCACGCACTACTCCAAAAATAAGGCCTAGACAAACCGTGCACCATCAAATACCTGCAGGTCGTCAATGCCTTCTCCGACTCCGATATATTTTACGGGAATTTGGAATTCGTTTGAAATGCCAATCACAATGCCCCCTTTTGCTGTCCCATCCAGCTTGGTGAGCACCAATCCGGTAACGTCCACGGCACGTGTAAACTCCTCTGCCTGACGAATTGCATTCTGTCCGGTAGAGGCATCTAGCACCAACAACACTTCGTGTGGGGCCCCTTCGATCTGGCGATCCATGACGCGTTTCACTTTGGACAACTCATCCATGAGCCCCCCCTTGGTGTGCAACCGCCCGGCCGTATCCAGCAACACCACGTCTACATTTTTTGCTTTGGCTGCCGCTAGCGTATCGAATGCAACCGCGGCAGGATCAGCTCCATGCCCCTGCTTAACAATAGGAACGCCTGAGCGCTCTGCCCAAATATCGAGTTGCTCCGTGGCCGCGGCCCGAAATGTGTCTCCTGCTCCCAAAAGGACAGATTTACCCGCCTGTTTATAGCTAGAAGCTAGCTTGCCAATAGTCGTCGTTTTGCCGACTCCGTTTACGCCGACCACCATAATTACGTGCGGTTTGTGCTTAAACGGCGCAGCAAATTCGATGGGACGATCTGGCGTGCCTTTTAGCAACAAGCCAGCAACTTCATTCCTGATCAGGGAATTCAAATCGTTGGTCGAAACGTACTTGTCACGAGCTACGCGCTCCTCCACTCGTCGAATAATATCTAGCGTCGTCTTAACGCCCACGTCACTGGTCACGAGCAGCTCTTCCAATTCGTCCAGGAAGGACTCATCAACCTGATCACGACCCCGAACCAGCTTAGTAAGCTTACCAAAAAACGAACTGCGAGTCTTTTCCAGACCCGATTCTAGAGATTCTTGTTGCTTCTTTTTTCGATCAAACAGGCCCATTCAGCTCAACATATTTAAACGTGGGTCCAAGGTGCGCCCTTGGGAAAGAGATCTATAAACCTACAGACGGACTCTTGGGATCCTCGAGAAATGCAACTTCTGGTCCGGCCTTCAGCAAAGAGAAGAATCGAATGAAGTACCGGATAAATGAATACGCGAGGAGCCCTACGGTAACCCAGATACAGAACTCAAGAACCGGTGGATCGGCTTTTAACAGGGCCGCCAACGAGGTAATTGCGACACCAGTCACAGCGACCTTTCCAGACCACAAGCTGAGTACGATGCGTCCTGTTCGATGCTTTAAGAGCGCCCCGCCTGCCAGAATGCACAAATCGCGTGTGGCCAATACGGCCAAAAACCAATAGGGGAGAGAGCCATTTAGCGTCAAAGCTGCCACCACCATTCCGCCACCAATTTTGTCTGCCAGGGGATCCAGCACCTTACCCCAGTCAGAAACGGAATGAGACCAGCGTGCTACTCGTCCGTCAAAATAGTCTGTAGCAATGGCCAATAGGACCAGCATCATGATCCACCAGAGCGGACCATCCTGAATAATCAGCCAAAAAACGGGTAGAATGATGACCAAGCGCATCATACTCAGTACGTTTGGCACAGTCCAAAATCGGCCTAGATCGGACCACGATTTGTTGGGTGATGACGTCATAAAGTATGGTGGCTGGGATAAAGTGAAGCTCGTACGCACAAGACGGACCTGCGTTCACTTTTGAAGATAAATCAGGGCCCTTCGGCTACTGATGGCTCAAAACATCTATGGCTAGGGCGGTTAACGGGTTTAAATCTACGGAAATTGTACCATCCTGACGCACTTCAACCGTTTGACAGCCGGAAGCTGCTAATCGGTTGCAATACATTCCCGGCTCCATTTCTGTTTTCAAGGTCTCTGCCATCACCTTATCGGAAGCATTTAGAGCAACAAACCCTTGATTCCCGCGACCAAACGCGATTTGGTTAGACCCATTTGTCCAGGGGACAGATACAAAGTCGGCACCCGATACGGCTGCTCGAAAGGCAACAGCGCCGGCAATGGCTGGGCGTCGATGTTCACAAACCCAGGCATCTGGGCTGCATTGCACAACGCCATCAACGTAGACAGGAGAAACCGCTTCGCCCGAGTCCATGGGCGGACCTTGGGAGTGACCAGCAAACGCATAACTGGACATAACTCGAACGCGCCCATACGGATAGGCCAACGTGAAAACCTGAGCAAGGTCGTGTAGGGCGCCGTCTTTAAACGAAAGAACGTCGCTGCTTCGCTGCGTATCGTGGTTATCAACAAATACGAATGCAGCGCCCGATGGTACTTTTTCGTACCCGAACTCTTCTGCCTGGGTAGCTAACAAGGAACTGATCTCTCCACGCCTAAAGCTAGACGAAACGTGCCCACCATACCGAAAGTCAGTGACCAGGCCGGTCGCGTAATAGTCGGGCATCCATGTCGGGGAGTATTCGGTGTCGTTCACTTCCTGAACCACAAAACCCGACCACTCGGCCTCCTGTAAAATCGCTTGAATGTCGGCCGGCCACATGTGTTTGGCTGCATCAATTCGAATTCCCGTGACACCCATCGAGGCGAGATCTTTCAAAAAGAGGGCCAGCCTCGTCCTTACCGAAGCCGATTCCGTTTTTAAGTCAGCCAAGTTCACCAATTCGCATTCGCGGACCTGAACCGGGTCATTCCAATCCTGAATTTCGTCCCCTTCGGTCCCGCAATGATGAAAGTCGTCGAATTGGTACAGGCCCGGGTAAACATATTCGGAAAAGGTAGACCCAGCATTGCCTACCCCCGAATACACACCTGTCATATGGTTTAACACGACGTCTGAAATAATCTCAACTCCAGCGCCATTGCACCTACGAACCATATTGGCAAACGCCATGCGATCTCCGCTTCGGTTTCCAATCTGGTAGCTTGCTGGCTGGTATTTTTCATACCACGGCCGGCCTTCTACAATCGCGCTTTCAGTGGCCGGCGAGACTTGAACGGCAGAGTAGCCCGCAGGGCCTAGAAATTGCTCACATTCTGCCGCGACATCGTCCCATCTCCACTCAAATAGATGAACGATAACACGTGGGTCCGAACCCGAAGTATCGGGCAGCGGATTTACTTGCTCTGTTCCACACGAGACTAAGGTCAGCGTCGTCAAGGCTAACGTCGCTGCAGCAGCCCAACGTTTTTTCATCTTCGAAACAATCAGATTCATAAGGCTAAACCGCAGGTTCGTTTTCCTTCACAAATAACCATGCAATGGCGCTAACGGCCAATGACGCGGTACAGATAATAAAGATCACATTTTTGTTCGGGGCGGCGCTAACGACTTCCCCAATACCCAGACTGGCCACCAACTGAGGCAGCACCACCGATAAGTTGAAAAGTCCCATATACAGACCCATTTTGGCGCTGTTCACTTTTTGGCTCATGATGGCAAACGGAAGGCTTACCGTAGCCGCCCAGCCAATTCCCAAGACGCCCATCATCAGATAAATCATGAGGGGGGTGGATCCCACTGTTAGGATACCGAAATAACCCACTGCCATGATCGCTATACAAATCAAATGCGTTTTTACGCGCCCTATGCGTTCGGTGATGGGCTCCAGCACGAAGGCTGGAAGCAGTGCGCCGACGGCATTTAGGATGAGAAAGCTGATTGAGACCACCCGTCCCATCGACAGGTCAGACAGAGCCGGCATCTCGCTTTGGACGTAGGAAAACATGTACACAAACATGGTTTGAATACCCAACCATGTAAACGCATGGGCTGCAAGGATTTTCTTGAATCCAATGTCGCCGGCCTCTTCTTTGGGCTTACCCGTTTCTGATGTTAGAAGCGCCTGCGCAACAAAGAATATGGTTAACGCGAACAGCGCGATCTCAACGTAATAATGATCGGTTTGAACGCCTGTGATCCGAAGTCCCATGGCATAGACGGAATACAGAAAGAAACCCCAAAGTGGACGGATTTTTCTTGTTAGCTCTGAAAAAGAGAAGGGCACGCTCTCTGCTGCGGTGTCTTCGCCGGCCAATTGCCTGGGCTCCGTGATGAAAAACGTGGGTATGATGGAAAAGACGAGGACCAGACCCACACCCGCATAAATCAGGGCATAGTTTCCCCAAATGGCTCCAACGGCATAGGCCAGCACTCCAAACGATCCCGAAATGGTCTGCATCCAGGTGTACCCCTTGGTGCGCGCGTTCCCTTCCGGAGTTACGTCGGCAATAATGGATCTGGTGGGGTTGAAACTGATGTTAATGGCTAGATCCAGGGTAAGCGCCACGGCTAGGGCTACGCCTAAAATGCCATCGATGCCCATGGATGTCGAAATCACATCAATATTAGGCAGTGCCAACAGCATCAGACTCGAAAGAACGCCTCCAATTAGGATAAAACCGCGCCTCCTCCCGTTCCAAAACCACACCTTGTCCGAAATAATTCCGACAATGACCTGTCCTAAGATTCCCGCAATGGGACCAGCAGCCCACACCAAACCAATATCATGGATATCGAGCTGGTATTTTGTGGCCAAAATCCAGCTCAAGGCTGAAATTTGAACTGACAGCGCAAAGCCCATCCCGGTTGCCGGAAGGCTTAAAACCATGTAGAACGATTTGGTCAGTCGTTTTTGGATGTCCAGCATACATGCGTCATTTAAGGAGAATCATGGTTCGGCTCAGCGAACTCGATTCAGTGTTGAGACGAAAAACATACATTCCTGAGGACAAACCGGCCCCGTCAAATGCGACGGTGTGCGTGCCTGCCATTCTGTTGCCACTCACGAGCTTTGCAACTTGCCGCCCCAAGATGTCGAAAACAGCAAGTTCAACGCGCATGGCTTGGGGGATGGAAAATGAGATCGAGGTGGTCGGGTTGAACGGATTCGGATAGTTCTGCTTCAGCGCAAAGGTCTTCGGCAACATCTTGATGACCGCCGCGCTCAGATCCACCGTATTCGCTCTGTGGTACTGATCCCACACCCGAGCCTCGCTGATTCGCACCGTACCGCCGAACTCGTCCTTCACGTTGAAGAATATCTCAACGATGGCTTCGCCCTTGATGCTATGGGCGATGTGGAGTTCGCCTGGTTTGGTGT
>JABMOI010000025.1 GCA_013204185.1 bacterium | reverse complement strand
TTCGGGCGATTAGCTCAGTTGGTTAGAGCACCTGCCTTACAAGCAGGGGGTCACTGGTTCGAGTCCAGTATTGCCCACTAAAGCCGCTTCAGTATATACTGAAGCGGCTTTTTATTTAGACTAGGACGCGTTGCGACAGAATTTTGGAGTACTTAGAGCAACTAAATTCATGCTCAAGATTCCTTATACAGATACGTTTCCAGAATCTCTTGTTCGGAGCATCGCCGAATTTTGCCTTAACGAACTTCAGGCAAGGCAAACAGACTCATTTTGGGGCAGACTCATTTTGGGGCAGACTCATTTTGGGGAGATTGAACTTGGCGGCCCAGGGCTTCGCCTCTTCCCCACCTAAATCAACGCAAAACAGCATGTCCAGAACTTTTTCTTTTCTATTTATCGCCATAAGTCTATGGGCAGCAACGTTTTCTGAGGCTAGAGCGCAGTCTACTGAAAACAGCAATTTTTTAGTTCAGATTGGCCAGCCAGACAGTCTCTACTCCAATGTTCTTGGCGAAAATCGACCCCTTTGGATTCATCTTCCGAACCAAGGCCGCCTCGTGGAGGGACAAACATATCCTGTCATCTATTTGTTGGATGGAGGAGCGCACCTCGGCGCGTTGGCCATGATTCAAGAGTACTATTCGTATTTCAGGCTTCCTGAAATGGTTGTCGTCGGAATCTCAAACCAAGAACACCGCACCCGCGACCTATCGCCCACCAAAATTGAGACGCGAAATAGAGCCGCTGTTGAGGAATCGGGTGGGTCGGAAGCGTTCACTCGGTTTCTCTCCGAGGAACTGATTCCGTATATCGATTCCAAGTACCAAACGAACCAGCACCGCACCCTCATTGGGCACTCATTTGCCGGGCTTTTTGCCATTAACACGCTGGCCCACCACCCCGAGCTGTTCAAAAACTACATCGCGCTCGACCCAAGCGTAGGATGGGACGATATGAACTGGCTTCGGGACGAACTGCCAGCCTTGTCGACTTCCAAGTTTGAAAACAAAGGCCTTTTCGTAGGCATCTCAGATGAAATCCAACGGTTTTCAGATACATTGACAATCGAAACGGTCATGTCTGATACAACTGAGTTCAGCAACGACCTACGTGCGTTGGTAATGCTTGTAGATGAACTCACGGACCAAGCACCTGCGGGTCTTTCGTTCGATTGGAAATTTTACGATCAAGACATTCATGGCACAGTGCCTATGATTGGAATGCGCGACGGACTCATTTTTCTCTACGATTTTTACAGGTTGAAAACGCCTTCGCTTTACAACGATCCAAGCACGCCGCCTGAGACGATTGCCGCTCTGATTAGCGCCCAAAACAGCGCAACGACAAAGGGGATGGGCTACAAATTGGGTATGGAGTGGGACATGCTAGAAATGCTTGGACGCATGGCCCTCGACATGGAAGATTACAAAAGAGCGCGCGCCGTCTTTGAAGTAACGGTCGAATTCTATCCGGAAAACGAAGGTGCCCAAGCTTCCATGATGGAAATCTGCGACCTGGTTGGCGATTCAGCATGCGCCATGGAGCACGCCAAGAAAGCGGATGCACTAAGCGGCGGAACGAGTTATGTGGATTCGCTCAAAAAGTAAGCGTGTTGAATAAGTAGGCTCGTTATACCTGCTTAGAAACACATCACGCTTTGCTCATTTGTGGGGAAAGGGTTGCTTGTAGCTTTGGTTATTCATTCATCTAACCAACTCTGACCATGAAAAACCAAGCAGTTCAACAGCTCTCCAAAGCCAGAAAAGCCCTCTGGTTAGATAAAAGAGTCAAGCCACAAAACCGCCACATATCCCACGACGAGGATCGCGAAATACGGATTAAATAATCGACTCATGTGGCCTTGCCAGTGAAGCGCTTTGGCTTTCCTTTAGGGACCGATTTCACCGCCACCAGCAAGATGACCGCCGCAGGGTGCATTCAAATCGCCGACTGAGATGCTAAACATATAGGCGTTTGACGGGCCTGTAGTCTGTGCTGTCAGTGTAACCGATGCTCCATCTGGAACTTCGAATCTAGATGCGCTGAACACAGAATCGTCAGTGAAACAAACGACCGCGTCATCACCATTTGCAGCAAAGGTCAAGGTATCGCCGGCGTACATTTTTGGAAGGCGTTCAGGAGTGGGATTTCCGTCGCCATCTAAAGAAACGTTGTAGTGGGCCATTGGAGCTCTGTGGTTAATGGGTAGGGGTGAGATTTTGTACCAGCCGAGGCCAGCAAAAACTCAGGTACCATGATTGTACCGTTTTGAATTTAACAAATCAACCTTTGGGGAATGTCATTGCTTTGAAGGGGCCTCAAAACGCCTGTCGGCTCGCAATCCGTTTAAAATAGGAGCCTTCATGACGTATTTAGGATTTACCCCATCTTCGAGGGCGCGTTGAACATAAACCAGACTCGAATCTCGGTCGCCTAGCACTTCATGAGAAATGGCGATGGACAGCAACGCTTTAAAGTCTAAGACCGAAAGACGCTTCATCGATTCGAGAGACACACGTGCTTCCGTATCACGACCCAAAACAGACAACGCTTCCACTAAAGCGCCCATGGCTTCTGGATCGGATGGATTTACCCGAAGGGCCTCTCGACTAAGGGCCACCGTGCGTTCATAAGCGTTAAAAGCGCGATCGGGTGTTTCCTCAGCCTGCAAGGCGCCTTCCGCAAGAACTGCCCAAGATTTGTAGTCCAGCTCATTTTCGTCAACCGCTTGCTGGTACAAGCTCGTTGCTTTCCCGAAATTGTGCTGGTCGTAAAAATAAATAGAACCCAGATTCCGGTATAGCATGGGGGTTTTTAGAACGGAGATGCCTTTTTCAAACCATGGAATTGACTTTTCTACCTCTCCCATACGTTCGTAGGAAACGGCAATATTATTGTATCCGTTCTCGTTATCTGGAGCCAGTTGGACCACTTTTTGAAACTGTAGGGCTGCTTCCCCATACCGACCCTGCAAAAAATACACCCGCCCCAATTCGTTATGTGGGTACCAAAAATCCGGCCGAAGACGAATGGCTGTTTGAATCGCATTTTCTGCATCAGCCCATCTTTTCATGCGCCCATACATAACCCCCAATTCTACATGGGCGCCTACGCCACTCGGATCGAGTGTGATTGCCTTTTTGAACGCAATTTCCGCCGAGTCATACCGGCCTTGTTCGCGTTGAATCAAGCCAAGGGTTTCTTGGACTCTGGCAAGATCGTCTGTAATGGACAGAGCAGCGAGTGCATTTTTTTCTGCTAAAACAGTCCAAGCATTATCCTTTGTCAAATTAAATTTACGCCAATAAGCCTCGCCTAACCCTGCGAACGCAAGCGCGTACGTACTGTCTTCGGCAATGGCGCTTTTGAACAGAGAAATGGCGGCGTCGACATCGGATTCAGACGTAAACCGCTGCAAATACCCCTCGCCTCGTAAATAGAAGTCGTAGGCTCCCGGCTCCAGCGTTGAGCCCGGCGCGATTGGTTGGGAAGAGGCCAAACTAACCGAAGGCTCTAAGACCTTCGCAAGCTCCAAAGCGGCTTCGTCCTGAAAAACCAACAAGTTCTCGATGTCCGCATCTAGGCGAATAGCGTTAAGCGAAGTTTTACCGCTCGGGTCTGTCAGTTCAAAACGGAGTTGAACTATGTTGTCGAATCGCTGAATGGAACCGGTTACGACGATGTCTGCATCAAATGGCAAATCGGACGCGGTGTCCGTAAGCTTAATTTGAGACAGAATTTCTGCAGCCGGAATCACGGAAAAGGATTTCTGATACGCATGAAGGCTCGTTAATTGACTCGCGATACTGTAGTACAAGCCTTCAATCAGTTGGTCGGTTACCTTATTCTCTCCAATAGATCGAATAGGTAGCAAAGCAACACGCTTGATCGTGTCGCTTTTTGCTGGTCCGGGCCAAAACGCAGGTCGCCCAATCATAAAAATGGCTGCCAAGAACAGGATGGCTAAAACACCCCAGGTCATGCGTTTCGCTTTTACAGAAGAAAAACGCGAAACGGGCGCCCCTCCATACTCGGTCGACGAGCCGTTTAAGACTGCCTCTACATCGCGCATCGTCGATATTCTGTGATCCACCTGTTTCGTTAGACACGCTTCTACCAATTCAACGTAACGCGAAGAAGGGGGCTTTTCGGTTGCACTTAGCGGAGCCGGATCCTCGTTTAGCACCGAATAAATGAGTGCGGGCATATAAGCACCGTGAAACGGGCGCGTCCCCGAAATCATTTGATACAGGACTACACCCAGGCTCCACACATCGGTTCTCGCGTCAATTTTCTCTCCGCGGGCTTGCTCCGGACTCATGTAAGCCGCCGTGCCCACCACGCCATTTTCGACCGTAATCGAAGAGGTGTCAGAAATTTGGGCTAAACCAAAATCCATTATTTTGACCCGACCGCGATCGGTCAGCATAATGTTGGCTGGCTTAATGTCGCGGTGAAACACCCCGATGTCATGCGCTGCACCGAGACCTTGAGTGAGTTGCAATGCAATGGAAACCGCCGCTTCTTCCGAAAGAGGCCCCTTTTCCAACCGCTCTTCAAGCGTTTCGCCATCCACAAATTCCATGACTATGAAATCCAGATCATTGGCCTGACCTATGTCATAGATGGTTAGAATGTTGGGATGATTAAGCGATGAGGCCGATTGCGCCTCTTGAAGAAGTCTCTTTTTACCTCGCTCATCGCGGGTTTTGTGCTCTTTTAGCAGCTTTAAAGCGACAATTCTACCCAATCGAACGTCTTTTGCTCGATAGACCACGCCCATACCTCCCCTACCGATCTCATCGAGTATCTCGTAGTGCAATAAGGTTTTTCCGGTCAATGGTCTGGACGAAGTTGAAAGAATGGGTCTGGGAAGATCACGCGATAGTCACTTAATTGGAAATGTCGGCGGTTTTAGCGACAATAACAACGAAATGTGAAAGACAGCAACACAACTCTTCCTGATCTTCCCCTCGGCCCGATGCCTTAACCTCCTCCAAAGACGAGCCAATCTTCAACTATGGATCCTCAACAACAAATCATTGATGCCTTGGTAAAGGCCGCCGTCACCGTTACGGCGGACGCTACCACGGCCACTCTGAAGGCTGCCTACTCGAAAGTAAAAGAGATGATTACGAAGAGATTTGGTAGCGCCGGCAGGAAGTTGGAACGCTTAGAGGCAGAACCGGAAAATGAGGACTTGAAGGCAGTGCTGGCAGAAAACGTCCGGGACAGTGACATGGACCAGGACCCAGAAATATTGACGGCCTTAGCCGAGTTGATTGCCGAATTGAAGAAACAGCCAGGCGGATTCAGTGAAGGGGCACCTACCAACATTAAACTCAATGTCTCTGGTTCGAATCACATGTTTACCGCCACCGGCGACATAAATATTGGGGGCGACTTTCACGGCGGCAACTCAAACTCTTCGGATTAGCACACCTTGTTAAACACCATGGTAAAGGAACGCGAACTCCGAATTGAATTTCGATTGGAGTCCCCAGGAGTGTTTTCTGTTGATGCCAATTCGGAACGAGGCGTAAGCAGAAGTACGTTTTCGCTGCCATTTGAGCCGGAAGAAGCTGGCAAATTACTCCGACGAACCAAAAGTCTTCTTTCAGATGATAGTTCGTTGCGTAGCGAAGAACATATAGGGGAAATTCTCTTTGACGCATTGGTTCGGGACGATTTGGTGAGTTTGTTCGACCGCACATTGGATATTGACGATCAGCCAGATGTGGACGGGGTCAGAATTAGACTCGTTATGAATTTGGATGACGAGAACACTGCGAGACTTTCTGCCATCCCGTGGGAATTGCTGGCCAAGCATAAAAATCGTCCTTTATCTACTCAGGCTAGGTGTTGGATTGTAAGACATGTTGATGTGGACGCCCCGACCGTGGTGAATCAGATTCATTCTCCATTGCGCATCTTGGTTGCGGTGGCCAATCCCACAGGGACATTCGACATTGACCATTCGCTCGTTGAAAAAGAACTAGGCCAGTTTCATTCCCTTTTCGCGGAGCGGAAGGATATTGAAGTCACCTTTGTCAGCAACGCCAGCGTCTCCTCTATTCGCGAAGTGTTGAGTCAGAAGGACTATCACTCGTTCCACTATTTAGGGCATGGTTCATTCATGCGCGGCTCAGGAAAGGGGTTTCTTTATCTGGAAGGTGACGATGGATCACACGCAGTCCGAAAGATTGATGGGTTAGAACTGGGGACGTTGCTTCGTAACCACGCCACGATGCGAATGGTAGTTCTAAATGCTTGCAAAACGGCAGAGACCACCTTCAATACAGACTATGATCCGTTCCAAGGCGTTGCTACAGCCCTCGTAAAAAGCGGACTTCCAGCCGTTATTGCGATGCAATATGTGATTTCGGTCGATGCTGCGGTTCAATTTTCGAAAGGATTCTACTCCGAGCTTTTCCGGTCCGGCAAAGTGGACAAGGCAGCCTCTGCCGGAAGGATTGAAATTTTCCACGGAAACTCAAGAGATGTAGAGTGGGCTACTCCCGTTCTGTTCATGCGGACTCCCAATGGTAGATTATTTGGGATAGAGCGGCTTCCAGTTACGGAAGCTAATTCTAATTTGGAAGAGCCTAAAAATCCGCCTTCCAGTGGGTCCTCGAACACCGTATCGGACCAAGTGTGGGCGCCTGGCAAAGAAGAGGACCTCGGAATGCTTATGGCGTTAGCTCTTTCAGGAGACAAAAAGCCAGATATCACGGACGCGTTCGAGAAGCTCAAGGACTCCATTAAAGGCCTTGAGGGTGCTACTTCTGTGATGTATAGTCTGGAGGATTTGGAAGAGAAACCCAATAGCGAGGCTTATCTGAAGCTCTTTATGGGTGATCTAAAAAAACTCCAGCCGCTGAGTTCAGCTGCAGTCCAACAAGCAGCAGAGGCGCTGAGTGAGGCTGTTACCGGTTTCGAACCAGGAACGTCATCTATTGAGTTAAACGTTACCGGCACAGGACATACGTTTACAGCAACCGGTAACATAAATGTGGGTGGTGACTTTTTCGCTGGTGGTGGTCGGAAGAAAGGCTCTTAAGGAGCGTTCGGTGGTTGCGTATTTGCTAGGGTCACTTTTTACAAAAAGTAAAACATATCTTCGTTGGTTTTTACCAGAAGTGAAACAATCCCTGTACGGCCCGTAAAGGTGTTTTTGCGCGCAGAAAACGGCGCCCGCCAGACATGAACTGCGAAACGAAGACATGAATCACCTAACTCGAAGCGAAGAATACATCCTACTTGCGATCTGGAAATTGCAAGAGGAAGCCTACACGTTGCCCATTCAAGGGCGCCTTCAAGAGATCACGGGAAGAGATTGGTCCTTGAGTTCAGTGTATGCTCCGCTAGAGCGGCTGGTAAAACAGAACCTGATCAAATCGGAATTATCCGAACCAATTCCGGAACGGGGCGGTAGGCCCAAACGAATTTATTCCCTGACTTCGGGTGGCAGACGGGCGCTACTAGAAATTAATGCGGTCGGGCAGTCCATGTGGGACGGCATTTCAGTTAACGCGTTGGAGCGAGGCTTAAAATGAGTCAACCGAAACACACTCCACCGCCGCGTTGGGCCTCGTTTCTTTTGAATCAGTTGCTGCCCGACGATTCCCAAACTCCTGCTGGGGACTACGAAGAGTACTTCAGTTCCATTGCACGCGACCACGGGCGTTTTGCTGCCAAGCGTTGGTACGCGATGCAACTCCTGCGCTTAATCCCTGAAATTATCCTTGCCAAACTGTACTGGAGCTTTGTTATGTGGAAAAATTATTTGCTGGTCGGCCGGCGCAACTTGCTAAAAAACAAAGTCTCCTCAGCCATCAACCTATTTGGATTGTCAGTCGCTTTAGCGGCATGTATCGCTGTTTTCTTATTCGTCAAAGACTTCGCAACCGTCGACCGATTTCATGAAAATGGGAACCGGATCTACATGGTTACCCATGAAGTGCCAGAAGCAGGTGGCCTTCCGAAATGGGGGACATCGCCCACTCCTCTGGGACCCGTTTTGAAAGAGACCTTCCCTCAGGTTGAAGAGTCTGTTCGCATTATCCAACGCCGCGCCCTATTCGAATACGGAAGTAAAACCATTTCAGAATCCATCGTGTTTGCTGATCCAGGTTTTTTCAACATGTTCACGTTTCCGCTCCGGTTGGGACAAAAATCAGCTCTGGACAATGAGTCCAACGTCATCATTAGTGAGCGGACTGCCGAAAAGTATTTTGGCAAAAGCGATCCCTTGGGCGAAGTCATCACCCTTTCCTTTGATGGTACGGACCGTCAGGCGTTCGTAGTAGCGGGAATCGCCGAGAAATTTCCTACCAATTCTGGCTTCCGATTTGATGTGATGATATCGGCGAACAACCCGAACGCCATGTCGAATACCGCCCGAAACGATTGGGGGCAGTTCGTGGACGGGACGTTTCTTATGCTAACCCCCGGCTCGGAAATAGAACCCATTCTGGAAGGAATGGCGAGCTTTATTCCAGTTCAAAATGCAGCCAACGAGGGATGGCAAATCACTTCTTTTGACTTAGAAAACCTTCGCCACAAAGGAGTAACGGCTTTTTTAGTCCGAAATCGAAGCTTTCATGCTACAGAATGGCCCTTTATGGCGGTATTTATTCTAATACCGCTCTTCATGCTGGCTCTTTCATGCATCAACTATGTGAACATCACGCTCGCCAGCGCGCTCCGCAGATTGAAAGAAATTGGTATCCGCAAAGTGGTGGGTGGAAGTCGAAAACAATTGGCTACTCAATTCTTGGCAGAGAACATCATCCTGTGTGGGCTCTCCTTATTAGTTGGGGTAGCCTTAGCCTACACCGTGCTCGTGCCTCTTTTCAACAACCTGTTTGTTGAACAAATTGATATCGCCAAGTCCGTCGACCTTCCTCTGTTTGTCTTTCTCTTTGCCATGCTGGTCGGCGTTGCCTTCATTTCAGGTGCATATCCTGCTTTTTACATTTCGTCCTTTGAGCCCTCCGCCATCTTGCGGGGGCAGAGCAAAATCAGCCGGTCGGCGTGGCTTACTAGGAGCCTCATGACCGTTCAGTTCGCGATCGCCTTCATAACGGTTGTGGTTTCGGTTTACATGGGGATGAACAATCAACATTTGCTCAATGTCGATTGGGGCTATCAGGCAGAAAACACATTAGTTGTCAATTTGACCGGAAACGATCAATTCAAATTGCTTGAAGGGGAGCTCGGCCAATACCCGCAGATCGAATTGATTGCCGGTGCAGCACACCATATTGGACAAGGTGGCTCCTCGGGCAGAGTAAATGTGGACGGCACCGAACAGACTGTGCGTCTCATATCGGTTGGAGATCGCTATTTCGAATCCATGAATATTCCCACCCTTGAGGGCAGAGAATTTGTCCCTGAACTTGCCGGACTAGACAGTACATCCGTTCTGGTGAACAAGGTCTTTGCTGAGGAGTCAGGCTGGGAAGAAGCCATCGGTCAATCTTTTCGGCTTGACAACCGGTCCGTGACCGTGATTGGATTAATAGACAATGTCCTTACTAATCCTGTGGGGGCTGACTTTCCCATCGTTTACACGAAATCGGATCCGGCAAACTACGCCGTTGCGACGCTCAAAGTGCCTTCACGTTTTGATATAGACATTGTAAAAGCTGGCTGGGAAAAGGTATTTCCAGGAGCCGTGCTCACCTATTTCTACCAAAACGAAGTGTTCGATATCAGCTACGAATCGCTTGGGAAGATGAACGCCATGTTCATGACCATTGCCTTTCTGTCGCTTCTCATTGCGTGCATGGGGTTATTCGGCTTGGCGTCCCAAAATGCTGTGACACGAATGAAAGAAATGGCCGTGAGGAAATCACTCGGGGCCAGCGCATCTCACCTAACCTTCGAACTCAACAAGAAATTTATCCTGCTGCTGGGAGTAGCGGCAGCCATCTCATCCGTCCTTTGTGTTGCAGCCATAAATGGGCTTCTTTCTATGTTCGATACCCAGAATATGCCACTTGGACCGCTACCGATTGCCGTTGCCTTTATTTTGTTATTCTCAACCGCTGCAAGCGCTGTATTTGCTCAATCTCGTAAGATTGCCAATATCAACGCAGCAGAAGTGCTCAAGTCGGAATAAGAAAGCTTTTTCACGTTACACCCGCGCTCGGTATTCCTCTAGTATGGTTGGGCATCTTTCCCGAGCTATGGAAACAAAGGTTTTCGCCGATCATTTATTTGTACGTATTTTTACCGTACACACTGATTGATTCCGGCCTCAATAGGTGATAGATGTCTTCCATAGCCAATAAAAGCAGCTCCTTACCGACTGACGACGCCCCAAAAGACGCTCGTCTAGACCTACGATCTACGGCTTCTCAAAAATCAATTATTGAGAAGGCAGCCGCCTTGATGGGCGAATCCGTTTCCTCATTTGTCCTTTCTACACTTATGAGCGAATCGCTAAAAGTGATCCAAGAGCATAACGCAACTGAACTCACGCTCCGTGACTGGGAAACGTTTAATGCAATTCTAACCTCGGATTCTGCACCCAACTCAAAGTTGACCAAAGCGTTAGAGCAGTACCAAGAACAGGTCTCTGGATCGCATGACTGAGAGGGAACGCATTGAAATCGTTCAACTATCTGACAAACATATCAGGTCAGAGTTTGATTGCGGCGACGCAGCCTTAAATCAGTTTTTACACAAGCACGCAAAGCAGAATTTTAAGAAAGGCCTGAGCGTTACCTACGTGGCGGTTCGCCCAGGTGAGTCCACCATTCTTGGATATTATTGCATTTCAAACGGCCAGGTGGCGCGCCACGATTTGCCGGACGAAGAAGCAGGTCGTCTCCCTCGCTATCCCGTACCAGTTGTGCGAATTGGTCGGCTTGCAACAAGTTTGGAAGCGCGAGGGCAGGGAATCGGAGGCTTGTTGCTGATTGATGCCCTCAAGAAGTCTCTCAAGGTATCCGTAAAAGTGGGTGTTTACGCTGTTGAAGTCGATGCAAAGACAGAAGCGGCCAAGCAGTTCTACTTGCAGTATGGTTTTTCAGCTCTTTTAGACGACAGCCTTCATCTGTACCTGTCCATGAAGACGGTTAAGAATCTTTTTGGAGCTCCTTAGTTCGGGACATGTCCGATTGTAGATGTTAAATGAAGAGAGGCGGTTGCGCTTTCGCACAACCGCCTCTTCAGCATAAATCATTTGGCTACTTGGAGTTAGCGTTTGCGGCGAATCAAGATCACTGAATTTTCAGCTTGAAGCCCTCCATACTTTACTCCTTTCTCTTTAAGAAATGAAACGTTTTTAGGACTCGGCTTGATAATGTAATCTGCACCTAAGCTCGCTCCCGAAGCCTCTATGCCTTCCATACTCATTGACCCAGTAACACTCGTTGTTACCATCACAATGTCAAAATCAAAGTCAACATCCTCGATGCTCTCGAGCATCCGAACTTCACTTACATCGACTGCCGGAAAGCGAGAAGTAGGCGGCTTGGTCGCCGCTTTTAACAATGCAGGGTCTGTGATGGGTTCTCCGTTTTCATCCAACTTGAACGTGACGGGAAGGCTCATTTTAACGGGAACGCGCATTCCAGTTTGAACGCCCGGGATGAACTTGGCATTTTGCACCATTCTGAGGGCCTCTTCGTCGCACCCAGCGCCGATTCCTCGAGTAATAATGGCATCCGTTACGCTGCCGTCTGGCTGAACAACAAACTGAAGAAACACACGACCTTCTACGCCAGCTCTCTTGGCGGTTGCTGGGTACTGAATTTTAGACTGGAGTCCGTCAAGACCACCTATAAGCGTGGGGCTTTGTTCAACAATCACAAACGGACCTTCAGGGGAAGCGGGCGCTTCAGGCAGTTCCATGATCAGATCGTAGCCTTCCATAGCTACATCAGTTTCTGTAGGGCCCACTTGGAAGTCGGTACATCCAACAAGTCCTCCAATGAGGAAGACAAAGAGCGCTCCAAGAAGCGTGAGTTGAGACCCTGAGAAGGGCAGTTCAAACGTGTTTTTCATAGCTGTAATTCGTTTTCTAAGCTGTGATGGGGAGTGTGCGAGCGCCAAAATGGGCGCGTTCCGATTAGATTGGGGGGTGCTTCGAACTAAGAGGTCGGCGTAGGCACGCGGTTCGAGGGCCGAGCTGTCTAAAATCCGACGATCGCAGGCAATCTCAGTTAGAAGCTGGCACTCCGAGTGGATAAAGTGGACCAACGGATGAAAGAAAAACAAGGCGCGTACGCAGTGGCTTATCCAGGTGCGGACAATGTCGCCGTTGGTATGATGGCTCAGTTCGTGTGCTAAAACAGCCGGCAGATCCTCTGCAGAAACATTCGATGGAAGAACAATCCGTCTGCGGAAAATCCCAGCAGAAAAGGCGACTTCGGTTTCCGAAGACACCATGACTTCCACGGATGAATGAATCGAAGCGATTCCTTCCACTTTTCCTGAGCGGCGGAGCACGTCATTTAGACGATAGCCACCCAATAGGAGCTGAAATACTCCCCAAACGGCTACTAATCCGGCGAATAGGGTCAAAAGCCCGATTGCGGTAAAGGCTGAAAAGACGGTTTCGAGCGCGGCAACTTCAGGAGTGGATACTGCAACAGGCGCAGACGAAATGAGCGGATTAGCCACCGTGAAAAATGGCACGTTGAAAAAGGGCACAGCGGATTCCGGTGTGAGCGGAAAAATCCATGAGGTCACAACGCCCACCAAGAGCGCCATTAAGCCCGCTAACCGAAGATCCAGTTGAATTTGAATCCACTTAGATGGCACGGCTTTTAGCACGAGCAGCAGCGTTCCCATGCAGACGGTCCACACAAACACAGGAAGCCAAAGAGCCTCCCACGCCAAGATTCCTAGGTCTGATAACGTACTCATGATTGCGCCTCCGACTCGTCTAGCTGGTCAATCACCTTTTTGATTTCTCGCAACTCATCCTCTGAGATGTCTGCCTCGCTCACGAGGGTTTGAACCAGAGAAAGGGAGGAGCCTTTAAACGCCGACGAAATGAGGTCTGAAAGCAGCCCCATTCGGACTTCGGTCCGACTTTTCAGGGGACGATACACATACTGCTTCTCGTCTTCGGAAAATGCGAGGTACCCTTTGTCCGCTAGTTTCCGCATGGTGGTCATGACGGTGGTATACGCGATAGGGCCACGAGTTAGAAGAACGGTCCGAACGTCAGAAACGCTCGCTTCGCCGAGCTCCCAAACGGTGCTCAACACTTCCAATTCTCGTTCGCCGAGTCTTTTATAGCTCTTCTTTGCCATTTTCAGCCTGTTTTTGTCTACTACTGTGATAGTACTATCATAATAGTAACATCATAATAGTAACATCATAACAGACAGAAGTCAACAGGCGAAGAAAAAATAGTGAGCAGTGGATATGCGGCTGGCCTTCCGGTCGATGGAGGCTGAAGGCGAATCGCGCATCGGAATCAAATCGCAATCGAATACGCAAAACTTCAACACAGGAGTAGTGTGTTTCTCGGCTTGGCGTTCCTATTTTCCCCCAGCTTTTATCATCTAAGCCTCTCACGTCACACACGCCAACCACTGTGAACTACAATACCAAAGCCCTATTCGGCTGGGCCCTCCCAATGATTACTATTCCTGCTATGCCCCTCATGGCAACTATAGTTGCAGAGCCAAGCGTACCCCTAATTTTAGTCGTTGCTGTGGCAATTGCACTCGTTTCTGCATTCGTAGGAAGTATGTTCACAGACGACGAAGTCTAAACTCTGCTGCATCCAGCGCTTTGAACGTTGACTCGCCTCCTCGGTCAACGGGAGTCTGCCGAAGCATGATGGTAGACTTCCCAGCCCAGATACTTCTCAAACGCCTCTTTCAGGACACTGGCCACATTTGCTCTCGTGGCGGCCACGTGATGTTCAAATCCTTCGTTGCAGATGTATCGAAGTAGTGTCTGAAGATTGTCGACGTGGAAAACACCATATCCGCCAAACGTTTTTAGCGTGTCCTCGGTGAACTGTGCCTCGCCAACGTAAGCCCGAATTCGGCCACTAAGGTCATCCGTCGTTACTCGCGCATAGGAGAACGGACCTGCTGCAACACGCCCGACCATCGTGCCATACGTATTTTCCTTACCAACAGAGCCGGCAATAATCTCCTGATAATCCATTTGATGGTCAGCGAAAAATGCTTTGGGCAAGTTTGAACAATGGAAAACCACGCCTTTGTTAGGATCGTCGCCGTAGTTGTTATTCCAGTCCAGTAGGGCGGCAGGTTTTAGCGCAGCTTGTTGCAACGCGAACATGCTCAGAACGCCAGCAATATCTGCTTCACACGCGCTCGCCATGAGATCATTGCTCATCATACTCATGCATGTACAAGGAACCACACCATAAAATTCTTGAAGCGCTGTCCAGCATTGAATGGCGGTGGCATCGAGTTGCTGATCGGTCACAAATCGGTCGATGGCAACCGCAAGCTTGGCCTGCATGAGTAGCCTGTCTTCAGGAACCCGAGTCGTGTCGGTGTATGCTCGTATTTCTTCTAATTTGGCCTTCACATTGGCATCGGATTCCGTCATGGGCTTGATCCAACCCAAGAGCTCCGACAAATCCAACGTTTCTACGCTAATCCCGGACCGTTCCAGCAGTTTTTCGCTATAACGTACCGTATTAAAAGCCGCAGGACGAGCACCAATCTGTCCAAATCGGGCTCCTCGAATGGATCGGACTACCCGACACACTGAAGCGAAATTAGCCACGTCCTGTTTAAACTCCGGACTTGTGGGATCCATCGTGTGCTCCGAAGTAAGCGAAAACGGAATGCCATACTGCCTAAGATTGTTGCATGCGGACATTTTTCCACAGAAGCTATCTCGCCGATAGGCGATAGACATTTCCGAAATGGCGTCTTTGAATGCGTGGACCAAAACTGGTACATCAAGTCCAGAAAACCTGATGGTGTTAGCAATAGCCCGCTCGTCTCCGAAGTTGGGAAGTGTAATTAAGATTCCATCGATCTCATCTCGATGAGCTTTGAACAAATCAGCGCAAAGGCGTGATTCATCCAAGCTCTCGATAGCTCCATGAGAGGTACTCTCCTCGGGAACGATCACGGTTTTTATTCCCAGTTCATGCAACGTTTTCAGGACCCCGTCACGACCCGCAACGCAGAGATGTTTTGGGAAAAAGCCACGGTTGCCTACGATCACTCCAAGAGTTATTTCGCGGCCCGAATTGGTATGAGGTGAGAGCTTCATATGTAGTAATTGTTTTATTACTGAACTTTACGATCAGTACATCCTATCGTTAGGCCGTTTTATTGAGCCTGGTCATCAGTGCGGCCGCAATCAGAAAAGAAACACCGCCGGTCACCAACACAAAAATGGGCTCGCCGCCGAAAATGCCGTGGAGCAGCCCACCGTAGATCGTGGAGGCCATGATCTGAGGAAGCACAATAAAAAAGTTGAAGATACCCATGTAGATACCAAACTTGCCCGCAGGCAGGGCGTCCGTTAGCACGACGTACGGCATGGCTAGGATGCTGGCCCACGCCACGCCAATACCCGTCATGGACAGAAGTAACAGCATGGGGCTACTCACCAAATAGATACTCATCAAACCCAGGCCTCCTGCGACAAGCCCAATGATGTGCGTTCGCGCTGGGCCCAAACGGCGCGCAAGCATGGGAAGCGCAAAGGCAAAGAGGGCCGCCACCCCGTTATAAGCTCCAAACAAAACGCCAACCCAATCCGCCCCATCATTATACAGCTGTGACGTTGTGTCCGATGTGCCGTACACATGGCTCGTAATGGCTGGAGTCATGTAAATGAACATAGAAAACAGGCCAAACCAAGAGAAAAATTGAACCCAGGCCAGCTTTTTCATGGTGGGTGGCATTTGCATGAGGTCGCTACAGACCTCAACCAGTCCAGACTTTTTGCCAGCCTGCGTACGGTCTGCAGCGAAATACAATAGAAAGGCAAAGGCAATCAGGCCCACGCCAAGGATGCCCATTTCCTTCTCAAACAAGCCGGGAATTGCAGCCATTGAGGTTAGGACGACGCCTGCCCCAAGCCAGCGAAGCGCCGCTTTTCGGTAGCTTTCGGCTGGATATAGACTTGTTTCCGCCTGTTGGGCTTCTTGTGACTCATCCGTAAAGGACGCCATTTCTTCAGGCGAGTATTCCTTAACCCGAAACACGGTCCATGCCACGGCCGAAAGAAAGACCAGTCCACCTACGTAAAACGAATAGACCACCGACGGAGGAATCTCGCCTTCCGGCGCCGTGTTAGCGATTCCCATCCAGTTGGTTAGCATCCACGGAAACAGGGAGGCAACGACCGACCCAAACCCAATGAAAAAGCTTTGCATGGCAAACCCTTGCGTACGCTGTTCACTGGGTAACATGTCGCCTACGAAGGCCCGAAACGGCTCCATGGACACGTTAATGGAAGCATCGAGGATCCAAAGTAGCCCTGCCGCCATCCACAAAGCGGAGGAATTGGGCATCAAGAGAAGAGAAAAAGACGCAAGCAGGGCGCCCCACAAAAAATACGGCCGGCGGCGCCCCAAGCGGCCCCACGTTCGGTCGCTCATGTGGCCAATAATGGGCTGAACAATCAAGCCGGTGACCGGAGCCGCAATCCAAAGAATAGCAATGCCATCGACTTCAGCACCCAGCGTCTGAAAAATCCGGCTTAAATTGGCCAGCTGCAGCCCCCAACCAAACTGAATACCTAAAAATCCGAAACTGATGTTCCAAATTTGCCAGAATGAGAGTCGAGGTTTATGAACGCTACCTCCTCCCTTTTTGAAAAAAGCGGCTTTTTGTCCAGACATTATTTCTCATCCAAAGGCTGTTCAGCCTGATACCTGTCCTTGAAACCAACGATCGCGCCGACTGCTAAGCCGCCAGGGAGCGTAAAAGGAGCAG
Organism: bacterium; assembly: GCA_013204185.1. Taxonomy (GTDB): domain Bacteria; phylum Bacteroidota; class Rhodothermia; order Rhodothermales; family UBA10348; genus UBA10348. Next base: position 64,695 of record JABMOI010000025.1, on the reverse strand, counting down.
TGAAAATGGGAACGATCACCATTGCAGCGGCGAAGCAGTCAGGAATACCGAAGCCTCCTGCATTAGAACCAGAATTACACGGTAAGATGGCACCCAGCATAATGGAAGCAGCAGAAGCAGCTAACACGCCTACAACGCCTCTGAACGCACCCTTTCTTCGCTTGATAAACGTAACGTCATCGATTTCGGAGGTTGGTACGGCGGTTGGAAATAAAGTGACCGGATGAACAAAATACGCCGAGTCTGGCATTACCCGAAGTAAATCGGCTTTAAACTTCTCACCTGACTTCAACCGAACTGTAGCGGTTTTGGACTTGCCAAGTTCATTCACCTTCTGGAATGATCCGGCCGGTTGCGTGCTGGAGCAAGCTGTTAGGGCACAAAGCGTGACTCCAAGAAACACGTACTTTAGGTAATTCATAGCAGAAGAGGTTGGAAAAAATTGATTGATTGGGTGGGCAAATAAAACCAAAGTAATCCAAACGACCAAACATCGTCGCAAGATGGCCAAGAGACCATCGGGCCACAAAACTGGCTGCTGCTCCTACTGCGCGTCGGTAGAAAACGCAAACACGGTCTGCGTTGCGTACAAGCCACCGGGCTCGAGAATGGTGCTCGGAAAGGTTGGCTGATTCGGCGAGTCAGGGAAATGCTGCGTCTCTAGGCAGAAGCCCGACCGATACCCAGCCACGTGGCCTCCTTTTCCCGTGAGCGTACCATCCAAAAAGTTGCCGGAATAAAACTGAACTCCGGGTTCGTTCGTCGTGATTTCCAAAATCCGTCCACTCGACCGGTCATATACTTTGGCCGCCAACTTTAACCCATCGCTCATATCTGAAAGCACGAAGTTGTGATCGTATCCGAGGCCGTTTTTTAGTTGCTCGTCTGGCGAGTCAATGCGAGCGCCAATCGCGGTCGGTGTCCTGAAGTCAAACGGGGTTCCTTCCACTGAAAGAATCTCACCCGTTGGTATAAAGCCGGAATCGATGGGAGTAAAGTGATCCGCAGGAATGGTGAGTTCATGGTCCAAAATGGTGTCTGAATCCGGCCCTGCCAAATTGAAATAGGAGTGCTGTGTCAGGTTTACCGGGGTTTCCTTATCGGTAACAGCCTGATAACTGACCATCACCCGATTGTCGGCGGTAACCATGTAGGTCACCTTAGCTTGAAGCGATCCAGGGTAGCCTTCGTCCCCATCTGGGCTCGTATAGGTCAAAATTAAACCGTGCTCAGAGCCCATCGAAAAAGGAGAAGCCTCCCAGTACACTTTGTCAAACCCTTTGATACCACCGTGTAAATGGTTCTCGCCGTCATTTTTGGCGAGCGAGTACGTTTCTCCATTCAGTTCAAAGGATCCTCCAGCAATTCGGTTGCCATACCGGCCTACGATTGCGCCAAAATAGGGACTTCCTGCGATGTACTCATCAAGGGTATCGAATCCTAATACGACATCCTCCTGCACGCCATCGCGGTCAGGAGCCGTCAGTGAGACGATTGTCGCGCCATAATTGGTGACCGTCATCTTCATCCCAGATGGGCTTTGAATGGTGTACAAGGACACCGCTTTACCGTCTGGCATCGTGCCAAAATCAGAAACGTAGATTCCGTGCTCCATGGGTTCTTGCGTTTGGGGAGAGGATTGGCAGCCTGCAAAAAGAAGGCTAATAATGAGAATCGCGCCGGTTTGAAAGCGTTTCATAGGGACACCCGACTAAGTACAGCTTGTTCTGATGAATAGGGTGATGCGCTAAGGGCACCTTCCCTGATAATAATCAGTAACAATCTAGCAATCTGCAGGCGGATTGAAGAGAAACTGTAACCAATTTTCAATTGATACGCTACACTGTTTCAGAACACGTGCAAAAGTGCATACAATTTTCGGGTCAACCCCTCGGTTCAATCGATGAAATATTTTCTAGCTCTCCTACTACTTACTGCTGTCGTAACCTCTACCGCCGTGGCACAACAGCGGGTCCATCCAAAGGATCTAGAAGGGACCACATGGCAGCTCGTATTTGACCTTGAGAAAGAAGCAGACAATGCTTTTGAGAGGATTGCCCTGAAGGCCGTAACTGGTTTTATGGACGAAATCGACATTCAATTTGATTTCCGGAAAGATCGGGCCCTTAGAGTGCGTGTCAACGCGTTCAATGAGGAAGACGACGACGAATATTCGAACTGGGCCATTAACGATGAAGGTCAGTTATCCTTGGGCGACACGGATTCGTTTGAAGCCGACGATACCGTGTTTATGCGGGATGGAGATCGCCTGATTCCGTTTGAATACAAACGGGGAAAGCTCGAACGCAAAGAAAGCTTGTATTTGATCCGGGTAGACAAGTAGTCGGTCTTGGCTCTCGTGGGGTAGAGTGCATTCCTCTGAATATCGTAGATTGGTTTCCTTAACCCATCTCCCGTATTCCCATGAAGGCGTCCCGCTCTCTTGTTGTCCTCGTTCTCTGGTTTTCACTTTTCGGACTGGCTAGTTGTGGTTCGCCCGAACCTGATAGTTCGAGCAACGATGGTTCGGCCACGGGCGATGCCCCAATGGACGTGGACATGGTCCACCCCGATTCCATTCCTGCAGCCCCTGTCCGAACGGCCGGCGAAGCCCTGTTGGATTTCGAGGTCGAAACCGGATTTGAAGTCCAATTGGTCGCCTCTGAGCCGGACATTGTGGATCCGGTCGCCCTAGCCTTTGATGAGGACGGAGCCATGTGGGTCGTGGAAATGCGCGATTACATGGTGACCCCCGAAGGCGATCAAACCGGAGAGCCACAGGGACGGATTGTGGTCGTTCGAGACGAAGACGGAGATGGCGCTTACGAAACATCCTCGGTTTTCTTGGACGGTCTGTACCTACCCAGGGCCATCGCACTCTATAATAGAGGCGTTCTCCTAGCCGTCCCACCGAATCTCTACTTTGTTGAGCGGTCTGGATATCAGGCGGGCCGCATGACGCTCGTTGATTCCATGTATGCCGTAGGTGGCAACCCAGAGCACCAGCCAAACGGCTTGCTCGTTGCCTTGGACAACTGGATTTATAGCGCCAAGTCCGATCAGCGGTATCGATTCCAAAACGGGAAATGGCTCAAAGAAGCTACCGAGTTCCGAGGTCAGTGGGGCATAACCCAGGACGATTGGGGGCGGCTTTTTTATAACAACAACAGCCAGACCCTGCTTGGAGATGACGCGAGGCCGAACCTTGTTCAAGTTAGTTCACATCATGACATCGGGGATCGCCGAGTCTACGGGCCATCTAGAGCCAGCAACAAAACGTTTCCCCGCCGTGTGACGCCTGGTGTGAACCGAGCTTACAGGCCGGGCACGCTCGATTCAACGGGGAAATTGATTGATGTAACCTCCGCCTCAGGCCCTGTGATTTACCGCGGAGACCAATTTCCTAGCGAGTACCAAGGCAATGCCTTTGTTCAAGAAACGAGTGTAAACCTGGTAAAACGAGTCGTTTTGACGGATAATCAGGGCAAAGTAAGCGGCAGTGAGCCTCATTTGGGGCAAGAATTCCTTACCGCCACCGACGAACGATTTCGCCCAGTGAATGGGTACACAGCTCCCGATGGAAGTCTGTATATACTGGACATGTACCGCGGCATCATCCAGCACTCCACCTACTTGACGGACTATCTCAAGCGGCAAATTGAAATGCGCGGGCTGGCGCTCCCACTGGGTCTTGGTCGTATTTATCGGATTAAGTGGGCCAGTGCGCCTTTGGGTCCCATGCCCCGCCTTTCGAGCGCCAGCAACGAAACCTTGGTTCGGCATCTGGGCCATCCGAACGGTTGGTGGCGAGATACGGCTCAACGCCTCTTAATTGAGCGGAAAGCCGTTCGCTCGGAAACGGCGTTGGCGGCGTTGGCTACAGGGGCGAGTGATCCAAGAACGCGCGTGCAAGCGCTCTGGACACTTGAGGGTCTCGGGAAGCTGACCGCGACCACGCTGGAGTTGGCTTCGCGCTCGACCGATCCGAAAGTGAAAGGAGCGGTAGCTCAACTAGCTGGCCTTCAAGGCGGGGACCGAATGCTGTCCCTGCTAGAAAAAATGGGAGAGAACGCCAGCGAAGAAGTCGCGCTGGGGCTAGCAGTAGCGCTTCCTCATTTCTATACCACTCATCCCAAACGGGCCTTTGCTGCTCAGCGCCACTTAACAACTCGATTCCCCGAGTCAGCGCTGTTGGTGGACGCCATTGTGGGATCGCTTGAAGACAAAGAACAAACTTTTGCCGACGCTTCCGCCGGCGGCCCGGCTGGCTCCGAACGACTTACCCGAGCCCTCGCTCAGGCTGCAGGTATGGCGCTCGTCAAAACCTTGGATTCAGTGCGGTTGCTGGATGCTTCCTTTGATGAATCGTTTGAGCGAGGACGTACCGTGTTTACGAACTTTTGTGCGACGTGCCATGGCGCAAAAGGCGAAGGTCTACCCTCAACTGCGCCGCCGCTCTTAGCATCGCAGTGGGTACTTCAAGACGAGGCCCGGCTCATAAAACTTGTTCTGGACGGAGTTAAAGGGCCTATTTCTGTGAATGGCGTAACGTATTCCGCGCCCGAAATGGTAAATGAAATGCCGGGTATTCGGGACATGGCTTTTACTGATCGTGAAATTGCCGATGCGCTCACTTTTGTTCGAAATGCGTGGGGTAATCAATCGGGGGGAGTAACTGAAAAGCTCGTAAATGAGGTCCGTAAGAACACGAAACCGACCGTTTCAACAGCAGAAACCCTTCGAAACAGCGAAACGGGGTGGACCCCGTTGCTTGACGGTTCCGATTTGAACGGGTGGACGCAACGAGGAGGAACGGCGACGTATTCCATTAAGAACGGAGTGGTTACCGGTAAAACGGTCCTAAAAACGCCGAACTCCTTCCTAGCTACTGATAAAGAGTACGGAGATTTCATTTTGGAGCTTGAGTTCAAGGTTGATCCAAAACTGAACTCAGGAATCCAGATCAGAAGTGAGAGCCGGCCGGACTACAACAACGGGCGGGTTCATGGCTATCAGGTTGAAATCGACCCTTCGGAGCGAGCTTGGACGGCGGGTATTTACGAAGAAGGAAGAAGGGGGTGGCTCTTCGACCTCCGCGGCCGAAGCGCTGCTCAAAAAGCATTTAAACAAGACGAATGGAATCATATCCGAATTGAGGCTCATGGTTTACACTTGAGAACGTGGCTCAATGGAGTGCTCGCGGCTGATCTCATTGATACGATGACAGCCAAAGGGTTCATTGCGCTCCAGGTTCACAGCATCCCGGATGTCTCGCTAGAAGGCAAGATGGTTCAGTGGCGAAACATTCGAATCAAGGAAGAGAGCCAATAGCGCGAACTAATTGCGGGGCCCGATTGCGAGGCTCAGCTCATCGATCAGGGGTGTTGTACACCTCCAGGTTGGCAAGCGTAATCGGGGCCAGCGCATTGATTTTGACACTTACACTGAGCGTGGATTCTCTCGGAAACTGAACAATTCGGCGGTTGCCAATGGTAGTCCCGCTGGCCACCTCCTGCCACAAACCGTCTTTCATGACTTGAACGGTAAAATCTGTAACTCGTTGTCCCAGAGGGATATACTCTTGAAGTAAAATAGCGTTGACCTCTGTTAGTTCATCAAACTGAACCGTGATTGCGCCACTGTTTTCGCCGTCGGGCGTGGCCCAATACGTTTCTAGGTCGCCGTCAATGGCACGCTCCTCTTCAAACCCTCGTCCTCGGCTAGATCCCGCATCGGCAGTTGCGCCCATTTCCACGTTATTAGCCAAGTTGGTATCAAAAGCATCATCCAAGTACGCCTTCAGCTCCAAGAGCCGAGCTGCGTCATTCTCATGCACTAGGCCGCGCGAATCAACCGGAATATTGAGTAGCAAATTCGCGTTCATCCCAACCGATCTGTACCACGTGTCGATAAGGCGGTCGAGGCTTTTTACCTGATCATCCTGATCTTTGTGGTAAAACCAACCGGGTCGAATAGAAGTGTCAACCTCGGGAGGAAGCCACGCGCTGCCACCTTGCTGTCCGTGTAATAACTCGTCGTTTTTGCCTCCTATTCCAGGATAGAAGTCTTCGATATTGAGGGTTGACCAGCTCGTTGTATCCGAATAGCCCTGCTCGTTTCCAACCCAACGGATGTCTGGTCCCGCGTCGCTAAAAATGACCGCGCCTGGTTGATGGGTCCGAACAACCTCAGCAAACCCTGGAAAATCGTACACCTGTTTTTTGCCATTTGGCCCTTCCCCATTCGCGCCGTCAAACCACACCTCGAACACATCCCCGTAGGAGGTCAGCACTTCGGTGAGCATCGACTTAAACACGTCGTTATACTCGTCCGTGCCATATTGGGGGTGGTTACGGTCCCACGGAGACAGATACACTCCAAACTTTAAGCCGTACTCTTTGCACGCGTCTGAAAGTTCGCGCAGGACGTCTCCCTGGCCATCTTTCCATTCGCTTTCGCGAACCGTGTAATCAGAGAAGGCCGAAGGCCATAATGCAAACCCATCGTGGTGCTTGGCGGTAATAACCACGCCCTGCATACCCGCTTCTTTAAACGTCCGAACCCATTGCCTGGCATCGAGTTCAGAGGGGTTGAACACCTCTGGGTTTTCGTCCCCATGCCCCCATTCCATATCCGTGAATGTGTTCGGTCCAAAGTGGATGAAGGCGTAATACTGCATCGTATGCCATTCTTGTTGGCGCGCGGACGGTAGCGCCCCGAAGGGCTCGGGGGCTGAGGCCTCTCCACACCCAGCGAGGAAAAGAACGAAGGAAAGGAGGAGGAGCGGGAGACGCACTATTCGTTGCATTGGCATTTGGTTGATGGGAGGCGTGCCCGTAATCTATACCTTTCAAGACAAAATGACGCTCGGGACAGAAAAAATCGGAACAGAAAAATTGAACGCTATCATTTTGGGAAGCACGGGTCTAGTTGGTGGAAAGTGCCTTGACCAGCTACTCAACACGCCACAGTATTCAAATGTCGTGGCGCTCACTAGGCGGCCGCTAGAAGGGGATTCTCGGCGCGGGGGCAATGCCACCCTGCTTGAATCCATCATCCACTACGATGAGCTCGCAACCTACACACCTGAGGTCGCAATAGATCACGTGTTTTGTGCCTTCGGGACTACCCTTTCGCGGGCTGGATCTCAAGAGGCCATGCAACGGGTAGATGTGGACATACCGCTTGCATTCTTTCGTCGCATGAAAAAATTGGGTGCAAAACATGCGTCCTTGGTTTCTTCCATCGGAGCAAATCCTTCATCCCGCTCGTTTTATCCTCGGATAAAAGGTGAGTTAGAAGTGGAATTGCTGCGCCTAGGATTTGAATCGGTCGACATTTTTCGTCCTTCGGTTATCGGAGGGTCACGAAAGGATGATGCCAGACCGGCTGAGCGAATCATGCAGTTCGTGCTTCGTTTCGCGCCCAAGTCGCTTAGAACCATTCCTGCGGCAACCATTGCACGGGCCATGGTTTCGGGAGCCATCGCGGCAAAGCCTGGGCATCGAACGGTGCTATCTCAACACATGTGGTAACCCAGGATGAGCGAACAACCTGCCAACCAAACCGATCATCGCCCAAAAGCGGCTTTCTTGGAATTAAAACTTCCTCCGGTCCTTGTGGGGGCGGTTGTGTTCGCGCTTCAATGGCTGTTGGCCGAAATGGTACCATCCTGGAATCTATCCATTCCCATGGGACGGTTTTTCGCTGCTTTTTATGTTGCGCTGGGCGTGTGCGTCGCTCTCTATGGGGTCCTATCATTTCGCTTGGCCTCGACCACCGTCAACCCACATACTCCGCATAAGACCTCGGCCTTGGTGTGTTCTGGACTGTATAGTCGAACCAGAAATCCAATGTACCTGGGAATGGCACTCGTGCTCTCGGGATGGGCTGTCTACTTAGCTAATCCTGTGGGATTTGGGTGCATTCCCCTGTTTATTGCCTACATGAACGCCTTTCAAATCAAGCCGGAAGAACGCCATCTCAGAGAGCGGTTTCCAAACGATTTTGACTCCTACTTGGCTAAGACGAGACGCTGGATCTAGCAGAACCTGATTCCCAAACCGGTTCGGATTTTAACGAACTCCGATCCTCGGCCGTTTTGGCTTTTTTGTTCTTTTTTGGCGCTTCCACGACGGGCATATTCGCAGGATCACTCGGAAGAAACACTTCGAACCTCGTGCCTTTTTCTGGTTCACTAGCCACTTCAATCCGACCTCCCAACCTATTTACCAGTTTGTGGGTAATGGCCAAGCCGAGTCCAGAACCTTCGTGCGGACGGTCCGAGCCCATGTGTTCCTGCCTAAACTCATCAAACAAGTATGGGATAAAGTCACTTGAGATACCCACTCCGGTGTCCTCCACCTTCAAATAGGCGCCTTCTTCGGTGTGACCTATTTCAATCTTAACCCCACCCTCTGCCGTAAATTTAATGGCGTTTCCGACCACGTTATTTACAATACTTTGAACCGCACCGCGATCCAATCGGCAACTGAGACCACTCTGAACTTGAATGTGGAAGCCGATGTTCTTTTTGACAGCAAGCGGCTTCAAAAGGACCAGCGATTCTTCTACGACTTCGGTGAAGTCGGCAAGGTCTATTTGCATCGGCACTTTTAGGGCTTCAAGTTTTGAAAGGTCAAGCACCGAGTTAATGGTATTCAAAAGCCGTTTAGCTGCATCTTGTATTAAGCCCGTAAATTCTTGTTGATCCAAACCGACCTCTTCATGCAGAACTTGGGCAAACCCAATTATGCCACTGAGAGGGGTTCTTATTTCATGACTCATATTAGCCAAGAAGGCTGTTTTGAGCCTAGCCATTTCCTCAGCCCTGTCGCGTTCCGTGATCAGGTCTTGTTCGTACCTCTCCCGCTCCATGCGGTGTTGTTGCTGACTTAAACCGAGCGAAATTAGATCGGCAATGTCCCGAACGGCTGTAATATCACTGGCGCTAAACGCGTCTCGATGTTCGCCACAAACGATGAGCGCACCAACAAGTGCATCGCCGATGGTGAGGGTGGCTCTGCCGTAACTAAGCAGGTTGTTGTCGACTAATTTTTGTTCGACTTCGGAGCGAGGTGACTGTTTGCTCAAATCTGGAATGTAAAGCCACGAATCGCCTGGTTGGCGCATTGCTTCGGGCTCAAAGGAATCATTTAGGGGCAGATCTTGCAATCCATTTCCACACGAACCAAGCGTAAGTACCCCACCGGAATCCGCGCCAACTTGCAGAATAGTGGCGTAATTGCAGCGAATTAATTTCTGAATCTGCTGCAGCGCATTGTCTACAATAATTTTTAGCGATTCCTCTGATACGAGAAGTCGCTCAATGGCGTTCAGGGATGAAAGCCTATCTGCATACGTTGCCAATTCGGACTGAGCCTTCGTTTTTTGGTCGACCTCAACTTCCAATTCAGCCTTCTGACGTTCCAAATTCTTGTTCAATGCCTCTAGATCGGAGAAGGCCGATGTCATGGCATTTTCCAACAGGTATCGATATCGCTGTTCGCTTTCTTTTAGCTCGGCGGCCGTTTTTTGATGCTCATCAACTTTAGACTGCAGGGTACCTTTTTGCAGAGACAGATCTTTTTGGGCCCGACGAAGACTGTAAATATGAGACTCCATCACCGTTACAGTCCTCAGAGAATAGAAGAGACCAACGGATAGAAGTAACAAAGTAAGGCCAGCTATAACGGAATCGTTCCGAAATCCACGCCGTGTTTCGGCAAATTGTGGGTCAGAAAGCCCGAGGTATAAAATGGTTTTTTTGGAGTCATGAAAGGTTACTTCACGAGACGCGCGCACCATGCCTGCTTCTTTCAAATTCAGAACTAACTCTTTGGGACGGCTATAATTGAGTCGGCGTGCCCCAGCCTCGTTAATGCTGCCCAAAATGCGACCTTGTTCGTCAGTTAGAACGAAATACGAGAGGTCGTGCAGGTCGCGCATTGAATCAAACAAGACTTGAAGCGAGTCGCTATTTGCATCCCAGCCTGAGTCCTCAATAATGCCGGTGACCAATTCGGCCATCATTTCGGCGGACATTTCCAAGTGGTCCGTTTCCCGATTGGCCAAATAAGACGGTCCCAATACCATAGATGCAAATGCACCTACGAATAAGCAGACCCCGATACCTATCAGGGTCCATGATGGGCCAAATATTTTTGAAATCAATCTCACTTCGAAACTAATTGCGAAACCATTGTGGAAATCGGTACTGTTTAAGCGGTATCGGTTATTGTTGCAAAAGCGTAAGTAAGATGACCAACTAAATGACGACTATATTGAGGATCTAAAACCAAGAAAGAATGAGCAATAAGCGCTGGCAACTAAAGCCACTGGAAGAAGAGACGGTAGTAGGAGAGCTTCAGGTGTCCTTGAACAACCTGCCATTCCCCTTGGCGCGGGCGCTTGCCTTGCGCGGCGTGGACTCGACGAACCTTGCCAAAGCATTCTTTCGCTCGGGCACAGAAGAGCTTCATGATCCTTATTTGATGAAGGACATGACCAAAGCAGTTGACAGAATTGTCTTGGCCCTTGACAAAAAGGAATCGATCTGTGTTTACGGCGATTATGACGTGGATGGGACAACTTCTACTGCCTTACTTACGCACTACCTCACTTCCCTTGGGGCAGACGTTGCCTTTTTTGTGCCAGACCGTTTCAAACATGGATACGGCCTTAGTGAATTGGGACTGAAAGAAGTGGCCGAAATGGGGACAAAGCTTGTCGTTTCCCTGGACTGTGGCATCACATCTGTTCACGAAGCTGAGTTTGCTCGCACGCTTGGTATGGACCTCATTATTTGCGACCACCATACTCCGGGGGACATAATTCCTGACGCAATTGCCGTTTTAGATGCAAAACAAGCGGATTGCCCGTATCCGTTCAAAGAACTCTGCGGGTGCGCTGTTACCATGAAGTTGGCCCAAGCCATTCAAATTAAATTAGGTAAAGATCCGCAACACGTTTATTCCTATCTGGATTTAGTCGGAATAGCGACCGCCAGCGACGTCGTTTCTCTCACGGGAGAAAACCGAATCTTGCTTCGAGAGGGGATCAAACAGCTCAAAGAAAATCCTCGTGTAGGTCTAAAAATGCTTGCCGAACAAGCCAATGTTAGGCTGAGCGAATGTGACACCAGGTCCATCGTATTTAATTTGGGTCCCCGCATTAACGCGGCCGGCAGGCTGGGTGATGCAGCGCGCGCCGTTACGCTCTTGTTATCCGAGACGGAATTGGAAGGTACAGCCCGCGCCAGACAGCTCGAACGGCTCAACGAGGAACGGCGCGCGCTAGATCGCCAAACCCAGATTGAAGCGTTCAAAATGGCGGATCTTTTGTTGGCGAAAGGACAACGGCACACCGTTGTCCTGCATCACCCAGAATGGCACTTGGGTGTGATTGGCATCGTGGCAAGCCGTCTAGTAGACAGACATTTCAGACCGGCTGTGATGTTAGCCAACTCCGGCGACATGGTTAAAGGCAGCGCCCGGTCCATCAATGGAATCAATATTTACAACGCGCTCCAATCGTGCTCTGAATTGTTGGAAGAATTTGGAGGCCATGACTATGCAGCTGGGGTCAGCTTACGACCAGAGAACGTGGAAGCCTTTATTGAGCGTTTCGATAAAGCGGTTGCGGCTTCGGTAACGCCTGACATCCTTGAGCCCGTTGTGGAAGTTGATTCTGAAATGACCCTTTCAGACCTGGACACGCGGTTTTGGGCCGTTCTAAAGCAGTTTGAACCCTTCGGCGCAGACAATCCATCGCCCATTTTCTGGTCCAGCCAGTTAGAAGTGGTAGGGCCCGTTGCCACGGTTGGAAAAGATAGGTCTCATCTAAAGTTTTCTGTGAGAGAACGCGCAGCAGGACAGCCAGCCCGAGATGTGATTGGATTTGGGTTAGGTAAGCACTTATCTCAAGTTGCAGAAAGCCAGGAACGCGGAAAGTCGTTAGACTTGCTGTTTTCAATTCAGGAGAATACGTTCAATGGTCGCACTAAATTGCAGCTCCTAGCCAAGGATGTACGATTGAACCAGGGTTAGCCTTTTTAGTGCTTACAGACTCTTCATAAACACACCGGAAACACTTGTCATTACAGGTTAGTACAAGCCGAAATTTAAACAGATACTCTCATGATTGAGTTCATTTCCCAACCATGGCCGTGGTACGTGGCCGGCCCCTTAATTGGGATTGTCGTACCTGCGCTGTTCCTGCTAGGCGGGAAACAGTTCGGAATCTCAGAAAATCTCAGGCACGTCTGTGCCATCATCCCTAATAAGGTTGCGTTTTTCCAGTACAACTGGAAAAATGGACTTTGGAATATGACGCTCATCCTGGGTGTTGTAATTGGTGGATGGATAGGCTTCACGTTGCTTGGCAATCCAGATCCCGTCGCCATTTCCGACGCTACACGCGCAGATCTCACCGCGCTTGGCGTTACGAATTTTAATGGCCTCGTGCCATCTGAGTTGTTTTCATGGGATAACCTTTTATCCGGCCCTGGGATCATCTTAATAGTAGTCGGTGGATTCCTAGTTGGATTCGGAAGCCGATATGCCGGCGGATGTACCTCGGGACATGCGATTTCTGGCCTAGCAGATTTGCAACTTCCGTCACTCATTGCAGTGCTGGGATTCTTTGCTGGCGGCCTGATCGCGACATTTTTCCTTCTCCCCATGATCCTGTAGGCTGCACATGAAAACGAATCAACAGAACAGTTTCGGCCGGCTGCTACCCTACCTCCTCATAGGCGTGTATTTCGGCATCGTATTTACCAAATCGGAAGTCATTTCATGGTTTCGCATCCAGGAAATGTTTCGATTTCAATCCTTCCACATGTACGGCATCATTGGTAGCGCCGTTGTGGTTGCCATGATTTCTGTCCAGGTCATCAAGCGTTTCAAGCTGAAAGATATGGACGGGGACGACATTGTTATTCCTCCCAAGGAAATGGGCTCCGGAACGAGGTACTGGCTTGGTGGGACCATTTTCGGCCTCGGCTGGGCCTTAACTGGTGCTTGCCCTGGACCCATGTTTGCCCTTGTAGGAAACGGGGTCACCGTCATGCTGGTGACCATCTTAGCAGCCCTTGCTGGAACGTTTACCTACGGAGTGCTTCGCCCAAAATTACCGCACTAGTATTGGCTGGAAGCGAATAAACCACTGAAGGTTCGCTTTCACTAACCATCCGTGCACCCCGCATTAAACAAAATCTGACCATTTAGACCACTATAAACCATGCTATTCAGACAAATTTGGGACACCAGACTCGCTCAGTATGCTTATTTAATTGGATGCCAGGCAACGGGCGAAGCCATCATTGTGGATCCAGAGAGAGATATTGATACCTACCTCGAAATCGCAGAACAGGAAGGCCTCGTAATAACGGCCGCTGTAGACACTCATATTCATGCAGACTATCTGTCTGGATTGCGGGAATTTGCCGAGCGAGGCGTAAAAGTGTATGCGTCTGACGAAGGTGATGCAGACTGGAAATACGAGTGGTTGATTGGCTCATCGTACAACTACCAGTTGGTGAAACATGCGGATGAGTTCAAGATGGGAAACATCAAGTTTACCGTAGTACACTCACCGGGACATACACCTGAACACGTTGCGTTTCTCGTTACCGACATGGGCGGCGGCGCAGATCGCCCTATGGGACTGTTGAGTGGAGACTTTGTATTCGTGGGAGACTTAGGCCGCCCAGACCTCTTAGAATCTGCAGCTGGAGTTCAGGGCGTCATGGAGCCTTCTGCTCGGATGCTTTATGCTTCAGTTCAGGAATTCCTCAAGCTTGACGACTTTATTCAGATTTGGCCTGCTCACGGAGCTGGTAGTGCTTGTGGAAAAGCCTTGGGTGCCATTCCCCAGTCTACTGTAGGGTACGAACGCGTATTCAACTCCGCCATTGGCGCTGCAATACGTGGCGAAGACGAATTCGTCGAAACCATTTTGGACGGTCAGCCTGAGCCACCGATGTATTTCGCTAGAATGAAGCGAGACAACAAGTTGGGGCCCAAGGTTTTAGGAACCATGCCACAACCAAAACACCTTTTCTTGGAAGATCTCAAAAAGCTTTCCGGAAATATGGACGTGGTTGTGTTGGATACCCGGCTTGACCGATCAGCCTTCATGGCGCGTCATTTGCCCGGATCGCTCTATGCTGGTTTCAACAAATCATTTAATACAGCGGCAGGATCCGTTATTGAAGAGAATGTGCCCATCTACCTCATCGTTGAGGAAGAGCATTTGGAAGAGGCCGTTCGGGACCTAGTTCGTATTGGATTAGACCAAATTGAGGGATACGCTACGCCGGCTACCCTCGAAGCATATGCTGATCACGGGTACGAGATGGCAAGCATTCGAGAAATCCATATTGATGAACTCAACGGCGTAATGGCGAAAGAAGACGTCGTTGTGCTTGACGTGCGCAATAAAGCCGAACACGATCCAGCCCACGTGCCCGGATCGGCCAACATTGCATACACCCGTCTTTGGTTACGCCGCGACGAAGTCCCTGCAGGCACAAAAGCCATTCACTGTGTATCCGGTGGACGCTCCGCGGTGTCATCCGCGCTACTAGCCCGGCTCGGCCATGATGTCATCTATATAAACGGTGAGTTTGCTGCCTGGAACGCCAAGCCTGAAAACATGGCGGCCAGCAAATCTCCTCAGCTCGCTTCCCTCTAGGTACCACAATGACGCGTTTCCCGTTGGGGCTAGCTGGGTGGCTTAAGTCGTATAACCGAGATAATCTGTCCGGGGATCTGAACGCAGGGTTCACGGTCGGCGTTATGCTCATCCCTCAGGGATTAGCCTATGCACTGATCGCGGGCCTGCCGCCCATCTATGGGTTGTATGCTGCGCTTATTCCACTGATTGTTTATGCCGTTTTTGGCTCTTCAGGTCAGCTTGCCGTAGGTCCAGTGGCCATGGTTTCGCTCCTGGTTGCCGCCGGAGTTGGGAACCTGGCGGATGGCGGAACGGATCAATACATCCAGCTAGCCCTGATGCTGGCGCTCATTGTAGGTGTCATTCAGTTAGTACTCGGGCTGCTGAAGTTTGGTTTTATAACCAACTTCCTGTCCCACCCCGTGCTCAGCGGTTTTACCAGCGCGGCGGCCCTGATCATTGGGATGGCGCAGCTCAAACACCTGATCGGCATTCCCATCCCAGGAGATCAGAATGTATTTCAGATGGGCTATTATGCGGTTAGTCACCTCGCAGAAATCAACGGGGTTACGTTTGCAATTGGGCTGGGTGGTATCGCCTTGATCTTGGCAGTAAAAAAGGTGAATCCAAGGATTCCCGGCGGGCTGATTGCAGTGGCTTTGGCTACGTTATTGGTATACGCTGCTGGGCTGGACGCTTCAGGCGTTGCAATTGTTGGGTCTGTTCCAGCCGGTCTTCCCGTGCCGTCTGTTTCATTCATCGATCTGACATCGGTAAAAGCGCTCCTGCCTACCGCCTTGGCCATTGCTTTGGTTGGATACATGGAGTCGATTGCCGTGGCTAAGGCCTTTGCCTCCAAACATCGCTACACCATCGACCCCAGCCGTGAATTGGTTGCCCTGGGACTCGCCAATATTGCGGGTTCGTTTTTCAGAGCGTTTCCGACCACCGGTGGATTTTCGCGGTCTGCGGTAAACCACCAGGCTGGTTCAAAAACCGGGCTCTCAAGCGTGGTAAGTGCGGTGGTAGTTGGTCTCACGCTGCTACTCTTCACGCCCCTCTTTACGTTTCTGCCCAAGGCGCTTTTGGCCAGCATTGTGATTGTGGCGGTGGCCGGGCTCATGGACCTAGCCGAAGTGACCTATTTGTGGAAAGTGAACAAAACGGACATGTTTCTGCTTGTGGTAACGTTTTTCTGTACGCTCTTCTTGGGTATTGAAGAGGGCATCTTAATTGGTGTTGGGCTCTCGCTGTTGTCCTTCGTTCAGCAAGCATCACAGCCCCACATGGCTCAGCTCGGAAAACTACCTGGCCAAGAGATATTTAAAAACTTAAATCGTTATCCCGACGCCGAGGTAACGCCTGGTGTTGTGATTTTTAGAATCGATGCGTCTCTATTCTTCGGGAACGTTGAAGTCGTAAAAGATGCGTTGAATGAGGTCCTTCTAAGGCCAGAAGCCATTTCAACCCTAATATTAGACTTGTATCCAGTAAACAGAATTGACTCCTCTGCTCTACACGCTCTGTCAGATTTGCATCGTAATCTCAAGGAAAAACAGATTCAGCTCTTGTTTTCTGGAGTCAAAGGACCTGTCTTGGACGCCATGAATCGTTCAGGATTAGCTGAACAGGTGGGTCGAGACCATTTTTACAATCGCATATTTGATGCTTCTGAGTCTTCAAAAGGAGGCCAAAATGCCTATCTTGAAGCGCCAGCCTCCTAATATCCGTTTTCCTAACCCCACGAGCCATTGAGGTCGATGAACCAAGAAGAAACGGCCCCATCGTTTTTCTTGTCTTGGCGTAACGGGTACAACCGAACGTTATTCAAAGGAGACCTGCTTGCAGGCCTAACCGTTGGAATTGTACTCATTCCTCAAGGAATGGCGTATGCATTGCTGGCCGGAGCACCTCCGGTATATGGCCTGTATGCTTCCCTAATTCCCTTGGTGATGTACGCACTCTTGGGATCGACGAAGCAGCTCGCTGTTGGAATTGTAGCCATTGACTCCCTGATCGTGGCGGCATCCGTTGCCATGTTGGCACCCGCTGGTTCCCAAGACTATCTCGGATATGCGCTGTTGTTGGCCCTCATGGTTGGCTGTATTCAGCTGGCGATGGGGTTATTGCGATTCGGTTTCGTGGTAAACTTGCTCTCAAGACCTGTAATTACGGGTTTCACGGCAGGAGCAGCCCTCATTATTGGGATGAGCCAGCTGCAACATCTCATGGGAGTGCCACTGGGCAGGAATATGAATGTCTTTCTGCTTTTGTCTGAGGCCTTTAGCCGGCTTGCGGAACTACACGCCATCACGCTTGCGATGGGGATAGGAGGAATTGTTCTACTGTTGGCAATAACGAAATGGGCGCCACGAATCCCGGCGCCTTTAGTGGTTGTGGTAGCCTCTGCGTTGGTCGTCTTTTTTACTCGATTGGACCTGCAAGGCGTGGCCATCGTGGGCGAAATTCCTGCAGGACTGCCTCGTCCGTCCTTTCCCGTTTGGTCCTATGAGGCCGTTCAAGAACTCTTCCCAACGGCCGTTACGCTGTCACTGATTCAGTTTATGGGCGTGGTTTCTCTTGGAAAGATGTTCGCCTCCAAGCACGGATATCGCGTCCAGCCCAACCGAGAATTGGTTGCTCTGGGCGCCATGAACATTACGGGATCGGCCTTCCAGAGCCTTCCTGTTTCTGTAAGTTATTCCCGCAGTGCGGTGAACGATCGGGCAGGTGCTCAGACCCCGTTTTCTAATGCGATTGCAGCGCTCCTCATCTTGTGTACGCTGCTGTTCTTGACGCCCCTCTTTTACTATTTGCCGATTCCCATTTTTGCATCCATCATTATGGTTTCGGCGTTTGGCCTGGTAAATGTAACGGAGGTCAGGTTCCTGTTAAAAACCAAAGCGATTGATGGAATCATTGCGCTACTCACCTTTTTTGCCACACTTACGCTCGGAATTGAACAGGGCATATTGACTGGTATTGGGTTGTCTGTGATCGCGATCATGTATCGAATTGGCCGTCCCAACATTGCCATTTTGGGTCATCTCCCTCATTCGAGGTCGTTCAGATCAATTAACAACCACGAACAGGCACACCAGTTTGAAGGCGTCACTATAATCCGTATTGATGCTTCCTTTTCTTTTGCCAATGCAGATCGGTTGCAGGACGCCATTCTAGATCACGCGATGTCGAGCGGAGCTCGGGCCGTCATATTGGACGCATCAAGTGTAAATGACCTAGACACGACGGGCCTTGCCACGTTGATAGAGGTAAATCGAATCGCACGGGAAAAGAACGTCCTCTTTTACATTTCCAGCCTACGGCAAAAATCACTGGACATGCTGGCGTCATGCGGAGCGATGGATGATATTGGCAGGGATCACTTCCTGTTAGATACGCACAGGGCGCTACTCGAGGTGCTCACAAGATGGGATAGACAACAAGAATACCTAGACCGCCTCAGCTAGCAGCCTGCGTAGCGGAGCGGCGGAGTGTTTTCACGACTTTTGAGGTGTGGAGCAGCTTTTCTTTCCATCGGACTGACCAGTGGGCTATTCCCGGGACTCCCACACGACTAGACCAATCGCTCCATACCTGGGTGTGCAGCTCAACTTGGTCATCAAAAAAGTCACACAACGCAGGAAGCGAATCGTACCCACCCGCGGCTCTAAACAGACCTTCGATTGTTTGAGATTTAGAACCAAATCCGGGAGGAAGTCTCAGCTCGCGAGCGATATGCAGCAGGGTAGACTTGGGAATGGCAAGCCCACTCTCAGCGTGTGTGGAAAGGAAAATGCCGATAGAAACGAGGCCTGTTTTTTCGTTTTCAAGGCTAAAAAGCGTAGGAATGAGGGTGCTTCTAGAGAGATCCTCACTTTTTCTAGGTAACGCCAGGTGCAGTACCGCCTCTTCAATGTAGGCCGCCAACGGGCTTACCGCCCCGGAATCAAGACGACGGAGAGTAGCCAAAAATGCCGGAATCCAGCCGAGCATATGCCGCTGCACAAAACTGGAAGCACGCTGCGTTTGGTCTTGTTCTACCAAATGAACCAGAAAGCGAAGCTGGTTGACTAAATGATCTGCAGTGATGGAAGACGTATCGGGGTCATATCCAGCTGCCTTCATTTCCGACCAAGACTCGGCTGATACCTCACCGCCTAGCATAGATCGCGGCTCTAGAAAAACGGAAGCGGCAGGCATGAGCTCATGACAAAACACTCGATAGTGTTCGGATGCGAACTCATCTGTTGGCTCAATTGAGAGGCTCGCCCCACCATCTTTTAGGGGGGCAAAAACCACCTCAGAATTCTGGGGCCGTTCCAGTATGGATGCCAGCTTTTCTAAGCGGACTAAACGTTCAGATTTATTCACGCTTTTCGGAAGTCGGTCTTTTCGAATTCTAATTATGCAGAGTAAGCTGCACTTGCTCGGCTTAAGCCCGTCCTCTGAGCATGCCGTTCCAATACAACAAAGGTAGCAAGGTCGTTTTCATAAAGTACATGGACCAGCGCTCTTTTGTGGTATCGAACGGGAAGGACGGATCGGGTTTGTTATTGTAATCAAACTCAGCCAACACCAACTTACCATATCCAGTAATCAGTGGGCACGACGTATATCCATTGTAACGTTTTGAGGTCTGAATTTTGCCTGTGTTTTTAACGTCGAGCAGATTCTGAACAACAAACGGTGCTTGTTTGCGAACGGCCGCTCCCGTTTTCGCATTTGGAGTGTTCGAAACGTCGCCTAAAGAGAACACGTTGGCATAACGAGTGTGCTGAAGCGTACCTGGATCGACTTCCACCCATCCATCGGCATTGACGAGAGGGCTACTTTTTATAAAATCAGGAGCGGATTGTGGCGGCACGACGTGGATCATATCATATGGATAGTCCTTTTCATGCACCGTTCCATCGGGCTCAGTCACTTTAAATGTGGCTAGATTTTCTTTCCCTTTAATCGCGACCAATTCTTTCTGGAAGTTGAACGTGATACCATATCGCTCGATCACTTTCTTCAAGGTGGCTGCGAATTCTGGAACCCCAAAAACCACGAGTCCGGGAGACATAAAATTGATATCTACTTTGTCCAAACTCCCGTTACGACGCAAATAATCGGCCGTTAGATACATGATCTTCTGAGGAGCTCCGCCGCACTTAACAAGCGTAGCAGGTTGCGTAAAGATGGCGTTTCCTTTTTTCAG
The DNA here is from genome assembly GCA_013204185.1 of bacterium. Taxonomy (GTDB): domain Bacteria; phylum Bacteroidota; class Rhodothermia; order Rhodothermales; family UBA10348; genus UBA10348. Next base: position 44,813 of record JABMOI010000025.1, on the reverse strand, counting down.
ATTGCGCAGGACTTCCCACGTATACTCGGAATGCTCATATCCATAGTTTGAGCACACGCCTCCTTTGCCTAAGGCCTCAGGCAAACCCTTAATTTTGTGCCAGTCAAGTTGAATTCCCGGCGCCACAACTAAGAAGTCGTAACCAATCTCCTTTCCGGATTTTAACGAGACGGTATTCGACTCGGGCGAGAAACCAGTGACCCAGTCTTTAATCCAGGTCACACCCTTAGGTATATAGTCCGCCGTTTTGCGCTTCGAGATTTCTTTTTCGAAAACACCCCCGCCAATCAATGTCCAGATGGGCTGGTAGAAATGATCTTCTGACGGCTCAATAATGGCCACGTCGAGTGATTTATCTTTGCGCTTGAGTTGAGCGGCTACGGTGATACCGGCGGTACCACCACCTACAATAACTACAGTATGACGACGTTCCATGGTGCACCTAAATGCTTGTGAGCAATAAAATCTGTTCTTTATCTAAAAAGCATTTTCAATATACCACTCGTATTTACTTGTTATAACAAGTTAACACGAAATTTATCACAAGCCTGTCTTCAGTGGTATTCGTGTGGGTCCCGCATTTGTCAGACACTGCCGTTTATCTCCCAAACGGTTTCTCAGGTAGCTTGTAGGCTTCTTTAACCGGTTTTAACGGCCGCTTAAACCACCAAGGCCTGCGCATTCCATCGGGAGAATGATCTACGGCCGAACGCGCTAAAGCAACCCACTCGTAGTAATTCTCCATGGATGCTTTCGTGTCCACATACACGTCGCCATGTCGATCTTCAGGGCGTGCTTTTTCAACGTTGTAGGCTTTTTGAAGCCAACAATGATGCCCGGAAACAGGATCAGGTTGAACAGCATGAGTTAGGTTTTGGTGGACTCCTACGTCTTCCCACCAAATGCGGGATGTGTCTGGGTCAAACGATTTCCAAGGGCCGGCGCCGTGATTTACTCGAAGCCTTGATCCCTCTTCGCGGCTTTCAGAGATCGTAACCATATTGGAGGCTCCCTTACTCACTCCTTCATCTTCCTTGAGTCGCCAACGACCCAAGTGGTGACTCATGGCAATGACACCCGGTTTGATTCCTTCGGTTACCCAGATTTTATCTACAAAATATCCGATTCGCGTTGTGACACGGATAAGCCCACCTGTTTCAACACCTAAACGTTTGGCGTCAGAAGGGTGCATCCAAACCGGATTTTTGTGACTCAACTCGTACAACCATTTTGCATTCGCGCTTCTGGTGTGAATAAGAGTGGGCAACCTAAAGTTTGGCAACAACAACATTTCACCTTTTGTCCGGTCAATGTTGTCCGGGTGAACATGGCTTTTGAGCGTCCAAGGGAGCGTGTATTCTTTCTCGGGCCAGCCCCAATCCTTCATGGTGGGGCTAAAGAACTCCATTTTTCGGCTGGGCGTTGTAAAACCAGTTTTGGCTACGCCGTCAATCATGACGCCAACCACTGCCCCGTTTTTAACTAAACGACCCGAGCTATCGACGGTTGTGCCATCCGTGGAAATCCCTTTTTCGTAGGGTACATAGTGATCCTTAGTGACCTCGAATGCAGCGTATTTCCGCATGTACTCGAGCGGCGTAAGTCCTTCTGCAGCAGCGGTTTCGGGCAATCCAGGAACGGAATTCTCAAAGATCCACCTGTAGTACTCTTCCGTCGTAACAACCTCACCTTCACGGTAAGGACTGTTGAAGTGTTTCCGGATGCCGAGCGACCCATCCGGATCCATCCGAACAGAAAGCTCAATCCAAAACTCATTTTCTTCCCAGACTTCCCCGGGATTCGCTTGCCACGTATAATCTACCTTCTTGCCCAAGCGCTCCATCGCGACTCGGCGAACCGGTTGCCGAAACGCGATCCATTGTCCTGCGTGCGTTTCCTGGCTCATCAAATCGTGCCGTTCGCCGGCGTGCCCCATGGGAAGGACATAATCGGCAAACCATGCAGATTCATTCCACGTCGGCGTGAGCGCCACATGGCACTTCATTTTTTCCTCGTCCTGAAGCGCTCGCATCCACATAAACCCATCGGGGTTAATCCACAAAGGATTGTAGACGCGCGTAAAGTAGACGTCGATATCGCCGCGACCTTCTTCCAAAAAGTGAGGAAGCAAAAAGCTCATTTCATAAAATGCCAGCGGCCATTCATGCGGCAAATGAAGCTCGTTCCATGCGTTAAATGGAGGGGGAACGTCGAACGGTTTTGGCACGAACTTATTCCAGCTATTTCCAGACGTACCACCTTCCGTACCGATGCTTCCAGTTAGGACGTTCAAAAACAAAAGGCATCTCGCGACTTGCCATCCGCCCAGATTTCCAATAGAAGCGCTTCTCCAGGTGTGAGTGGCAAGGCGGCCTTGACAACCAGCTACGGATTCCGCGGCCTCAATAATTCGCTCAATCGGTACTTGTGATTCCTCGGCTGCCCGCTCAAAGGTAAACTCTGAATAAAGCTGCTTGAGTAAACGGTCGAAGGTTTCAAAGTCCTCCCGGTCTTCCAATGCGTCAAACGACCCTCCATCCAGAAGTCCTTTGAGTCGATCCCAGATGCCCTCGCCCGGCAGGTCAATATCGACGCCTTCGTAGTTCTGGTCTTTAATCATCTGAAGTGCTTCCCTCCAATTGACCCATTTGCGAACGAATTCCTTGTCGTACAGGTCGTTCTGAATCATGTGGTTGGCAATGGCCAGCAGAACGGTCTGCTCGGACCCGGGCCATGTAGGCAGCCACGTGTCCGATTTAGAAGCGGTATTGGACAGGCGCGGGTCAAACGTGATGAGCTTAGCGCCGTTATTTTTGGCCTCCATAATCCGCTGAGCATGCGGATTGAAGTAGTGACCCGTTTCCAAATGGCTGGAAATGAGCAAAATCACATTGGCTTTGGCGTGATCTGGGCTAGGCCGGTCAAATCCTGACCATAAGTAGTATCCTGCCCTGGCGCCTGCCGAGCAAATATTTGTGTGGGAGTTATGTCCGTCTACTCCCCATGCTTCAATACAACGGTTGGTGAAGCCATCCTCTCCCGGTCTCCCCACGTGATACATGATTCCATCTCGGCGTTTTTTCCGGGACGCATTCATTTTTTCACCAATCTCAGAAAGGGCGTCCTCCCACGATATTCGCTTCCACTTGCCCTCGCCGCGCTTGCCAACCCGCTTCAACGGATACAGAATTCGCTCGGGATCGTAAATCTGGTTGATGGTGGCTGGTCCTTTAGCACAGTTTCTGCCACGACTTCCGGGATGTTTGGGGTTCCCTTCAAACTTCTTGATCTCCAACGTGTCTCGGTCCACATAGGCCAATAGGCCACACGCGCTCTCGCAGTTGAAGCACACCGTAGGAACGAGCGTGTAGTGCCTGGCCACTTTCTTGGGCCACTGCTTGCCATCCCATTCAACCCAATCATCCCACATGTCTGTGGGCGGGTACTGACTCATCCGACCATCTGGATGGGTGACCGCTGTCATCTCAATTTTTGTAGGCGTGCGATTCGGAGTTGAAAACGTTGGCAGGCCAAACGCCTGTCCATCCCCAATTCCTTCGGTTCGATCTGACTTCTTGCGTGCCATAACTCTAGCTATTTGGAATTTCTTGAGGGGCGTTTACAAACGCGCGTTCGAACAAGTACAACCCGAGGAGTGCAAACACCCCGGCAAGAACACCGACGAGCGTATTTCCGGCTACTGAAAGCACCAGAATAAACGGGATGATGTGACCAAGCAGGACACTTCCGCCCCAAAATGATCGGGCATATCGGCCTTTTGTGATCATGTGCGCGGCTTTAACCGCTGCTTCCGAGGCGTGGGGCATACCGAATTCTCCCATAAGCGTCACGGCCAAATCGACCCCTAGGCTTCCTAGGAAGCAGGCTCTGACCAAGCCGCTCAAGGCAGCATCAAATTCGAGGAATGAATCCGAAATGAGCAACATCGCGCTACCAGCCATAATGGCTTGTACCACCAGGTGCACAGGAAGCAAAGGGCTTTGCCACAAGTCTCGGCCTTCAGCCTGTCCGAACAAGAAAGCGGTATAGACTGCCGTACCCAAAGCGAGCGGCAACCCTACCCACATGATGGGCGCTCGAAGTCCGGCAATGTCTGATTCTGCAAGCCAGCCCATCCAAACGGCGAACTCGCCAGCCCACCAAAGGCCCACAAGTGTACTAAACCCAATCAGGATGAATGCACCCCGAACCAGCCAGCTCTTCCACTGGGGCCGTGTAATAATGCGCAGAAATCTTTCAGGCCGCTCTAGGTCAAACACAAGCAATGCCGTGGTCAGCACTAAAAAGACCGTAGAGATGAACGCAGAGGCCATAAATACGGTGTTATCTGCGCCAATCAGGCCAAACAAAAAGGCCGAGCCAAGAATCATAAACAGTCCAGATGCGATGCCTTTCGTAACGAGATAGGCGGGCACTGGCCAATGCCAAGGCACTTTATGCTGCGCATTCCAAACGACCTGGGTCATTTGTTCGGCCATACGGCCTTCTCCAATCTGAATGGGGCCACCCGTTGGCTCTCCCTGAGACTGGGGCTGCCGAAGCGAAGCGCCAGAAGCAGATTTTTTCAAATAGGGAATTTCTGGGCGAGGAGCAGAGCCCGCGTGTCCATCTCCTGTGCGTCCGCCCCCCTCGTGTAGCGATAGAACGTCTGCCCAAGCAAACGAATCTGGGGTTCGATCGGTAGCCGTTGGATGCATGGCCACGTCGTCGCCACCGATGTAGTACAGCTTCGGCGCCGTTCCTTGTTCTGGTTTTCGAACCGTTACCTTGTTTTTGGCAACTATTTTGGAAATTTCTGACTCCGGATCGTCTAAATCGCCGGCAATAATGGCGTGCTCAGGGCAAACCACAACACAGGCAGGCTCCAATCCGATGTCTACTTTGTGTGCGCAATAATGGCACTTAGCCGCTGTACCTGACTCTGGGTCAATATAAATAGCGTCGTACGGACAGGCCTGCATGCACGCTTTGCACCCAATGCACACGTCCGGGTCAAATTCTACGATCCCGTCGTCCCGCTGATACATAGCCGTTACTGGGCAAATCCTAACGCATGGTGGATTCGCGCAGTGATTACACCTGGTGACTTGAAAATTACGCGTAACGTTGGGGTATAGACCCGTCTCTACACTCTTTACCCATGTGCGCTGAACGCCCAAAGGAACTTCATTTTCACTCTTACACGCGGTCGAACACGCGTGGCAGCCAATGCAGTTATCGTTATTAATTACAAAGCCATAATTCATAGACGTGCGCGCGTGTTACTCGGAGGGGAGGGCCTCAAATGGTAACTTGTAATATCAAGTATGGAGAATCAAAGATCAACCATTATCGGTCGGTGATTTCTCCTAAATCGTCTTTTTTGTTGATGTTTGTCAAATGGCCCGCTTCGATGTCAATCCAGTGTACTTGAAACTGCTCAATAAAGCCCATGACGGCCCTCTTTCCGCTAGCTAAATAGCCCTCCAGCGAGGCGTGGACACTCCGATCCCATAGTCCACATAACGGCTGGACTCTTTGGGTTTGGGCATCTCGGCCGAGCGTAAGCGGAGCTTGCTTGCCTGCTATAGGCTCCGCGAACAGGAGCGCGTTCAAATCTGCCTCTTCGACCAAAGGCAAGTCGGTAGCCAAAACGAGAAGGCTATCACAAGAAGTAGAGGCAAAGGCGGCTGCAATTCCAGCAAGTGGCCCAGCGCCCTGAGCCTTGTCTTGAATGGTGTCCTGAATGTGAACACAACCCGCGACGTACTCCACGTCCGTTTGCCCAACAGATATGACCACTTGGTCTACGCATTGCGACAGCAGGGAAGCTGCCGAGGAGACGAGCGAACGTCCCTGATACAGGGCAAGGGCCTTGTTAGAACCGAATCGAGTGCTTTTTCCACCGCATAGTACAACTCCTACAATGCTTCGCCCCAAAGCTTTAGATCCGTTCATACTATCGGTTACGCCAATATTTTTGTTGCCGGGGCAACTTTTATGGTTCTATCTTCTACCAAATGAGCGATTTTATGGCTGTAGTTTCAGCCATGTCTTCTCCTTGCCCATAAATGTATGCTTTATTTTTACGTCGAGTCTGAGGAAAAAGCCGAATCGGGTATTTCAAAGACGGATTTTGACGAAAGCAGGCTGTATCGAGATCTCAAACTGGCAAAAAAAGACAAACGAGGAGTTGTCTTTGTTGTGGACGGCGCAAAAACACCCGCCACATTAAACGGCCTGGTTAAGAAAATTCCCCCTAAAGCCATTCTAAATGCGAATCCGTACAGAAAACCCAAAGAAGTTTCAGCGGGCGGCGGCATTGTGACGAAGGAAGGAAAGAAGAATCTGAAAGTCCTTTTAATCTATCGGAAAAAGCTTTGGGATCTTCCAAAGGGCAAATTAGACAAGGGCGAAACCATAAAGGAATGTGCTGGAAGGGAAGTGAGAGAAGAGCTGGGAATTGATTCCGTGACCGTCTTAGATTTTCTAGATACCACTATTCACGGGTATGAGAATCGTGGGTATTTCATGGTAAAAACAACCCACTGGTACCACATGAAGGTGGATACAGAACAGTTTCATCCGCAAAAAAAGGAGCATATTACCGACGTGAAATGGTTTTCGGTTCATGCCGCAATTGACGCGCTAGGGCATGAAACCCTGATACGCTTATTGAATCGTATAGAACATAAAATCCACTACACGAGTCATCACTCATCTTAGCCCTTCGGGCGTTACCCGGAGTGCGATTCCACGCTTTTTGCAGTTTTCGACGTAGTCCAAAAGAAATAGGTACTCTAAAAGAAATACGTAGCCTAAAAAAATTCGGGGACACTTAACTCGGGAAAGGTCTCGAGTTCATATATTCCGCACTCATTCAACTGAATTGTGTTAGCACACATGGCCGAAGTCGATCTAGATACAAAGCTTGCCCGCAGAGCAAAGAAGTCCTCCTCCTCTGGTAAAAAGAGACGCTCTGAGAAAAAGCGTGGGTTGCCTGCCATCGTAGTTTTTTGGCTTGTCGCTCCTTTTGGAGTTGCCGGAATCGGTCTACCCGTTGTAATAGATGTCCAATGGGTCTGGCTAACGGCATTTGCCATCGCTTTGCAGATTTGGATGCTGCTTATTAACGATCGGAAAGGGTTTATCCGCTCACGCGAAATGCGCAGGGCATACGAGGCCCGTCGTCACTTCTCCATTCTAGAGACCATCATTCTGTTTCTGCTCATCATGGCAGATATGTTGGCCGCAGCCTACGCACTCTTGATGGCAGCTGCGCCCTGATCCGCTGCGAAAACGGATCGTGGCCTACTGCGGATCGACGCCTACTGGCCAACTAGGAAGACGGCGTTGGCAAAAAGCAGTTGCCCACTGATCCAGAAGCCGCGATATAGCGGATTGTCGAGCATATACACGACTGAACCACGACCCATGGATTGTACGCCAAAGGCAAGCGATTCCTCGATTCGTTTTTCGGCAACGTAGCCCGTGTGACCACTCACTCTGCCGTTTTTCTCTACTACGCCCACGTTCCAATCGCTTCCACCTTGCAATACGGCTGGATGGTCTGATCTAGAGCGCAAGACGAAGGATTCATTGCCAAACCCAAATCCTAGTGGGTGGCTGTTGTCCACTTGAACCCGGTAGATGGCACCTGGATTGTCCGTCGGAGCGCGGTCCCTGGACCGATCCTCATATCTTTTTTTCTTCGCTAGGCTAACCGCCGTGCTGTCTGGCGTTTTTTCTGCCGCCTTGAACGTGAGCGAAAACCCTTTTTTGTCCGCCAGCGACGAGGCCCCACTTCCCGTTGCGACAAGGCGCCCACCTGCCCGGATCCAGCCAGTCAATTTTTCCAACCCGGTCTCGGACAGCATGTCGGTGGCGAAGGATGGCAGAATCAGGACGTCATATTCATCCAAGTCCAGCGAAGAAAATCGATCGGCAGAAAACCGAGTGATAGGATAATCGATCACTTGGTCAAACCAGTACCACACTTCTCCAACGCCTGATGAACTCACTCCATCTCCAAAAGGCATTCCTACACGTGGTGCATCAATGAAGCGAACATCCGAAGAGCCCAAATCAGATCCAGAATCCACAAAACCAGTAGAAATTCCGGTTAGACTTTGACCATGGTCGGCGGCGATGCCGTAAACAAGCTGCTGGAATTTCGACCCAAATTTCTGGTTCGATGACCAAGTAATGATCAAGGACCCCGGCTCAAACGTACTCCCATCGACTGCAAAAGCCTTGGTTGCGTAACGCACCTTTATATCCGCCTTGAGTAGGGAAGCCAAAAAGGCTGCATCACCGGCGTCGTCCCAAGCAGAAACGTAAGCTACTGGTAGGCTCGAGTGTGCTACATTTGCAGCGATCGGAGCCACCCAGGTCGTGGCGGACAGCTTTGTAGGCGTTGCAATGGCGTTTAGATCGTACGCGTAGGGCAGGGCCCACGCCGTAATATCGTAGGTCAATGAATCCGATATGGGCGTTACGGGATTAAACAATACGCGCGTCAAGACAGCTCGTGGCTGGGCGCTTGGAATAACCAAATCCCCTTCAGAGACCTCATAACGGCCTTTTTTAGCGCTTCTATAGTCGTATCCCTCAACTTTCGACGAAGCAGAGGCGCTTCCGTATTGAATGCCCAATCGGTCCAGGTGCGCGGTGAGCGCGGCAATTCGGTTTCCGGGCGTATCCTGCTTTATTACGTACGAAGCATATTCTGAGCCAGATCCTGACGTTGCTTTGTCAAAGTATGACGCAAACTCGTTAACGAGCTGCTCGCTGTTGGCCGAGGCCATCTCCACGGTCGAAAGCCCGGTTGTGGTATGATGAGTGAGCCGGTCAAGTAGCGTAAGCGTATCTCCTTCGGCCGTTAACACACCAAGACCTGCGCCGCCGCCGCCAGCTTGTTCATACGTCATCCCAATAGCGCCGTTAAACATAGGAAAGCTGTCCCCATACCCTGGATAATAAATATCGAAGGACTGCTTGGTAAAGTAGAGCCATCCCGCTTCATCAAAGTAACGAGCGTGATTTCGTCCGATGACTTCCTCAAATTTCCGCTGCCATGGGGTCACTTCTCTGTGGACGGGTTCAGAAGCGGGAGCGAAGTAATACGGATTGTTGACGCCTTGCTCGTGAAAGTCTACATGGACATGAGGCATCCACTTTTTGTAGACAACCATGCGCTGCTTGGTTTCTACTTGAGTCTGCCAAGCCCAGTCCCGATTTAGGTCAAAGTAGTAGTGGTTTGTTCTGCCACCCGGCCATGGTTCGTCGTGCTCAATGGCGTCTTCGCTCACATTCATATCCATGCCAACCATCATATTGAACCAGTTGGCGTACCGGTCGCGGCCGTCTGGATTAATGGCTGGGTCCAACACAACCAATGTGTTCTTTAGCCATTTGGTCGAGGTTTCATTGTTTGGATCGGCGAGTGCAAACAGGGTAGCCATCGATGCTTCCGTGCTGTTTGACTCGTTTCCGTGTACGTTATAACTAAGCCAGACAATAGAAACAGGGGCTCCGGTCGGAGTGCCCGGTTCTAGCTTGGCCTTCTTTAAATTGTCAGTTCGGATTTCTTCGAGGCGGGCCAAATTGGAAGGCGAACTCACAAAGGCTAGCGTGAGCGGGCGCCCTTCGTTGGTCTGGCCGTACGTCACCATTTCCACCCGATCGCTTTGGGCTGCAACGTGTTCAAAGTATTCGACCACAGCGTGGTGTCTCGAAAACCTAGAGCCGAGTTCGTACCCCAGAAAACTGCTCGGATCCTGAAGCGTGGTTTGACCTAGCGCGGAGCCTGGAACAGTCAAAACGCAAAACATCATCAAACAAACAAGCAAAAGGGCGTTACGAAAAGACATATCAAAAGTGGTAGTTTGGAGCTCAAGAACCAATCGGCGAAGTCACAAGTTAGGCTGTTTAACGAACTAGTCGCAATATTGGCTCTATTATTTCCGATGACGCGTGCATTCCCCTTATGATCAAACCGCTTCGTATCGCTTTTTTCGGCTTTCTGGCCCTGTTTGCACTCATCCTGCTTGACACCTCTTCGCCCGCGGAAGACTATCAAGCTGTTCTGGCCCAAGATTCACCGGACCAATTTTCCGCCTACTTTCACTCCATCCGCACGGCGGAAGGAGAAGTTGAGCCCGGATACCGACCCGGGTACCGCCTTGAGGCTTTCAATCAGATGCGGGCCGCGGCCAAAGGCAGTCAGGCGTCTTTTCCTTGGACTGAACGCGGTCCGGGAAATGTAGGCGGCAGAACGCGCGCCATCATTGTGGACGCAGCAGACCCCACACACTCCACTTGGATTGTGGGTTCGGTGGGTGGTGGAATCTGGAGAACCACGAATAAAGGGAACTCGTGGACGCCGCTTACAGACCACCTTCCCCGGCTAGCCATAGGTGCGCTCGCCCAGACCCCTTCAAACCCGGGCGTCATGTATGCAGGAACAGGAGAAGGGTATCGTAACGGCGACGCCCTGATCGGAGATGGCATGTTCAAATCCATTGATGGTGGAATCACGTGGCTACCCCTTCCATCCACCCAGTCGAACTACGACTTTCTGTTTGTAAATCGGATCATCGTTTCGCCGACCGACGAAAACCACGTCATTGTGGCCACGTCCACCGGAATCCACGAAACGCGCGACGGAGGGTCTACGTGGAGGGAGTTAAAGGCGGCTGCAACATCGCTTGGGTTTTATCAAATCCTACACGAGCCGGGAAATTTCAAGGTCCAATATGCGGTAGAGGCCGGAAGAGGAGTCTGGAAATCCACAGACACCGGAGCCAATTGGTTTCGGATGAACTCAGGGCTCACGGAAGCGTCCTCGGGAGCCCGGTTGGAATTGGATATCTCTCCCGTGAAGGTCGATCGACTGTTTGCTCTTGTAGAAAGCACGAGTGGCATCGACCCCGTCTATCTATCTGACAACGGCGCCTCGACATGGACTCAGTTTGTCGACACAAACACGCTCAATCCTGTTGATATTGCCGGCAAACAGGGTTGGTATGACCTCGCAGTGTTGGCCCATCCCTTTGACAAAGACCAAGTTTACTTAGGTGGAGTCTGGCTTTACAAGGCCACACTGAGCTCAACTGTCACGGTGAATCTATTTACCACAAGCCAAACCAATACGGCTTCCTTCTTGTCGTATATCAATTTTGGCGCCAAGTATTTGAATGGGTCCCTGCGTCTCGGTATTGACGAACCTGAGTCTACCATCACTCCCGACAAAATGGTGCCCGTTGAAATTCGTTTTGGACCAGGCAAAAGCCAGTTCGCGCATCGGTTTATTCCTCCGAACCAAGCGGGTATCGATTTGGTGGCTTATCCGTATGCCGGCTATGTGACGGTACCGTTTGAGGTCTGGGATACCGAGAACAACAGGCAGCTAGCGGTCTCGTTTCGAGATGGAGTGAATAACGGCGTATTCGACCTAATTGAACAATCACCTACCGACCTAGGAAGAGAATACCTCTTCATCCATGCTAGGCCCTACAACAACTCATCTCCTGATCCCGAAATCGCCCAGACGGGGGGAGTAACGAAGGATCTCGCCTATTTCTTGTGGCCTACCCTGACTCCTGGCGCAACGTGGAACGCACAAAACTTACCCGAATCCCAGCTACGGTTCTTTTGGGAAGATGCGATAGCCCCCTCGGCAACTATTTCTCAGATTGGCGCGGGTGTCCACGCGGATCAACACGTGATGGTTGCCACGCCAACTTCGGGTACTGGATTTCAAATCGTCCTCGGAAACGACGGAGGGATATACTATTCAGGAAATCAAGGGACGAGCTGGGTAGCGCGAGACCGAGGGTATAACACGTCTCAGTTTTATGGGGTCGATAAAAAGCCCGGCTCTAACACCTTCGTTGGCGGGACACAAGACAACGGCTCGTGGACTTCAATCACGAACTCGCAGCCCGATGATTTTTGGTTTAGCCGGTCCGGAGGTGACGGCTTTGAAGCGGTTTGGCACAAACAAAACAGCCAGAAGATGCTGGTTACCTCCCAATGGAATTTTTTCCAGCGTTCCTTAAACGGCGGTACAGACTGGCAAAGTGCATTAGGTGGACTCACCGACACCGGTGAAGCCAGTGAATTAGCCCAGTTTCTAACGGTAGTCGATCAAGACCCCACTAACTCAGACAATCTGTATACGGTCGGGAAGTCGGGTGTTTGGAAAAGCATCGACTTTGCTGAAACGTGGCGCCTTACCGCCATCCCCGATGAGGACTGGGGGTTTTATCGCCGGGCTATCGTTCGCGTTTCTCAAAAGGATCCCGCTATTGTGTGGGCTGGCTCCGAAATGGATGCCGTCCCCACCTCAGGAGATCCGAGCGGCAAACTGCTTGTATCCTCAAACCGAGGAGGAGCGTTTTCTCCCGTTCCAACTCCATCTATTGCGCCGGGCCCAATCAGTGGGCTTTCAACTAGTTTTGACGATTCGGAGGTCGTGTATGTCATGTTTTCAGCCTCGAACAGGGCAAAAATTATCCGAAGCACTGACATGGGGCAGCAATGGGAAGACCTCTCTGGTTTTGACCCTGGACCCAATGGGCTGATCAGTCAAAATGGATTTCCAGACGTAACCGTGTTTGATTTGTTGGATTTCCCGAATTCTGCCCGCCTTTGGGCTGCTACTGAAATTGGGATTGTTGAGTCAGTAGACAATGGAGCTACGTGGTCTATTTCAGAGGGCGGCCTTCCCGCTGTAGCAGTCTGGCAACTTCGTTTGGTAGATGGTCAAATTGTTGCTGCGACCCATGGTAGAGGTATCTGGTCGTTACCACTGTCACAGGTTCCTCTGATACCCTTTGTTGGTACCGCCGTTGAAAACCCCGTTCTTCCGCAGGGTGCTTATCTGGAATCTGTGTATCCCAATCCATTCCAAACAACAGCCACATTGGCGTGGAACAGCGGCCAAGGCGGGCAAGCAACCATTCGGATTATTGACCTTCAAGGCCGTGTCGTAAGCACGATATTCTCTGGGGTTGTTTCTGCAGGGGCGCAGCAATTGCCAATTGGGTCAAACGGATTGGCAGCAGGTCCGTATTTCATTCAGATAGAGCAACAGGGCTCCATTCTCACCAAGTCTTTCGTCAAAACGAACTAACGCAAAAATTGGATTTTCTGTCGTACTCAAACTATGGACGAGCCGCCGCCCTCACATTCGTCCCCGATCTATTTGAAGCAACATCGCTTCACACACTTCAATGAGCCTAAACAAGGCCATTTATTTCTTCGTATTGGTTTTTTGTGTCCCGTTCGTTTCGACGAGCCTGGCACAAGATGTGCGTATCCTGCACACGGTTGATCAAAATCGTGACGGCCGGTATACGGCTCATGTCATGATAACCAATATGACTCCCGTGACCATTAACAATTGGACGATGACCTTTCGTCTCGATTCTCACGTGGAGAATATCGAACACGCCGGATGGAGTGAGTTTCAGGACGCGTTTACCGTAGACGGCCGAGGCTGGACGAAGGAAATTCTGCCCGGAGATGTGGTTTGGTTTACCATTAGTGGACTCGCCTACAATGGCACCGTTGAATTTCCAAGAAACTGCTTTTTTAATGGCACGGCCTGCACGATAGAAGGCGCTCCAATTCCAGTTGTTAAGACTGCCACACCTGCAGACATGATTGTGTCTGCATGGATTGAGGATTCAGACCCTACCACATACACCGGCTTTATTGTTGTTCAGAATCCAACCGAATTGAGCTTCCCTCCGTTGTGGGATTTAAAATTTTCAACCGCATCGCTGATTGTTGAAATGGAAGAGGTGATCTGGACACGTTCCGGATCAGACTATCAAGTTTATGGGCATGCCCACACCGATTCAATTGGACCCAGTGATTTTGCCCTCATTCCGTTTCGCGGAGTGCACACCGGAACGCCTTCTCTCCCAACGAATTGCCGCCTAAACGGCGCGGCCTGCACATTTAGCCCACCGGACTACCTAACGGAAACCCCTCGACTGCCTGTCTACATGAAATTTGCTGAGGACTCGGATACCACGTGGGAAGGCTACATCCGAATCGAAAATCCAACTCACAACGAGCTTGCGTCTTGGACGCTTCGCTTTGACCTTCCTATGACCATAACACATATGGAAGGAATGACGTGGACTCGGTCTGGAAATCAGTATACCGTCCATCCAGATTTTGGACGAGGCCGAATACTTGAACAGTCTGAATACACGTTCGCGATGGCTGGTACGTGGAATGGATCTATTAAGGAACCCGAGAATTGCAGCGTGAACGGTATGCCGTGTCGCTTGAAAATCGAGGTCCAACAGGACGTTGCATCCGACACGACCACGACTGGCGGAACGACTGGCGGCGGCTCCACGGGTGGAGGAGGCACAGGAGGCGGAAGCACGGTTTCGTGTGATACGGGTACCTCCACGACCAGCGTCCTGCCTTATATCGAATTCCGATTGCTGAGCGGTCAGGTATCTTCATACATCGCATTCATTGACATCAAGAACATCGGGACAGCAGCCATTAGCGGATGGAGCTTGGAGTACAAATTGATCGACGGGATGGGGATAACCAGTATAAACAGTAGTACTCCCGTTACTTGGTCACTGGTCGGTGGGATCTATAAAATTCTTCCCACGGCCGCAAGTAATTGTATTCTGCCGGATGCCACGCTGCGACTTACGGTATCGGGAAGTCACAATGGTAACTTTGACAAGCCCATTGGGTGCAATTGGGGTGGGCAAATTTGCACGATCGTTTTGCAACAGCGGACTTTTTCGACCGACTCGGAAGAAGAGTTTACGCCGGTGAACGAGGCCACCCTTCATTCTGCGTACCCAAACCCCTTCAATCCGCAATCCACCATATCGTTTGAAGTGGAAAAGACCCAGCAAGTGAGGGTCGAGTTGTGGGACACGTTAGGCCGTTTGAGAGAAACCCTGTATTCGGGGAATGGATATGCAGGACAACAGACACGCGTTCAAATTGATGGGTCGAATTTGGCTTCCGGCATGTACTTCGTGCGGCTCATAACCGAGTCGGGAAGCATGCAAACGCAGAAGGTTATTCTCCAGAAATAGCCTGCGTGAAACGACTTAAATTTATTACGTAGAAATACCCCGGCTTATACGTATATCTACGTAGGCATAGGGGCTCAAGTACGCATTATTTTGGTCTTCTTTGCGGTCGAAACCTAAATATGAAGACCAAAATTTAGTTTTCATTCGTAGTCTCTTTACAGGGATATCACTACTCTGGATCAGATCCGGAATTACACCACGAATGACTACCGTGTTCAACAAAAAGAACATATTCAGATTTGCCTTTGTCGCGCTATTGATGCTCGCAGTTAGTACCGCCAACGTAGCCGCTCAAGAATCTGCAAGTCATACCGTCCACATCGGTGTATCGCCCATTACCGTCATGTCTGTTTCTGGCGATCCCCTTCCCTTTATTGTCGACAAAAGCACGGCTACAGACCGGATTGTAGCGACCGATGCCTCAACGTTTTACAATTTGACGACAAACATCGAAGGCGTTTTCATCCAAGCCGAACTCGACCTTCCCATGCCGGACGGAAGCGAGCTCTGGATTTCTGGTCTTTCAAGCCTTGGAATGACGCACGGCAAAGTGCAACTCAAAGGCGGCAGCCCCCTTCAATTGATCTCCGGCATTAACCGTGGTTACGAAAACGGCCAAGCCATTGAATATGCATTTATCGCGAGCCCTGATGCTGAAGACATTCCACTTCAAAGCCGTAGTGTTACGCTGACCATTGTAGACCGCGCTAACGGTCGCCAGGAACAGCACACCCAAACAGTCTACTTCAGCACACAGTCCTTCAAAAGCTCAAAGCGTTAAGCCGCTGTACGAAGGGAAGGCTCCACACAGCGAGCCAGTTTGGACAGAATGCTCTTGCGCAGTTGAGACACACGCGCCTCGGAAACCCCAAGCAGCATGCCAATCTCGCTCAACGTAAGATCCTCGCCATAGTTTAACTCGATGATGGTACGATCCCGTTCGGAAAGAGTCATGGATAGGTTGTCCAAGTAGGTTCGGATGTCCTGCCATTCCATGGACTCGAATCGAGCAACGGCCGTTGAGTCAGGCATGAGGTCAACCAATCGAAGACCCTCTTCCTCACCTCGGTCGTCAAAAAGGTAGTCCATCTGTCTCCTGACTGTATCCGACTTGATGACACGGTAGGCTGGCACGTCAACTCCCATGGCTGTGGCGATATCGGATTCCGTTGGTTCCCCACCCATCTGCTGAGCCAATCGGTCGAATGTGTAGCGGGCGTGCGCAACTTTGACGCGTCTACGCCGAGGCAACGGGTCAAGCCGACGCAGATAATCCACGATCTCGCCTCTGATGCGTGGGTACGCAAACGTGACAAATCGAACACCGGTCGATGGATCGTATTGATCCAGGGCCTGCAGGACGGCAATAACACCAACCTGGTAGAGTTCTTCTGGTCTAGCCAAATCATCGCCGGGGGTGCGAATTTTGGAAATGATGGAACGGAGAACAGGTTCAGTTGCAAAAACTAGGCGGTCCCTGTTTTCCTGGGTCTTGTGCGTATAGTAGGCAGTGGCAAAATGCTCGGCGCCTTCGAGTTCAGACATAACATGACGGTTTTTAGTGGGACCTGAAGCCGGGCGCTTCAGGCGTACTGTCATGGAGTTCAAGGATGATGCCGCTAGCGCCAGAGAAGGACGCAGTTTTTCGAAGTAGGCCCTAATGGCCTAATTATGCCTGTTTTTATAGAATCGCGATTGGGAGAAGACGTATTTGAAAAGAAAATGTGTTTCGATGGCGAAACACCTATGGACCGAAGACGAATCGGTTTTATTGGAGGCCCTTTGCGTACTCCCGGAGCGCTGCCTTCTCTTTTCCTGTTAGCTTTCCGATTTCTGGAATGACTAGTTCGGTACCTGCTCTGATTATGTCCGGGTTCGGAATCAGACGGGTATTGGCCTGCCACAATCTCACCCAATGCAACGTCGACTGATAATATTGCCTGGCCAATTGAGCGAGGGTTTCACCCTGCTTAACGATGTGCGTTCGAGGTAGCTCTCCATTGGGAGTACCCTGATTTGATTCGGGCGGAGAAACAGGCTCTCTGGGTGGCCGGACAACGTTTGGGGCCCCGGCTGAATCCGTTTTCGGATCTGCCGTGTCTCGAACCACTTTTACCGGAACGGCGCCCCCCACTCGAATTCCCTTTCCAAGCGACGCCGAACCTGAGGATACCATCTGAATTCCTCTGGATACCGGCTTTATTTCAAATGTTGTCTCGTTGGTGGACCCCGGCGTAGCAGTCACCAGGGCGCTATCTGGACTCGTCGTGTATCCGTTTGGAATGGTGCTACCAATCGCGAATATTTTCCACTCCCCAGGTACGAGATCTGTGAATTGGGCTTCGCCAGAGGCCGATGTTAAGCGGCGCACGCGCGTTTTACCGAGCCGTGCTTCAACAACAATGCCCGCGACAGCATCTTTGCCGATGTCCTGGGCAAGAGCCGCCGTTCTGCCTGCAGATATATCGCCATCAAACGTAACCTGGGCAATGATTTTAGCAGACCGGACCACGTTTATAAGCAACGGTTGCCGCTGTTCCGAGGAAATCTGAATCGGAAAATCTTGTAGTGGCCTGCGGTCCAGCCCAATGGACAGGCGATCAATAGAGAGATAGACGCTTTCCGATTCGGGGGCTAGGACCGAGAACCGACCTTCGGAATCCGTAACAAACGTTTTGGCATCGAGCGAAAGAATGACATCCTGAATCGGTTTACCCGTTACTGCGTCTACCACCTGACCTTCAATGATATCGCGCTTGCCGCGCATGCCAGGCGCTGGAACGTAGAGAGGCATTCGATAGGTTACTCCAAACGTCCCGTTTCGAATAGAGGCATCTGAGGACGTCTGAGCCACCCTTGCGCGAAGGATTAGGTCGTGACCAAACGAAAAGCGGTGCAATATTCGAATATCGCTCAGAAGGAACTCCTGCTGCTCGAAAGCTAGATCGATGCTTTTGAACACACTTCCGTGGACCTGCGTGCCTTTTCCAGAATCCCATCCGAGACTCGACCCCACCATGATGCGTTCTTGATCGACAGGATTGTAAAACGTGGGGCCTTGAAGATAGGAGCCAAAAACGTTGAAGGAAAACTGCCCAACGGACGAAGACACCGTTGCCGCGCCCGAGTAGTATGGGTTCAGGTTAGGCCGAAGCCCGTCTTCGGCTTGACCTCGGATAAAGGTCGTGCTAAGACCTAGTTTTCGCTGGTTATAACCGGTCCGGATCTCGAAGGCAATGTCGTCCCTCTTAAGGGCCGAAAGGGTGTTTTCATTGATCTGCTTGATGGTCGAAACAGAGATAAAGGCTCGATTTACGCCCGTGCTGGTAAGCGTAAACCCTGCCTTCGCGTTTCCAGCCGTTTGTTCGGCCTGGGGAGCGCCCGTAATTTCATAAAAACGACTTAAGAGGCTTGCTTGGCCATGAAGACGAAACCATTCCCGAAGCGTGATGGTGAAGGCTCCAGAAGCGCTCCTGGTGTTCTGAAGGCTGCCCAAGAAGGCGTTGTTTGCCCAATCATAATCTGCTGAAAACGTTGAGTTTTTAACGCTGGTGCTTGCCGATATTTCTACTGCCTCTCCCCGTTGTTTCCCACCGGTCCCGTCTGCGCCAAACCAGCCCGTTGCATATTCTGCGCGCAGCAAACTCAAGCCGGGACTTAGTTCAGCGGCTACTGAGATGGCCGTTCCTTCCTCATAGGATCGCTTAACGAGCGTATTGGCCTCAAGTTGGATGCCCGGCATGGGTCTATAATGAACAAAAGCACCTGCCTGCTCACGCTCGGGAAACACTTTCCGACTACGCTGGGCAAATACCCCCGTACTCACTTTAACACGATCAATCTCAATGCCAGCGCCAAATCCAAGCGTTCCACTCTCGAGTAAATCGGTGGACTGAAATTGGTGATCTCCAATGCGTATGCGCGTTCGCGGAGACGTCATTTTGAATGAGTATTGGTCCGAAAACGCGAACACCGAGGCATCGCGAACGTCTGGAATTCTGACTAACGCTTCATAGAGCCGATTTCCAACCTTCGTTTCTGGCAGATCGATTTCTACTTGTCCCGATCTTCGACCTTCTTCCGTGCTTCCAGAAAAACCGATTCGCAGCGGAAGAACACCCTCGCGATTACTACCAAGGGCCTTCTTGGTTGGCAGGATGTCCGAGTTGAAAGACAGGGTTCGCAGCGTTTGTTCTTCCGAATCTCTAATCTTTAGCTCAACAATAATGGAATGAGCCAGCCGGCTCGATATGTCTTCCCCTGTCGTAACCTGGACTTCGACCTGCTTGGTTTCTCCAACGGATAGGCGAACGTTTTCAGGCGAAACCGAAACGCCATAACCAAGAGAGCTACGACCAGAAATATCTACGGTAGCGGGAGCGTTTCCCGTATTCAATACTGATAAAATGGCTGAAATTCGGCCTCCTGCTCGTACAAATTGCTGGGTTTCAATCCATTCTTGACGAATTGAAAACGAGGGCTCAATGATCACGGGAAGCGTCGTTCCCAGGTCAGAGTGGCCCTCTGTGGCCAATTCAATTTCGTAGGATCCAGCGGCTGTTGAAACAGGAACTTGGAAGGAAACCAATTGGGAGACCGTGCGGCCCGCATCAATGGACACAACGGGAGGCGGTATTAACACCGTCCAGCCCGCGGGCATTTTGACCACTAGACGGGTGGATACCGTTGCCGCTCCTTCATTAACCAGTTGAACAAGGCGCGTTCCAACCCCTCCGGCTTCGATGCTAATGACCTTTTCGCCCCAAGCAATAACTCGCACTCCCTCTTGAGCAAGCACCGGAGAGGCAGCCGAGCACAGCCAAACGGTCAACATCATCAGCTGTTGAAGCCGGGCTCTAAACATGACTAAAGCGTCAATTCATATTGACCGCCGAAGACCGCATCTTCTCCATTGTCAACCACCAAGAGGGCCTGATAGGTGCCTGCTGGTAGGCTGCTCAATTCAATGCGTTGCCGAACGGACGTGTCCGGGTACATTCGATACTGGGTCCCGTCAAACGGCCCATATTCTGTTCCATCGGCAGCAAAAATCCGCATGTAAACCGTCGGGCGCAGCATAAGCGCACCGGTATTGGTCACATCTACTTGGAAAAATGTATTTCCGTCCTCGTCCACGAGCAGTTGAATCTCATCAAAGGAAACATTCTTTTCGGCATCCTGCTGAATATGAACTGCGACTTGCACTCCATACCGAGTTACCTGCCGAAACCCAACTTGTCGCTCCGTTTCCGGGGCAGTAGAAGACTCTGCCGAGGATGCGTCCACACCTTCGACCATCATCATACTCCAATATGAACCTGCTTTTGCATCGGCTGGAATCGTAATTTCGTAGTTAACAACGACCGTGCTTTTAGGAGGCACCGTCATTGTTTCGGGCGAAAAGCGGATCCAGTTTGCATTCGAGCGGGCGCCAGTTCCGGCCTCGTCGTAGTCGTTCGTGCCGTCTGCATGAAACATGTAGTCGGTCAGGTAAACCTTGGCTTCTTGCAGGGTATCGCTTTCATTGTCAACTGTAATGGTGCCGGTAACCTGTTGGCCTGCAAACACATCGATATCGTGCGCCAGCTTGCCACGAACAATAATTTGCGCCGACACGTCACGAACCGAAAGCAGCAGCAGAATCGCAGAAAGGAGGCCTAATCCCACCCATCTGGGTGCGAGCTCAAACCACGTTTGTGATACAGATTGCTTCATGCGAATTCGTTACTGATCCGTTAGTGTATAGGTGACTGAATGGATATCGGTAGGTTCGGTTTCTGTGCTACCCTCTTCAATGCGCACTTCAGCCAAATAAAATAGTGTTGCCGAACCCGGCCTTTTATTGGCAATATTGACAATAAAGTCGGTTGCCTTCATCCCATCAACTAAGCCTATTCGACCCTTTGACTTGCCATTGGTTGCATTTTTCGCCTCTACGAATAATGCAAATCGCTGACCGGGACTAAAGGTGGTTACTGTTACCTTTGATTTGGAACTGGTTCTGCCCCAACTAATGATGGACGACTCGTCCTCGGCCGTTGCCACCGATTCACTCAGTGAGTGAAAAACGGGCGTCAATCGGATTGACGGAGCACCGAAAATGGTTAACCCATTGTTCTGTGCATGCGCGGTGCCCGCTGGGCTCAAAAGGAGCCAGAAAGACACCATTATGCTTGATATGATCATACGTCGCCTCATATAGCTTGGACATTGAACGAATACATTAATCAAAGGACCCAGGCTGCTTGCTCTTTTTTTCGGGTTTGGGGGTTATGAATTTCAGGTCCGGCCAGAATATAAACTGGACACTGAGCAGCTTTGTATACTTCATGCGCGTGGTAGGCTGTATTCAGCCCCAGCTCGCTTAAATCAGAAACAAAACTGAGCGGTTCTTTTTCTGGACTCCATTCGGTTATGGCGTACAGACTCTTATATGGTTGCATGTTGGTACCTCTTTTCAACTCAACGTGCTGTGATTGGTTGACCAGAGGAGTACAAAGGACATTCCAACCACCCACAAAAAAAACCTGATCTGGAAGAATGTTGGCTCAGGGTGCTTAAATAGTCGTTTAATTCCGATTGAGGCCTGTGACTGAACGGGCAGCCTGCGACCTTTATGTATCGCTGCCGAAACACACCAGGCCTCAAAACGCAACGATTTATGATGAGAATGATGTCCTTCTAGCCTATTTTCAGAGCGTATCTCTCCGCTTACCCCTAGCTAGGCCCCATGCCAGAACCTGAAACAACATCGGCGCGACGCATTCTGGTAGTCGACGACAGTTCTCTGAACCGAAACATGTTGACCGACTTCATCGACTTGCTCGGCCACGAGGTCGCAACTGCCCCAAACGGACAAATTGGTTTGGAGTATTTGAGGTCCCATCCAGTAGACACGGTACTGCTCGATATTGACATGCCCGTAATGACAGGGATCGAAGTGCTAGAGCACGTTTCTCAAGACGAAGAACTCAAACACGTCCCCATTATCGTGATTTCTGGTCACGACGATATGGAGCATGTGGTGAAGGCCATTGGGCTCGGAGCCACCGATTTCTTGAGCAAACCTTTTAACCCGACCATTCTGGAAGCCCGCCTAAAGTCCAGCCTTGAAAAAAAAGACCTGCGAGATCGAGAGCGCGAGTTGCTGCATTCATTAGAAAAGAGCTATGCCGATTTGAGGGCAGCCGAAGAAAGTAGAGATAACCTCACCCACATGATTGTTCACGATTTGGGCAATCCGCTCGCCGTTGTGACCATGAATACTGAAATGTTAGACATGGCTGCGAAAATGGGCATGGAGGTAACACCCGATGCTCTCAAGGAGCGGCTGGGCCGAATTGCTACGGCTTCCAATACCATGGGACTCATGATTCAGGGAATCTTAGACGTCTCGAAACTCGAAGATGGGCTGCTTACCCCCTCTCCAGAATCAGTCGATGTTGCATCCTTTTTGAGTTCCATCTCGGACCAGTACCGGATGGCCGCGGCAGACCGGTCTATAGCTATTGAAGTGAGCGTGGCGCCGGAGGGTTTAACCTGCGTAACTGATCGCACCTTGTTGGAGCGCATCATCGTAAATCTGCTTTCAAATGCCTTCAAGTACGCAACATCGGCAACCGCCTTGCGGCTCGCTGCGACCGCCCATGGAGAGCAGATCCACATTGCGGTTGAAGACAACGGGGAGGGAATCCCGCCCGAACTTCACACGCGTATTTTTGACAAGTTTTTTCAAACAGAAGCCCATCCAGACGGTGTCAAGGCGGGTGTGGGCCTGGGGCTGGCCTTTTGCAAAATGGCTACCCGGGTAATGGGGGGTGATATCCAAGTGGAAACAGCCCTTCCTCACGGATCACGTTTTGTGATTTCGCTGCCGCTGGAGTAGAGCGGTAGGTTGGGGGACGCGGCCGGCACCCCTTATTCTTTGATGCCGAGTTTTTTGAGTTTCGC
The DNA here is from genome assembly GCA_013204185.1 of bacterium. GTDB lineage: Bacteria > Bacteroidota > Rhodothermia > Rhodothermales > UBA10348 > UBA10348. The sequence goes on along the minus strand of JABMOI010000025.1, from coordinate 21,771 downwards.
GTAAATGTTTGAGCGTTGCAGTTCAATTGAATCAGACATGCGGCTAATATTGCCCTCAAACTCGGTCAATTTGCGGCGCAAAAAGGCTTCTTCGGCGGCATCACGGAAATCGTTGATGGTGGCGTGCTGCTCAACGAGATATGAAATCGAGTCTTGGGGCGCCGAGCCTGGATTCGTGAAGAGATCCACATCATCTTCCGTGATTTCATCCCCTTCACTGAGCACAATAAGCCGTTCAACCGCATTGTGTAACTCGCGGACGTTTCCTCTCCAGGGGTAGGTCGCCAACAAGGACAGCGCTTTTTTAGAAAAATGCTTCTCGGGTCGCGCATTCCGCTTGCTTAGCTTGTCGCAAAAGAACTCGGCGAGTTCAGAAATATCTTCTGAGCGCTCTCTGAGCGGTGGCGATACAATTTGAATGACCGCCAACCGATGAAACAAATCGTCTCTGAACTCTCCATTCTGAATAGCAAGTTCTAGGTCTTTGTTGGTCGCGCATACAACCCGAACATCAACAGGAATGGAGCGGTCGCCGCCAACGCGTCGGACCTGATTCTCCTGAAGAACCCGCAGCACTTTGGCTTGAGCTGTTGGACTCATGTCCCCCACTTCATCCAAAAAGAGGGTACCGCCATCTGCTTGCTCAAACGATCCGATGTGCTGTTTGTGGGCCCCTGTGAACGAGCCCTTTTCATGCCCAAACAATTCGCTTTCAATCAACTCTCCCGGAATGGCAGCGCAGTTCACGGCCACGAAGGGGCCCGTGTTGCGGTCCGACAGTTGGTGCACCCACTGGGCGATCAATTCTTTTCCCGAGCCCGCTTCTCCCGTAACCATGACCCGCGCAACAGAGGGGGCGGCCCGCTCTAGCAGCTTCTTGATTCGCAGCATAGCCTTACTTTCGCCAAGCAACGGAGGAATATTCGCGTCGATCTTTTCCAATCGAGCCTTCATCCGGGTATGCTCTTGCTTGAGCACTTTCGTATCCAACGCATTCCGAATTGTCACCAAAAAGTGCTGTAGATTCGGCGGTTTTGGCACGAAATCGTATGCGCCTATCTTGATAGCCTCCACCGCTCGCTCAATGGTAGCGTGGGCCGTAAGCATGATGAAGGGCAGATCGGGATTCGATTCCTTGGAGGCCCGCAAAAGCTCCATTCCATCCATTTTAGGCATCTGAATATCAGATAGAACCAGGTCGAACTGGCCAGACTTGATTTTCTCGAGCCCCTCAGCGCCATTTTCGGCCTCTTCGACCTCATAGCCCTGCATGGTCATTAAATCTTTTAGTGTCCGGCGAATTCCGGCTTCATCGTCAACTATGAGAAGGCGTGGCATGATTATTCCAAAAGCTTTTTAAGCCGATAACAACAAGGTTTGTCGTTCCATTCTGGACCTGGAAACGAAACGATCCGTTCAACCAAATATAGAACCTAGGGATTCCAAGCACCTAATTGGACTGAATAAGTAACTACTGTACTGTACCTTTGGCAGAAATTGGCGCGTTTTACACCATTTTCAGCGTTTTTTTCGTTCCCAATAGTTCAAACCCTCGCCAATTGATATCAGATTTGATCCATTTACAAAATAGACCTTGGTTTGCGTCTCCTTCAGCCGCCGTTTTTACGGCGGCCCGAAGAGGTGTGTACCTCCCTGGTGTCATTTTGTTGGCTTTAGTCCTTGGCGCATTTAGCACCGCGGGCACACATGTGGCATGGGCCCAATCTGGTGGATACCCCATCGTCCATCGGTACAGCCCGGTTGAATACGGCCAGAACCCAAACAACCTTGGAATTGTGCAGTCGGCTGACGGCTTGATGTATGTCGCCAACCAAGAGGGCATCCTTGAGTTTGATGGCGTTACGTGGCGGCTCATCACGCTCCCTGGGCGTCGTACTCCAACTCAGCTTGCGCTCGATTCGTCCAACCGAATCTTAGTTGGTGCCTCCGGAGATATCGGATACGTGGCTACCGACTCCTTGTATCGACCTACATTTTCTTCGTTTTTGCCGGAGCAATCGTTAGAACGAAATCGATTTAACGAAGTGGGGCAGGTGCTCAGAACAGGTGCATCTTCTTTTTTCACGACGTCAAGTCGCATTTACGAAGCTACAAAGGACACGGTTTTAACTCACATCCCAGGGGCTCCCATCCAGGCTTCCTTTTCGAATGAAGACACTCTGTTCGTTAGTCTTTGGGGACGTGGCCTGACTCGGTTTGTATCTGGACGATTTTTGGACGTGTCCTCTGGGGCCCAGTTAGCCAGAGATGAGTTGATTCACGCAACCTCACTAAACGATAGTACTGCGCTGCTCATAACCGATGCGGGTGGATACTATACGTACCGAAGAAACAGACTTGCATCCTGGGATTCCCTCAGTGTTGCTTCGCTTCAAGGCAAAAAAGTCCGATCTACCCAATTGCTCTCCTCGGGCATACTGGCCTTAGGTCTTGAGTCAGGAGGATTGGCTCTCGTATCACCAGGGCAGCCTGCCCGCTTTTTAACGTACCGAGATGGCATTCCTTTCGGCACGATCAACGGCATCACGGAGGACTCCAGGGGCCGTGTGTGGCTAGCCACAGAAGACGGAGTGGCGCGCGTTGGACTCAATAATTCTGTTTCTGCTCCGCCTGCATCCGCTGGGATTTCGGGAGCTATTTCTGCGTTAGCCCAAACCCCAACGGGGCTTTACGTGGGTACCGATAGAGGCCTCTTCCTGTCTAACACGCCTGCCGGAGAGCTCCCCTCTTCATTCTCGGCACTTCCAGGGCTCGACGTACCCGTTCGGGCCTTACTTCAGGTTCCGGGCGGCTTGCTGGTTGGCAGCGGGGATGATATTCTTGTTCTAATGAACCAAGGCGCTGGCACTCGCTACACCCTCTCCATCGGATTTCCAATCCGGACGCTGCTCGCGTCACAAACTCGGGAAAACGTAGTCTACGTGGGCCATGCTGGCGGTCTTTCGGAGCTAGAACTGAATCCTGTGACCAATCGATGGGCTGTTGGAGCCCGTCAACAACAAGATATTTCTCACGTGGTTAGCCTAGCTGAAACGCTAGGCGGTGAATTGTGGGCAAGCTTGGCCCCTACTGGAGTGGCGCGCATCGCAAAACCTGAGGCGGATTCGCTTTCCGGTCACGTAACGATCTACGACGAACGAGCGGGGCTTCCAGTGGGTCTTACAAGGCCCCTTCGCATGGGCGAGCGTGTCGTATTTGCTGCCCGATCTGGAATGTATGCGTATCAGCCGGAAACGAACCGGTTTAGCCCAGGAAATAGTCTTGGACTGACCGGAGCCATGAGCGTCTCGGATATTCGCTACATACACGAGACGCCAGACAATCGGGTCTGGTTGTTTACCGGAGATTACGCGGGTGTTATTCCTCCCGAGGAAGGAACTGGAAGACGTCTTGAAGTGATTGAGTCACTCCACCAGCTTTCAGATTCACGCATCGCTCAAATCGAGTGCGATACAAAAGGAGATGGGTGCTGGATCGCGACCGATCGCGGTCTCTTTCGATATACGTCTTCGATTTCAGAAGTCCTTTCTGAACCCAGTCTGACCCTGATTCGCTCGATTGAGACCCCCAAGCGGATGTTATTTGGCGGCGGCACCTCGGGAAAGGTTGAGCCCCCAGTATTTGAGTTGGAAATCGACGAAAACAGCCTGTTTATGGTCTTTGCGACACCTTTTTTCGAGGAAATTGCGGACATTCGTCATCAATTTAGGTTGGCCGGACTCAGTCCAGATTGGTCTGACTGGTCCCTTAACACGTCCGCACGCTTTTCAGGACTTCAAGAGGGATCTTATGCGTTCGAGGTGAGGGCCATGTCAGGCACGGGGCGGGTTGGCCCTGTTTCAAAGGCGCTAGTCATTATTCGACCGCCTTGGTTTAGAACGCTCTGGGCATTTGCCATTTATGCTATTCTTTTTGCTGTTTCAGTCTTTTTAGCGGGTAAAAGCCTCGCCAAATATCATATTGGACAGCTCGAAGAAAGCAACGACCGCCTCGCATCTAACCTAAACGCTCAAACCCGCGCTGTCGAAGAGCAGCGCATGTTGCTGCAGACCCATAACGAGCAGCTGGAAGCTTCTAATCAAGAAATTATGCTCCAGCGGCGCCAGCTGGAAATTCGGCACGAAGAGCTTAGAAAGAGCAAAATGCGGTCCGAGGAGCAGGCGGAGCTAATGGCTTCTCAAAACCGAAACCTTGAAATCCAGCAACGGGAGGTCGATCGGCAGAAGCGGCTCTTGGCAAAAACCAATGAGGCCCTGGAGGCCAGTAGCGAACAAGCTTCTTCTTTTGCGGTCCAGGCCGAAGAGGCTACGCATGCTAAAAGCCGGTTCTTGGCCAATATGAGCCATGAGATCCGGACGCCAATGAACGCAATTATCGGGTTCACGGACCTCCTTGCGCGCAAAAGCACCGACGCTGAAACGAAAAAGTATGTTCAGCACATTCAGGCATCGAGCCGGTCTCTATTGACCCTAATCAACGACATTTTGGATCTATCAAAGGTCGAAGCTGGCAAAATGGACATCGTTCCGCAGGCCATGAACCTGAGGGGGCTTGTCGAAGAAATGCCGCTCATGTTTAACCAACGGGCCGAAGCCAAGCACATATCATTTGAATGTTTTGCCCCTTCTTCGATTCCTCCGACGCTGGTTATGGACGAAACGCGGATTCGCCAAATCCTGATCAATCTGATTGGAAACGCCCTTAAGTTTACGGATCAAGGTGGGGTTCGAGTGGAAGTTCGTGCCGAACGCTTTGGATCGGATGGACCTGGGCAGACAACGGTATTATTTCGGGTTGAAGATTCGGGTATTGGAATCCCTGAGGATCAAAAAGCGCACATTTTTGGGGCTTTCGATCAGGTAAAAGGCCAGTCTCAACAGTCCTATGGCGGTACCGGTCTCGGCCTGGCTATTACCAGTAAGCTTGTTGAGCTGATGGGGGGACGCATCTATTTAGACAGCACCCCAGGAAAGGGATCTGTTTTCATTGTCCGAATACCCCGGGTTGAGTTTATTTCAGAAGCCATTCAAAAGCCAAAAGCTTCTATTGCCGCTGGACGCATTCAATTCCAGGGTTCTTCCGTTCTGATTGCGGACGATATTACATTGAACAGGGAGTTGGTAAAGGAAATGCTAACTGCTTGCGGGCTTAGGGTGGTCGAAGCTGAAACGGGAAAAGATGTGTTGAACATCATCGCGCGCGAACAGATTGATCTGCTGCTTCTCGACTTGCACATGCCCATTCTTAACGGGCTCGGTGTGATACAAGAATTAGTTCAATCCGGCCGCCGAAATGCGTTTCCTGTCATTGGATTTTCGGCCTCTGTAATGGGAGAAGAGGCAACCCAATTCATGAAACTGACGGACGCTTTTGTGCCAAAGCCCATCACTCAAGATGCGTTGGTTTCCGCGCTGTCAGCGTTCCTGCCTTTCGACACGCTAGAGATTGACGCCGCCGCAGAGCAGCAAGCGACTGCGGCAATCGCACCTTCCAGGCCTATCGATGCCGCGCTTATTGAGGTTCTGGAGGGAGAACGTGAACGCTGGCAGGACCTGACCTACCGACAAACGGTTAACGAAATGGAATCCTTCGGGGAAGAAATGGCGGCGTACGGAAAGCAGTTTTCGTTCGCTCCTCTAGAGCAATGGGGAGGCCTTGTTTCTGGCCATGCGCGCCATTTTGAACTACAAGACCTCATGATCGTTTTTGCACAATACCCTGACTTCATATCAGAAAAATCGATTCAACAGTCATGAGTGAAGCCCGTGGTCATATTTTGGTTGTAGACGACACGCCAAAGAACATCCAAGTTCTAGGAAGCATGTTGCGAGAGGCCGGTTATGCCATCAACGTGGCAAGCAATGGCCAACAGGCTCTTGATGCGCTCGCCAGAGTGGTCCCAGATCTAATCTTGCTGGATGTGATTATGCCCGTCATGGACGGTTTTGAGACCTGCAAACGAATTAAGGCCAATCCTGCGCTCGCTCATATTCCCGTAGTATTCTTGACGGCTAAAGTAGAAGCGGAAGACATCATCACCGGATTCGAACTGGGCGCGGTCGATTACATCACCAAGCCGTTCAATTCTTCTGAACTGCTCAAGCGAGTAGATACGCACCTTTCCTTATCCAAGTTGAGATCGGAACTGGCTGCCAACGTAGCAGAGCTCACCAGCGCCTTGTCCTTAATTGAGCAACTGCACCGAGAACAAGACTTGTTTCTGAGACACGAGCTCAACAACGTAATTGGACCCATCGCGGGCTATGCAGAGATGCTACGCTCTCAGATTGGGCACCAATTGGATGAGCGGCAGCAGCGATGGCTGGCCGCCATTTTACAAGGAACGGTTTCGATGCAGCAGATGCTGGATCAAATTAAAAAGCTACATGATTTTGAGCGCGGAGCGCATGCTCTAAACATGATGCCGGTGGCTCTTGAGGGGATTTTGAGCGATGTGGTAAGCGATGTGGCAACCTATTTCAAAGGAGCCGTTCCCATCTACTTTGACCCCGCGCCGTGCCAATCAATTAGGATTCGGGCTGACTTGGCGTTCTTACCGGGCGTGTTCAAGAACCTGATTAAAAACGCTGTAGAGCACATTAGCTCGCTATCAGGGCCGTCAAGGCGAGTGGATGTATACTGTTCTGTGAGTGAAAACCGGATCGCAGTAACCGTTCACAATGGAGGCGAAGCCATCCCATCCGAGCGGCTAGCAACCTTCTTTGACAAGTTCAACACCACGAAAGCCGAACAAGGCGGCACAGGCCTGGGCACATCCTATGCCCGACTCGTGACCGAGGCCCATGGCGGAGTGATTTCAGTTCAATCTTCTTCGCTTCAGGGCACACTGGTCACGGTCGATCTACCAATCGCCTAGAACGTAAAGTGGACGCCGCCAATCAGGGTTAGTGTAGACAATTCATGTTTCACACTTGTGGCTGGATTTTCACCGTTTGGAAACATTGGGTTTTTCCAGATTCCTTCCACCGTGTTCGCAAATCCATACTGGCCTGCAAGCGAAATCGTTATGGCATCCGTTGCCGAGAAAGAGAACCCGCCAGAGACGTGTTGGGTGATGATGGCCGGAGCCGGAGAATTAAAGAACGCGACGTCTTCCGAAATCGGATTGGAATTCCAGGAATACCCAAAACGAACGGGGAAACCATCAGACACTTCGTATTGAGCCCCGAGTGCCACGACCGTAATTGCATCCCAACCAAATCCTTGCACGGCAAAGTTGGAGTCAAATCCAGTTATGTCGAATCCTTTCGCGTTAGCGTAGTCGATGTACCTCACATCGGCAACAACCAACCATTTGTCTAATCCGGTATAAGCGAGCCCCCCTGATATAATCATTGGGAAGTCCATCCTAAACGAATAATCGGCTGCCCCTGGGGTGGTCGGTTTGTATTCGAAATCACTAAACTGCTGAGGACTTTTGTATGACAATCCTGCGTGGAGATCCTCACTAACTTTTGCCTGAACGCCCATTTGAAATCCAAAACCGGTTGCCCACGTTGCGGGAGCATCTGGGTAAAGTGGTAGGTCGTCTTGGGGCACATTGGGAGATCCGAACACATCAATAAATTGAGGCGACGTGCCGGGAAACACCGACAATTCAAGAGAGGCCATATTGAATGTCGGGGCAAAACCAATGGAGATCCTATCATTGAGTCGATATGCGATGGTAGGAGAAATTTGGAGCAACATAAACGTAGAGTTCATAGCGCCAAATCCCATTCCTCCATTTGGCATCTGCGGCGTAACGATGGGGTTAGAATTGGAGAGCTCGTAGTCCACTCCAAAGCCTCCAACGCCAAAGGCGCTTAGTCCGAAGGCGAGGCGGCTATCCGGATCCGAATAAACAAACCCAATAGATGGAATAGGGAAGGGTCCGGCTTTGCTATCGGTTTTTCCAGACATGGTAACAGGGGGCCCAAAAGCCGGCCCAAATGCGCCTGCCTGAACACTGGATGAGATGCTTCCTGTGGGCATCATCAATTGAAAACCCACATCCAGGGACTTACCTGGTAGAGAAAAAAGAGAAGCGGGGTTCCAATGAAGCGCGGTCAAGGCGTCCTGAGGCGCCGCCATTCCGGCGCCGGACATGGCCTGATCAATGGGGCCGACGCCATTCATAACGTGTCCCGTTTGCGCTCCTGCAGAAGGAGCAAGTACGGTTGCCAGCCCAGAGAGCAGGACGATGGCCAGGAAGTACGACAAGGAGCGATGTGTTTTTTCAGTATGGTGGGATAGCATGTTGATATCCTCCCTTATTTAGTGGGGAAAACGGTTTCTGCGATAAAGGTCGTTCATGTTGTGATAGACGCTGGTAGTGCTTGTGATAACAAGAGGGGTGGGGCTAACCCCTTCTTTTTGTAGTGAAAGGCACTACGAAACCTATTTTTATCCTCTGGTGTATGTTTCTTGTGACTTGTCATAACACGTATGGAATCGAATCAATTCTTTAACTACTTTAGGACATATCCTCCATCTCACCGTATTTAACACGTCATTATGGCATCTGCACAACCGCGCCACGAACAAGTAAGTGATTGGCTGAGAGAGCGCATTGAATCCGGTGCGTACATGGTGGACGACCAGCTCCCATCAGAAAATCAGCTTGGTTCTCAATTCGGGGTGAGCCGAATAACTGTCCGGAGGGCTCTTCAAACCCTCGAGGGCGATGGCCTTATTTATCGAAGGCAAGGGCTGGGCTCCTTTGTAAAGGACAACCGGCTACATCAAGGGCTAGTCCGCTTGACTGATTTTGTTGAAGACATGGAGTCTGCGGGTATCGTACCCGAGTCCATTATCATTCATCAGGGGATGGAAAAGGCAAGCGTGCGTATCGCGGAAGCACTTGGCCTTACTGAAGGCGTCGCGGTCTATAGAATAGACCGCTTACGAAAAGGAGACGGCGAGCCGTTGGCCTTTGACCGGACGTGGCTGCCCCCTTTTTATGCTCACTTGGTAGAAAAACACGACCTGAGAAAAGACACTATATATAATATTCTCGAGGTCCATTACGACATTTGTGTGTGTCGCGGTCGGTTTAGAATTGAGGCAGTAAACGCTCCCAATGACGTAGCGCAGCATCTGGACGTGCCGTGGGGCCGCGCCCTCATGCTCATTGAGCGTACCTCGATGACGGAGGCCAATCAGCGGTTTTATTACCAACAGCGTTTTTATCGATCAGATCGCGTGGCGTACGAACTGGAGTTGAAACGAGGAAACGCTAAAAATCAAAAATCTGGACTCCCTCTCAAAGAGTTTGAGCCTATTTTTAAACGCGACCCCGACCCAAGTAGGTACGGAGTGTAGGGCGGTGTCGTGCTGAAAAGCAGCCATTCTACCAAGACAGGCGATCCACTTGCACAACCGTACCCTTTTCAACAAGCGCCACTCCTTCGGGCAGATGTAAAATACAGTTTGCCTTGACCACCGATCCAAACAGGTTTGATCCCTGGGGTCCCGTGAGCGAAACCACTGATAGCCCCTCTGCATCCTGCCTGAGGATTCCCCGCGCGAAATAGTGCAGATTAGAAACCTTGGTTACGTCCTCCAAGAGGACGGCTCGTTCGCCGGCGTCCGGCTCCCTCGCCCCCAACAGGGCCTCGATAATCGGATTCCCGTACATCATAAAACAGGTGGATGAGCTTACTGGGTTTCCGGGAAGCCCCAAAACAAGTGTCTTGCCAAGGCGGCCAAAAGCCAATGGTTTTCCGGGGCGTTGCCGGACCTTCCAAAACATCAACTCCATGCCCAAGTCATCCAAGACTTCTTTAACGTAGTCGTGATCGCCCACAGAAACGCCGCCTGAAAAAATCATAAAGTCCGCGCCCGAGTTCGCCAAAATGGCCTCGCGAATGGTCGCAGGGTTGTCTGGAAGGTGAACGTATGCCGGACAAAGACCGCCAGCCATCAAAACTTGAGCCCGAAGCGCTGGGCCATTTGAGTTTCTAATTTGGCCGGGGCCTGGCTCTTTTTCCGGAGAAACGACTTCATCGCCGGTCGAAAAAACCACCACATTGGGTCTTTTTGAAACGCGAACGGTGTCCTTTCCTAGGGTTGCCAACATCCCCACAACGGGAGGCGTTATGCGTTGTCCATTTACAAATACTAGGTCTCCCTTGCGAACATCTTCCGCCGCGGGGCGAATGTGTTTACCCTTCTGGGTGGGCGTAGAAAACTGAACCTTTCCGTCCTTTTCCTGACTCACCTCGCGGGGGATAATCGCGTCTGCGCCCTCTGGAATGGGGGCTCCCGTCATTATTCTCGCGCAAGAACCCGCGGTAACGATGCGCTGAGGTACTTGTCCTGCCGGTATATGCTCGATCACTTCAAGTAACGCCCCTTCCAGCACGTCCTCGCTCCGAACCGCATACCCATCCATCGCAGAGCTGGCAAACGGGGGGATATTGTCTTGGCTTATAATGTCTTCTGCCAATATCCTACCCAGCGCATCATTAATTGAGCACCGTTCGGTACCCAGGCCGTTGGCCTCAGCCAAAACAATCTGCCTTGCTTCGTCAAACGAGATGAATGTTCGCACTAATGTGGTGGATCGTTAGTAAATTTTGGACTCACTGCAAGATAGGCCATCATTCCGCTTCTTCTCCATTCCGCTTCTTCTTCTTCATTCCCATGATTCAATTCGATTTTACTGGCACTGACCCCTTCCTTAATAAAAGCCAATGGGAAGGACTGTCTCGGCGAGCCCAAGCGGCTCATGAAGCTGTACTCAATGGCACCGGCGCTGGAAATGAGTGGCTCGGTTGGCGCAGAATATTACAAGATCCAAACGATGCGCTGCTGGAAAACATCGCCGCAGTCGGTCAGGAAATAGCATCGCGCGCGGACGTTCTGCTTTGCATTGGCATCGGCGGATCCTATCTCGGTTCTGAGGCGGTGATCCAAGCTCTGTCTCCATACTTCAAACAGCAGCCCAAGGATGGAGAGCGCCCACCCGTGGAGGTCCTTTTTGCAGGACATAATATTTCCGCAACCTACCTGTCTCAGCTGCTTGATTCATTGGAAGGCAAGTCGGTGTATGTAAACGTCATTTCTAAAAGCGGCACTACGCTCGAGCCTGCTGTGGCCTTTCGCATTATTCGGGCGTGGATGGAGCACCGCTTTGAAGATTGCGACCAACGAATTATTGCCACGACCGATGGCTCAAAAGGAGCACTTCGGAAGCTGGCTACTGAAAAGGGATACCGAACCTATATCATCCCCGACGACGTTGGGGGACGATTCTCCGTGATGACGCCTGTTGGACTTCTTCCAATTGCTGCAGCTGGTTTCGACATCCGCTCTTTCTTCTACGGCTCTGTTGCCATGTTGAAGGATTTAGACAAAGACGGAGATGCGGCCATTCAATACGCCTTGCGTCGCTATGCCCTACATGAAGCCGGATACACAACTGAAATCATGTCCGTTTTTGAGCCCAAACTAGCGGGGATCGGATCGTGGTGGCAGCAACTCTTTGGCGAAAGTGAAGGAAAAGAGGGAAAGGGTCTTTTTCCTGCTGTTTGCACCTTTTCTACAGACTTGCACTCCCTTGGGCAATACATACAAGCCGGGCGCCGCAACCTGATTGAAACGTTTCTGGTCATTGAAAAAGATCGATTGTCACTCGATGTGCCAAACGATGCATCAAATCTAGACGGGCTCAATTATGTGTCTGATGCGCCTCTGAAGCGAATAAATGACGCGGCTTACAAAGGAACGGCCTCAGCCCACCAACAAGGCGGTGTACCAACTCAGCACATAACACTCGCATCAATTAACGAAGAAGCACTTGGGCGGCTCGTCTATTTTTTCGAGCATGCTGTTTCTATTGGTGGGTACCTACTGGGGGTCAACCCGTTTGACCAGCCAGGAGTAGAGGATTACAAGCAGGAAATGTTTGCGCTTTTGGGCAAACCATGACACGAATCTTTCCACGATCCGTACGTGGAAAAGCCGTGGGTACTCTGTGTCTAATTTGATTTTGCCTACCCACTTGTTAACGGCCGTGGAAAACAGGCGGGATACTATTTTTCTACCAACGAAAAGCGAACTGTGTTTTTTTGGTTGATAGCGCTTTTGTCTTATCCACAAAAACCGTGTGGATAGCTGTTGATATGTTTAAATCAGTATATAAAACTGATTTTTTTATCAAAAAAACTAGTTGGACTTACGTAATGGTTGCGGAGAACATTCAACAACCAAATTAACATCTGCCTGTCAATCCCAGTTAACAACTAACTTCCGCACATATCCACACGCCCTACTACTATGTGCTACTAAATCTATTTTACTTCTTATAGTTAAAGAATATAAATGCGTCTGTGGGTAAGCTTCTTTCTTCTATCAAAATGTTCATTGTGAAGGAGTCTGTTAGCGTGTACCTTTGCATCGTTGCCTCACCGATTTCCGAGCTGATTTTATGATTAAGAAAATTTTAGTTGCTCTCGACCAAGACGCCGACACACCAATTGCAACGCAGTATGCAATTCAAATTGCTCGCCATACGAAAGCCGGACTCACTGGGTTGGCTATCGTCGATACAGACGAAATCGCTGCCAGCAGCAAGGGAGGAGGAATTGGATCGTTTTACTATGCAGAGAAACTCAGAGAAAACCTGACTTCGGAAACGAGAGCACAGGCAAGAAAGTTAATTAATGCCTTCGAAAAACGGGTAGAAGAAGAAGGATTGCAGCACATTGAAATTGTTGAAGAAGGAGTTTCTTCACAGCGCATTGTGGAAGACATGAAATATCATGATCTACTTATCCTGGGTTCAGATCCTCACTTCTTTTACGGGCACCCGAATCAGCATACAAAAACGCTCGCCGGAATATTTCATCACACAATTGGACCCACTCTCATCGTCCCAAACCGGTTTGTAGAAGTCAAAAAGGCCCTTTTTGCATACGATGGAAGTAATAATGCAGCTAGGACGCTTCATCATTTTGTTCAGTTAGCGCCTTTTGGACCGGATGTAGAAATTTCGGTCGTGTTTATCAAAGAAAAGGGTGGAAAGGATGCGGATCTGCATCTTGAATTGATGAAATCATATTTAGACGCGCACGGTTTTGCTTCTAAAATGACATTGTTGGAGGACAAAAAAGTTGAACCAGCTCTTCTTCAACAAGCTGAACTAGTGAACGCCGATTTAATTATTTCGGGAGGAACTGCGCACTCGAGTTTTACAGGAATCAAGTTTGGCGAAACAACTTCTTATTTGATTGAAAACTCAACGATTCCTCTTTTCATGGACCATTAAAACCTCATTTAATAGTGGTTTTAACGTCTTTGATACCCTGCTCTCCTAAATAGAACTGGATTGCGCCGTTTACGCTTGTTGAATAAATCACAGATCGATACGTAGCTAAGCGGTCGACTACTTCGTGATCTGGATGATTAAACCTGTTTTTTCTTCCAGCACTAATAATACTCTGCGCTGGCTTTACGGCGGCTAAAAATTTTACCGTTGAGCTTGTCTTGGATCCGTGATGTCCAACTTTTAGAATGGTTGAAGTGAGTAGGGGAGCAAAGTCCCGAATGACCCGCTTCTCGGCTGCTGCTTCGGCATCTCCAGCAAGTAAAATGGACGTCGGTCCATACTTTATGAGTAGGATGATGGACTCATCATTGTCGAATCCCTGAGTGTTTGGATGGAGCACGTAAACGCGAGCAGCTTCATCTATCAAAATTTGGTCCCCACGTTTGACCAATTTGGCACCAGGGACTTCGTCGGCTAGCCATCCGCCGTGCCACATACTAACATCATGGTATCCAAGGCGTGAAAAGCCGCTCAAAAATGCCACTGATCCACCAATATGATCAACGTGTCCGTGGCTAAAAACCAGCTGGATATTTTTGTGGATATTCTCTGATTTAATGTGATTTAAGACCGTTTTTCCGGTTTTATTTGATGGACCGAGATCTACGATCATGCTTCCTTTGTCTGCCAGGCTAAACAGCATGGCATCGCCTTGACCCACGTCAAAAAAAGTCATGCTTACGCTATGTGAAGGGACAAAAAGAGTTACAAGTGCTGATACGAGCCAGATAGAGGCGGCCACCCGGCGAACAAAAGGGCGCTTGTAAAACAGGATGAACGCAGCAATACACCACACGGGAAGTATCCACCCTGGGATGGTGTGAACCGGTGAAGTTATGGTTTCGACAAATGAAGCGGTGCTACCCCACTCAACAAGTGAAATAATGAGTTGAATGAGTTCTTTCCCAACGAGTGAAAACGAAACCATGCTGGCCGGGAGAATAACAGAAAAAAGGACGACTGGAAGGGCTACGGTTAACAGAAAAACACCCAACGGACTCACGATAATTGAGATCAAAGGGAACGATCCAAAAGCCCAAACCAGGAAGGGAGATGTGCCAATGACAGCTGCCACGGACACGAAAAGTGCCGAAACGAGTGAGTGAAACACCCCCTTTTTTTTGATGATTGGCCCGCATGCTTCCCATCCACGTTAAAATCGCGCCGACAGCCGAAAATGAAAGCCAAAATCCAAGGGATCCAATGTCGGAAGGACGAAACGTTAATAGCACAATAAAGGCTATTCCTAGGTATCGGTAGGACGGAGTCTTTCGATGTGCGAGGGCGGCCAGTGTGACAAGAGACGTCATGGCAAAAGATCTAAACACAGAGGGCGAAAGGCCAACCACTAAGGCAAAAGTCAATACGATCAGTAGCGATATAGAGGCGGCTACTCTCTGTTTTACTTCCAGTCGAATCGGGATTCTTCGAACGAAAATCCAGACCCCCAGGTGGGCGAAAGCGGCTATGATTCCCATATGCAGACCAGAAATGGCTAATAAGTGCCCGAGTCCCGTCTGTTTAAACTGATCTACGAGCTCTGCTTCGAGATGACTCCTGTCAGCCAACATGAGTGCCGACACGACGCTGTTCGTGCTTTCGTCGCGAAAACGAGAGTCAATACGATGCTGGAACTGCTCTCGAACAGAATGGAGAAAAAATGGTGGGTTAAGTGTGTGAGAATGGTCAACAATGACGTCAGATAGATGGGCTAGAGAACCGATCCACCCCATGGATCTGGCAAAGTTCGATTCGTCAAAATCATGTGGGTTTCTGGGGTGCTCTGGGCGGTTAAACTCAGCGTAAACAAGAATTCGGTCGCCGGGATGAACCACGATGGAAGAGGGCCAACGGTCCAGAGAAAAAACGAAATCCTGAGATCTAATCACCAATCGGTTTAAGGACACGTTCATGACCTGTCCATAAAAACCACGTCGAAGAGGAGCGGTTGTTTGTTGAGTGGGGGAGTAATCCTCCAACAGGTGAACGCGCAGGAGCTCGTGTCGCGTATTGATTTGGTTCGTCGTTATCCAAGACGAAACGCCTGCAAACACGACAAGGCTTATAAACCATGTTGGTGACCTCATTTGAGTCTTTTGCGCTGCCGTTCGGGCCATTGATTGAGATTATCGCTTTAACATCTTCACGATCAATCGGATGAACTTGACTCCACCAGGCCGAGCCCGTAACTGTGAATCTTGTTAAAGCTCAGCTAATACGCTCAGAGCCATTGAATTTAACTGGAGAAACGAGGTATTCTAGTCGCACGAAACACCACCCTTCCAGGTTAATTCCGTTTTTTGACAGGCTGTAATCGATGAGTAGCAGAAGAGAAGCTCGTGAACGAGCCATGCAGGCAGTTTACGCATTTACGATCGGGGGCGACGATGCCGAATACGTTATGGAATCGGTGATCGATGCCCAGCTCGGAACAGATAAAGAAGCAAAAGTATTTGCTAAGAAACTCTTTTTGCGCACGCTCGATATTTCTGACGAGGCCGACGCCATTGTTGAGCGATACACAGAAAACTGGGAATTATCGCGCATTGCACTTATTGATAGAATTCTACTTCGAATAGCTATTTGCGAGATGCTTCATTTTGATGATATTCCGCCCAAAGTTACCATTAACGAAGCCATTGAAGTAGCAAAGCGTTACAGCACAAATCGCAGCGGACAGTTTATTAATGGTATTCTCGATGCCATCCTCCTCGATTTCCAAAAAGAAGGGCGACTCAAAAAATCCGGTCGCGGCCTTGTTGGAATGGATACAATCACGAAAAGAACAGACGCAACCGAAGAATGAATCATCAGATGAAAAGGAGAGCAACATGGGCTTGATTGCCATCGGTGATATTCATGGATGTCCGCTTACGCTGGATGCCCTCTTGCGCGAACTAAACCCCACGCCAGACGATCATCTTGTTTTTATTGGGGATTATGTGGACCGTGGGCCGGATTCGAAGGGAGTGATTGATCGCCTAATTCTGCTTCAAGAAACACACCGCTGCACATTTCTACGTGGAAACCACGAAGATTTGATGCTCAATTACATTGACAACGGTGAATATGACCTTTGGGCGGTTAACGGCGGCATTGCGACTCAGCAAAGCTATGGCGCGTTTGGAGACGGAGCTGTGTTTCCAGAGGAACACATTGAATTCATTCGCGCGACCACGTTGTATCTAGATTTGGAAGACTTTTTCTTTGTTCACGCTGGGCTGAAGGCTCACCTGACAGTCGCTCAGAACGTCGCCCAAGGAGATTCCCAAGTGTTTCTATGGGAAAGGGGGCACCTACAAGCGAGTGAATATGCGTGGGAGAAAACGGTTATTTGTGGACATACTCCGATTTCTACGCCACTAGACACGGAAAAGCTGATCAACATTGATACGGGTTGCTGCTTTTTCACGCACCCACATCTGGGACGCTTAACTGCTGTTCGGCTGCCTGAGCGGGAATTCGTCAGTATTCCGTTTGTGGGCTAATTGCGACCGGCCGTTTTCTGTGTTGGACTTTCGGGATATGGCCAAGGAGGAGAGCTTACCAAGGAATCCAGATACCAATCAGCGCATGCGGGCTATCGGTTCCTAATTCGGCAAATGCGACCAGGCGAGCCGTAGCCCTAGTAAAACGCACCATAGGCTCAGCTACTAGGAGGAACCGCCGGTTTTTATCGAATCGAGAATCTCTGGTTGAAAAGGATAGCCTGGGCCCTACTCGAAGGCCGACATCAATATCAAATCCTCGGTATGCTGCGTTTCCAAGCAGACGTTCAAATCCGAATGCGCGGATTGAAAATCCAATAAGAGCCGCGATTCTGGCCTGGTCCTCAGGACCAGAAAACACTGGCTGCAGGTCGGTAATGAATTGAATTTCCCGGGTGTAAAGCGTTTTTGCCGATACAGCCCCCACGTTCAGCCCGATGCCCGAAGCAAAAGCCGGTCCCACCTGGATGTACGTCCCGCGCGGAGCTCCAGTTTGCGCCGTGGCCAGCGTGGTGCCAGCAAAAAGCATAAGGAGTGCTAGGAGCCCCCAAAACCCAAGGCGCCCCCCCGCGGGGAGCGTTTTCAGCCAGTCTTTATGAAGCGGGAGAAACAAAGCGAGTTCTTGGGCTTAGCGAGCGTCTGTGTTTAGTAAGATCAGCTGGCTAAAACCTAGCAAGCATGATCTGTGTCATTATATGCACACTCTCCTAGTTTTCCACACCATCCACGTAACGAAAGATGGCCCTAAGATGTGGTATTGTCGGACTTCCTAACGTCGGAAAGTCTACCCTGTTCAATGCACTGAGTCAAGCTGGAGCCGAATCAGCCAATTATCCGTTTTGCACGATTGAGCCAAACATAGGGATGGTTTCTGTGCCAGACGAACGACTCACCAAACTGGGTCAAATAAACAAGTCCATCAAAGTAGTGCCCACAACCATTGAGTTCGTGGACATTGCCGGCCTCGTTGCGGGCGCCTCGAAGGGAGAAGGTCTTGGCAACCAATTCCTTGGACATATTCGCGAAGTCGATGCCATCGTGCACGTAGTTCGGTGTTTTGAGGATGAAAATGTGGTCCATGTGGCCGGGACCGTGGATCCCGCATCTGATATCGAGGTCATTGAGACCGAATTGATGCTTAAGGATCTCGATGCGTTAGAAAAGCGCATTGATAAAAGCAGAAAAGCGGCAAAGGGTGGTGACAAGAAGTCTAAAGAGGAACTCGCGTTTTACGAACGGCTATTGACCTATCTCTCCGATGGAAAACCAGTTAGAGGGTTTGAATTGTCGGACGGCGAAGAAAAAGAGTGGCTAAAATCACTCTACTTGCTCACAAACAAGCCCGTTGTTTACGCTGCAAACGTTGGCGAGGACGATATCCAGACAGGAAACGCGTACGTAGAAGTGGTCAAGCGTATCGCCGAGGAAGAAGGCGCGAATGTGGTCATTGTTTCGGCTGAACTGGAAGCCCAGATTGCCGAACTTGAGGACGAAGAAAAGGAGCTCTTTCTAGATGACCTTGGACTCGACGCCTCGGGCCTAGACAGACTGATTCGCTCCGCGTATGATTTACTGGGTCTCATAACCTTCTTTACTTCTGGGCCGAAGGAAACCCGCGCCTGGACCATCACCCGCGGCACAAAGGCCCCAGGTGCAGCTGGGCAGATTCACTCTGATTTTGAGCGGGGCTTTATCCGCGCCGAGACCATCAAGTTCACTGACTACGTGACCTATGGCGGAGAGTCGAAAGCTCGTGATGCAGGAGTTCTTCGTTCTGAAGGAAAGGAATACACGGTGGTAGACGGGGATGTGATCCTGTTTCGCTTCAACGTGTAGCAAGGCCGGGCCTGGTGGTTCTTTCGAGCCGAGCGAGGCGCTACCTAATTCGATCGGGCCTTCTAATTCGGCCGAGACCGGCCAAAGTACACGGAGATTACGGGCGTACCGATGCTTCTCGACGGGTCTTTGATGGATTTGTCGAGCAGCGCGATTTCGTTTTTGTAATAGGACAACCGGTATCCAATGCGCACGCCTTGGCTTTCGCTCGATCGGTCTCCGAAATGAGCACCAATAAAGATCCCAAAGGACACTCCGGGTTCAACGTGACCGTGGCGGACCCCGCTAATCATATCAAACGAGCGTTCGTCCGAGTCTAGCAGGCCGTTGCCATTCTTGTCGTCAAAATAGGGGTAAGCCCAACCTAATAGCGGCCCGCCGGTAACGAGGATGAACGGTCGAAAATTGTTCTCAATTTTCGACCTAAATAGGCGCCGCTCAAGCCCCAGTTGAATAGGGAGCTCCAACAAGTAGTTGGCTTTGTTCGGGACGTCTCGGCGTCCAAACCGATCAAAAAATGCCACCTCTCGTTCATCTTTCGCGGCGCCCAGTACTAATTCGAGCGACATGCGAAGATCGGTTCCTACGCTTCTGGAGGCGTATCCGCCGAGGCCAAAGCCGCTATTTGTGAGCACAACCTGGATTCCGAGTGCCCGATACGTGTCTAAAGAGTCCACCTGAGCGGATGCAGAAACCGCCCAACACATCGACAAGCCGACAAGCCATCCTATATGATTCGCATAAAAACGCATGCCAAAGACAACCGAATTGTCGGATATTAGTTCAGGATGAATCGGCGCTCGCATTGCACGCGATGCAAGCTGATATTAACTCTTAGATCTCAATCTTCCCCCACTCTTTCTTTTTCTGCCTAATCGTTGGACTTCAGACTTTTCATAGCGCGGCGGTATTTGGTAAGCCCTCGGTCGGTTACCCTGATTTCTCGTATAACGGGAATTTCGGTGGTAGGCGTCACGCTTGGCGTTGCTGCCCTCATCGTTGTGTTGTCTGTGCTGAATGGGTTCTTCAATTTTGTTCGAGACATGCTGGTCTCGTTCGACCCCCATATTCGTATTGTTAGTCTTGAGGAAAAGGGATTTCCAGCCCCGGACTCCATCATTGCTCTTTCACTTTCGAACGAACAGGTTCAGTCTGCTTCCGCCTTTGTCGAAGGAAAAGCGATGTTGCTACATCAGGGCGCCGGCGACGTGAACAAGGTTGTGATCGTTCGCGGGGTTGATGCCTCTTTCTTAACAAATAAGGAGGGCGTAGCGGAGGCCACGACGCTGGGAAGCTTCGACGTGGGTCAGCAGGAGGGGCGCCCCGGAATTGTGTTAGGGCGAAAGCTGGGAGAGAGGCTGTTGCTTTCGCCGGCGGGAGGAACTGCCGAAGCCAGCCGTGTGGCGCTTTTGTCTGCTCCTGCCATAGAGCGTATGTATACGAGGGTCTTGCAAGGATCGCCTATCAGGCAGTTTGAAGTGCGTGGACTGTTTCAGTTAGAAGCTGTTTTTGATGAAAGTCACGCCTTTATTGACATCGCCGAAGCGCAGCGGCTCTTTTCAATGGGCCGAAACGTGTCAGGTATTGAGCTTCATTTGAATGATCTAGAGGATGCGCCGGCCGTAAAGCAGTGGCTTACCGAGCAAGTTGACACATCTCGTTTTGAAGTGCTGACCTGGTACGACATTCAAAAGCCGCTTTATGATGTGATGCGGCTGGAGAAATTTGGGGCCTCTCTCGTGCTGCTTCTAATCGTGATTGTTGCCGCGTTCAACATTGTGGGCTCGCTCACCATGATCGTTATTGAAAAGCGTCGGGACGTCGGGGTTCTTCGCTCCCTCGGGGTTAGCCAAACAGACATCAAAAAAATATTTCTGTCGGTTGGGCTCTTGATAGGAGTGGTGGGCGCAGGCTGCGGCGTGCTGCTTGGTCTGGGTATTGCCCTGATACAACAAAAATTTGAGCTTGTACCCCTACCCAACGCCGATTCATTTTTAATCAGTTCCTATCCCGTCTTTATAGATGGGTGGGACGTTCTCCTGATTGGATCTACTGCGCTTATATTATGCGTCTTGGCTTCGCTCTACCCCGCGATGCGCGCAGCTGCCATTGCACCGGCCGAAGCGATAAAAATGGACGGATAAGAAGAGGTCGGCGGCAGTTTTTGGTCGTTTTTTGACGACCTTCACAAAAATTAGGCAGAAAAGTGCCCAATCTAGGTATGTACAGCGCTTGCTTAGCGGGTATTTAGCACTGTATATTTACAAGTCTGTGCCGGTTCGCCGGTACGGCATGTCAAGCGTAGGTCGCCCCACCAGCGGAGTACGCATTATTCGAAACGCCAGACCCCCGGATCGATGGCGAATAGAGATGAGATTACAGGCAAAGGACCTGTAGCTGGGAACCACGTTTCCCATGCACACAACAAGGCTAAACGCCGCTTTGAAGTAAACATTCAGAAAAAGCGGTTTTTCGTGCCTGAAGAAAATCGTTGGGTGACACTTAAAGTGTCAGCCATAACGATCAAGACAATCAATAAAAATGGAATTTCGGCCGTGCTAAAAGATGCACGTGCGAACGGAATGCTCGTTTGACCCGTTAGGTAAAGAAAATGGCTAAAGGAAAAGACGTACGCACGAAAGTAATTCTTGATTGCACCGAAGCACCAGGCACATCGCGTTATTCAACGATGAAAAATCGTCGTAATACGCCTGACCGTATGGAGCTAAAGAAGTACAATCCAGTTCTTCGTAAGCACACGATTCACAAAGAGACAAAGTAGGGTAACCTCGAGTATTCGAGCACGCCTGTTGACAGTGATTAAAAATGGCAAAGAAGCAATCGTTCGGTGATAAGGTTCTCAAGCAGAAAGCCGACGCAAAAAAAATGGCCAAAATGGTCATCGCCGAAAAGAAACCAAACGGTCAGTATAGCTTTCGCCACAAAATGGTGAACGTGAACGACGTTGCCGCCGAGCTGTCCGCAGCGAAGGTGAGATAAATTTCTTTTGCGGTCGTATTTTACGACCGTAGTTCGGGGTGTAGCGCAGCCCGGTTAGCGCATCTGCTTTGGGAGCAGAGGGTCGCAGGTTCG
>JABMOI010000271.1 GCA_013204185.1 bacterium | reverse complement strand
GCCCTGCTGGGTCAAGGTTTATGATGGAAATGCATCACGCCCTAGCGAAGACGGGAGATTTCCGCGTCATCACGCCCGACCTTCCTGGTTTTGAAGGCTCGACTCGTACTATCAAAGACTACTCGTTTGCGTCCCATGCATCGTATGTGGAGGCGCTTTTAGACTCCTTGGCTATTCCATCGGCTCACGTGATTGGATATAGCATGTCGGGGGGCGTGGTAGCTGAAATGATGCACTTTAGGCCCGACCTTCTGAAATCAGTTGTGATGCTGTCCGCAATAGGCGTCGAAGAAGTCGAGTTGATGGGTGATTTCTATTTAAACAGGTCAATTCATGCCTTGCAATATGGCTTCATTTGGAGTTTGACCGAGCTTGTCCCTCATTTTGGGTTCATGGATTCGTTCATCTTGGGCGTGCCCTATGCTAGAAATTTCTTTGACTCAGACCAGCGGCCGCTGCGAAATTATCTGAGGGAGTACACAAACCCTGCATTGATCATCCATGGCGATAGGGATCCGTTAGTCCCTTTTTCAGCGGCTCTCGAGCATTTTCGGCTCATCCCACAAAGTAAGCTCATCGTGTTTGACAATCAGGGGCACGGAATCCCGTTTGAACGTCCAGAAATGGCTGCAGACTCCGTTCTGACGTGGGTACAATCGGTAGAAGAAGGAAAAGCTACGCTGAAGGCCAATGCCACCGTTGAACGCATTGAGAAAGCCAATAAGCCGTTTGACGCCACTGAATTGCCTCCGCTTGAGGGGATGGCGTTGTATTTGTTGCTCGCTATCATCGCTGCCTCCACCCTGCTCAGTGAGGACCTCGCCGCGATCGGAGCTGGTCTCATGGTCGCGAGGGGCAGCTTGGAATTTGAAGTGGCGCTCGCTGCTGCATTTGCTGGAATTTTTGCCGGCGACGTTCTGCTTTACGTGGCCGGCCGATCCCTTGGATCACGAATTGTTTCGCTCCCTCCTTTTTCCTGGTTTATTCGGCCTGAACAATTAGAACGAGGCAAGAAATGGTTTCATAAGGAAGGAGCGAAGGTGGTTCTCATTAGCCGCGTCCTTCCCGGTTCGCGGTTTCCAACCTACGTGGCAGCCGGGATTCTAAAAGCTCCTTTTGGGAAGTTTATAGGACTATTTCTGATCGGGACCATCATTTGGACCCCTCTCATTGTGGGCGTTTCAACGGTCATGGGGAATCAGATATTGGCTTTTTGGTCCGTCTACGAATCTTATGCGCTATGGGTGGTGCTGGGTTTATTTGCCGTCGTCTATTCCATCTTTCATGTGGGAATTCCGCTCTGGAGCCACAATGGGCGGCAGCGTCTAAAGGCTAGCTGGGCCAGAAAAATCAGATGGGAGTTTTGGCCGCCTTTCGTTTTTTACCCTCCGCTCCTGGTCTACATCGCGTATTTGGCCATTAAACATCGGTCGTTGATGGCTTTTACGGCAGTGAATCCTGGGATTCCGGAAGGTGGGTTCGTGGGCGAATCGAAATCTGCCATTCTGGATCTGCTCTCAGACTCGCCACTCCAAGTGGCTCGGCATATCCTGGTGTCGGAATCTTCAACAGCTCCCCGCGAGATCCTGGAGTTTATGACCCAAGAAACCATTGAATTTCCAATCGTGCTCAAGCCTGATATCGGAGAGCGAGGCCATGGTGTTGTTATTGCGACGTCGCAAAAAGATATCGCGCATTATTTCGAACTGAATCACGGCCCGATAATCGCCCAAGAATATATTGGAGGCGAAGAGTTTGGTGTATTTTATATCAAACACCCAACAGAAGGCTCCGGGTCTATTTTTTCTGTTACAGTTAAACAGATGCTGGCGGTAACCGGAGACGGAATTCACAGCCTCGAACGCCTGATATTGGACCATCCAAGGGCTCGACTTATGTACCGAATGTTCGAACGACGTTACGGCGCTCGGCTTGATGAGATTATTCGGCTGGGAGAATCCTTCCCGCTAGTAGAGGTTGGTACCCATGCGCGCGGGGCTACCTTTCTGGATGGCACTCATCTGATATCTGAGGAGCTAGAATCCTTATTTGGCTCCATCGTAACCAAAGCTAATGGCTTCTATTTTGGCCGATTTGACGTAAAAGCTCCGTCTGCAAACGATTTGATGAAAGGAAAAAACATAAAAATACTAGAATTGAATGGCGTAACATCTGAAGCAACTCACATCTATGACCCCAGTTCAACCTTGATGTCAGCTTATAGAACCTTGATGCGCCAGTGGGATCTTGCCTTTACAATTGGTACGTTCAACGTAAAGAACGGTCATAAGCCCGCAAAATTGAGTACCCTCATAGGGTCAATCTATTCGTTTAAAATACGTCCCGAACGTCGCCCAGACGTTTCCGAATCCGCTAGATTATGAACGCCCAACTCAAGCAAGTTTCCAAATCTATCCACAATGTGGGAGACTATGCCCTGTTCATGCTGAAAGCGTTTTCTACGATCAAGGAAGCCCTTTCGCATCGACCCATCATCTTCAAGCAGATGGTTCGAATTGGAGTAGAGTCAATTCCCGTCGTTTTGCTTGCATCCTGTTTTGCTGGAATCGTAACCACTCTCCAAGCGGCGTACCAGCTTGAAAACACCATTCTCTCAGAACAGGCTGTAGGAGCCGTTGTGGTTCCCACTTTAATGCTCGAAATGGCTGCTCTGTTACCCGGCCTTGTGTTGGCGTCACGAGTCGGAGCAAGTATTGCGGCGGAACTGGGCACCATGAAAGT
>JABMOI010000270.1 GCA_013204185.1 bacterium | reverse complement strand
TGGGATTATTGGCTTTGGGTTATGGGTATCGAGAAAAAACGATTCCGAAGAAGACTATTTTTTGGCGGGGAGGTCATTGACGTGGCCAATCATTGGGTTTTCACTGTTTGCGTCTAACGTCTCTTCCAGTACCCTAATTGGTTTAGCCGGCGACGCCTATTCTACTGGTATTGCGGTCTACAATTACGAGTGGTTTGCCGTTATAGTGCTGGTGTTTTTCATCATTTTCTTTCTGCCATTCTACCTTCGGACCAAAATATATACGCTGCCTGAGTTTCTGGAATTACGATTTGACCAGAGATCTCGGTACTACATGTCTGGCATTACGGTAATTGGGAACGTTCTATTAGAAACCGCCGGAGCATTGTACGCAGGTGCTCTGGTCGTTGTGCTGTTAATGCCAAGTGTTCCAATGTGGCAAATTACAACGGTTTTGGCGCTATTGGCTGGTGCATACACGATTGCAGGAGGGCTCAAAGCGGTAGTTTACACCGATTCAGTTCAGGCTGTCCTCCTCTTAATTGGGTCTACGCTTATCGCATGGTTTGCCTATCAAAAGGTCGGCTCCTGGGACGCGGTACTCGCTGTGACTACCCCTCGGGAATTGAGCTTAATTCAACCACTGGACGATCCTGCTCTGCCGTGGCTTGGGTTGATTGTTGGACTGCCTTTGCTAGGGATTTATTTCTGGTGTTCCAATCAATTCATGGTTCAACGCACGTTGGCTGCCAAAAATTTGGATGAAGGGAGGTGGGGGTCGCTCTTTGCCGGCCTACTCAAGCTACCCGTCATTTTTATCATGGTATTTCCTGGCATCTTCGCGCGTGTTTTATATCCGAACTTGGAAAAAGGTGAGATGGTCTTTCCAACCATGATTTTTGATTTGCTGCCTGACGGAATTCGGGGTTTGATTCTGGTGGTTCTCATTGCAGCCATTATGTCGAGCTTGGACTCGACCCTAAATTCGGTTTCAACTCTGGTCACTATGGACTGGGTCAAGAAATTCCGCCCCAACCTGAGCAGCCGAAAGCTAGTTAGTGTGGGGCGAATAGCTACGGGCATCGTAATGATTCTGGGCGCGCTGTGGGCGCCTCAAATCGCGAAATTCCCCTCTCTATGGCAATATTTGCAGGGAGTCTTGGCTTACATCACACCTCCCATCGTAGCCTGTTTTATCGTGGGCGTCTTTTGGAAAAGGGCAAATGGTACGGGTGCTTTTTCTGGACTAATGTTCGGCTTTGCCTTGGCCGTTTTGCTCCTTATTTCGCCTGTCAATTTACATTTTTTGTATGTCGCACCCATTTTGTTTGGGCTTTCGTCCATCGTAATCATAGTTACTAGCTTGCTTACGGATCCACCGTCCGCAGCAAGTCAGGAATTAGTGTGGTCGGCATCTATGTATCACGCAGAAACGAGCCATCTAAATTCGATTAAGTGGTACAAAAACTATCGGATTCAGTCTGTGCTATTACTGGCCCTGACTGCGTGTGTTGTCTTCTTGTTTATCTAATGTGATTCATGTTCTCCTACAAAAAAGCGATCGCTGACAAACCCATTGAAGAGTACCTGTCAAAGATGACTCTTGAGGAAAAAATCGGGCAAATGACACAGGTTACCTTGGAATCTGTCTCAAAAAAGCCCCATTCTTCCTTAACTCGTCTTGAACTCGACGAATCGGCCCTCAGGACAGCATTACTGGACTACCACGTTGGATCAATTATCAACGTTTTTGCGACAGCAATGACAACTGAGGATTGGAGGGAAACCATCAATAAAATTCAGGAAATTGCCCGAGTTGAAGCCAGGTTAGGCATTCCTGTGATTTATGGAATAGATGCCGTTCATGGGGCCAATTATACGTCGGATGCAACTCTGTACCCTCAAAACCTGAACCTTGGTGCGACGTGGAATAGAACGTTAGTCCGAGATATCGCAGGGGAAACTGCACGAGACCTTAAGCGGTCGCAGATTCCGTGGAATTTCGCTCCTGTATTGGATTTAGGTAGACACCCTATGTGGTCCCGGTTTTCTGAGACATTCGGAGAGGATTCGTACTTAACAGCTGAGTTAGGCAAAGCCAATATATTGGGCCAGCAACAGGCAGACACCCCTGTGGCTGCATGTGCGAAGCATTTTCTGGGATATGGCCAATCACATACGGGCCGAGACCGGACTCCGGTCCTTTTACCGAACCGCGTAATTCGTGAACTTTATCTCCCCCCATTTTCAGAGGCAGTAAACGCGGGAGTGGCATCGATCATGGTTAATTCAGGAGAATTAAATGGCCGTCCAGTTCACGCTGATCATTCACTGTTGACGCGACTACTGCGAGACGAATTAGGATTTGATGGGGTCATTGTTTCGGACTGGGAAGACGTTGAAAAACTTCACACCATTCATAGGGTGGCGGAATCGAAAAAGGAGGCCACATATCAGGCAATTCAGGCGGGCATCGATATGAGTATGACCCCATTTACGTTTGAGTTCGCTTCTTTGTTAAAAGAGCTAGTCTTGGAAGGTAGGATCAGCGAATCCCGAGTTGACGACTCAGTTCGAAGAATCTTGAAGCTCAAATGGAATGTTGGACTGCTTGGGACTGAGAACGAAAGGCAGTCTGTGGATCATTCCACACGGGTCCTATCCAGCTTTCGACAGCATGACCAGAAAGACTTGAGTTTAGAAGGCGCTCGGCAGTCTATGGTTTTACTCAAAAACCGAAATGGGCTACTCCCTATCAAATCAAACGCAACGATTAAGTTAGACGGCCCAGCTGCAACGTCTCTTCCCATGATCCATGGTTCTTGGTCTTACACCTGGCAAGGAACGGACGTTTCGGCCTATCCCGAAGGGATTGACACCATTCAGTCCGTATTCTCTACGCGATTCAATTTAGAACCGGACAAATTGTGGCCAGATAAAGAGGCGGCGGCAGACACGCTCTCTGTGCTAGACAAACCAATTGTGCTAGACACGCCCATTGTGCTGTGCATAGGGGAGGAGCCTTCGGTTGAAAAACCCGGAGACATCAGCAACCTTCAACTCGATGCAGCACAACAATCTCTTGTGGAAGCGGCATTGGCAACCAATCGGCCGGTTGTTCTCGTTTTGTTTGCTGGAAGGCCTAGAGTACTCGGAAGTTTGGCTGATCGGGTTGCGGCGGTGATTTGGGCTGGGCAGCCTGGGCCATTCGCTGGCGCGGCATTGGCTGATGTTTTAGACGGCACTATTTCTCCAAGTGGAAAGTTGCCTTTTACCTATCCAAAACATGCTGCCATTTTTCAAACGTATGACCATAAATGGTCGGATCGTGTTGGTGCAGACTACGGCCTGGGACAGACTTATTCAATGAACGGATTTGATCCGGAATGGGAATTTGGATCAGGCCTTTCTTATGCAAACGTTCGATACCACCAACTCAATGTTAGTCCTACGGATGAGGGCTTCAGTGTTTCAATTACCGTCCATAGCGACTCCACCCGC
>JABMOI010000269.1 GCA_013204185.1 bacterium | reverse complement strand
CGTTACCGTCCGCGTGGCGGGTCGCGATAGTGACCCGCGCGCTATCAACACCTCGAACGGCGTCAAAAGCATTGTTCAACAGGTTCAAGACCACGCGGCCAAGTTCTTGGGGCATCGCCTTCAGCGAACCGACCTCGTCCGAGAAGTCCCGAACCAATTCTGCCTGAAAATCACCTTCTTTCGCGCGGCGACCATGCCACGCGAGGTTGGCATATTCCTCGAGGAAAGTGTTGAGTTGCACCTCTTCCCGTTCCGATGCGCCGCCTCGAGCGTGCTGCATCATCGCTTTTACAATGTCGTCAGCGCGGCGTCCGTGCTTTGTGATTTGCCCAGAGTTAGCCTTGAGCTCAGCGAGGATGGATCGCAGCTCGTCCGAATCACCTTTTGCCATCGCTTCCAAGGCTTCGTCCGCCATCTCTCCGGCCACTTCCGCAAAGTTGTTCACGAAGTTGAGGGGGTTTTTGATCTCGTGTGCGATTCCGGCGGTTAAAGAGCCAAGAGATGCTAGCTTTTCTTGTTCAATGAGCTGAGCCTGGGTGGCTTTCAATTCTGCAGTCCTCTCTTCGACAAGGTCCTCCATATTATTCGCATACGTACGAAGAGAAGCCGTCATCCCATTAAACGCTTTCGAAAGCTGTCCCACTTCGTCTTGAATGGGGGCCGGGACATCCTTGCTCAAGTCACCATCATTCACCCTGCCAAGTCCATCCATCAAGAGGTGTAGCCGCCGCCGAATACTTAAGCGATAGTAGGCCGGCACTGCTAATAGAATCAGAATAAATGCGATCAGCGCGTTACGCAGAAGCCGAAATGATTCCGCTCTAGACCAAGCTTGATAAATGCCAATATTTCGCTCTTCAAAATACAACTGTTCGTTAGACCCAATCTCAAATGGAAGCTGGGTAGCAATCAAGGTGCCACGCGTCCCGCGCCATGCGATGGAATCTCTAGGTGTTTGCATTTCAGCTAATCCGGGAGAGATACCATAGGCCCAATTCAACGGTCTAAATGGAGTCGCGCCTCTGGTGATTGTTATGGAGCTGTCACTCCGAAGAACAACTTGCGCGTTCATCAACCGCTGATTGACCGGGAAAAACCCTGTGTTCGCGTCAGGATCGTGGAACATGGGTATGTCTTTCCATGTCACCACCATACTGTCTGCGGAGGAAAACACCGTAACACTGCCGCCTTCCGAAGGGTCGAGGTCCATGCTCAGAGGAGCAACCGCGGGCACGGATAATCTGGCCAGAGACAAATACCCCAGTGAATCATCACTCCTACGCTCGAAAAGCACCAGACCATTTGGTGACACATAAATAGAATCTCTTCCTATCCCGTACATCGAAATTGGAAACAAAGTCTTAACAGCTACTGCGGATTCATCTCCTAGCGATAACGTGTCCCCGGGCTGTTCAAGGAATACCGGTTTGGTACCCTCGGCTCGATATCCACCAGTCCCATCCGGTATAAACGTGATGCTAATAGGCTCCAAATTCGGAGCATACTCATACCGAAGTTCGTAATTAGCATTCACGGGCGACGTCCCAAGCTGCGTCATGACGACTACCACCAGAACGCCGATTGCCACGAATTTGGATTCCAAAGACGTCGCTTCCGGAATAAACTGCATGAACAACAGTCCCAGAACTACAGGCAACACCGCCCCAGAAATTTCGCCTATCACTTCCGCTGTTAGATCGGCCCCCAATTTAACAAGGCCCGCGTCGAGTATGACCAACATGGCGTTGACCAAAATGAAGACCAAAAAGGCGAGATAGGCCGTTTTGGAAGCATCCTCATTCTTTCTGGCAAGTCGCCATTTCCTGATGAGAAGGACGATGGTCCATATCATAAACAAAATGAAAAAGACGCCGCCAGCTGTTCCCGCCTGAAGGCCAAAAACCACATCGCTTACGAAGAAGCAGATGCCAATGACCAGAACGAGGATCTCCACCACTTTTTGCTCGCGTGCAAATCGCACCGTTCCCAAGAGATAGGCCATTCGAGCGAACAAGAACAGCATCAGATAGGGGGAAATGCTGACAACAATGTCCAAAGTCCCAGATTCGAAAAAAGGATGCTCCCACCCGGAATTGGACGCAATCCCATTGAGGACGCTCATAAAGATCCCAAGGGCAAAGAGGAACAGTGCCCACATCAACGTTTTTGTGGTGTCACTTTTCTTTGGTATCCGAGAAATGTATACCCCGAGTATCAGAAAGATGCCGGTATACGATAGTGGAATGACGTTCCACGGATAGATGACCCAATCACTCATTTTGGCCTCCTGGTAGCGAAATCGTGAACGCTGCTCCACCCTCTTCACTTTGGCCCACTTCCATCTTGCCACCATGCCCTTTTGTGACGATATCGTAGCTCAAGCTGAGCCCGAGGCCGGTGCCTTCACCCGTAGCTTTCGTGGTGAAAAACGGCTCAAAGATCTTGTCTCGGATGGCGTCTGGAATCCCGGGGCCGTTATCTGACACTGAAATCTGTAACCCATTGTCTTGCTTGACTGTACGCACGGTAACGATTCCGTCCTTCTGCGTTTTGATGGCGTCAAAAGCGTTATTCAACAAGTTCAAAATCACGCGCCCCAGTTCCTGCGGCATAACACTTAAACTGCCTGCGTTTGGATCAAAATCGCGCCGGACCTCCGCTTGAAAACCGTGATCCCTGGCCCGCATACCATGCCAGGCCAAGTTTGAGTATTCCTCTAGAAACTGGTTGACCTGAATGGTTTCGCGGTCCGAAGAGCCTCCGCGAGCGTGCTGCATCATCGATTTAACAATGGAATCGGCGCGCTTTCCGTGTTTTGCAATTTGAGTTGCATTGTCCATTAGCTCCTGAACAATCGCGCCAACCTCGTCCAATTTGCCGGCTTCCAAAGCCTCCATCAGCTCTTCCGCCATCTCCACACTCACTTCGGCAAAGTTGTTGACGAAGTTCAGCGGGTTTTTAATCTCGTGGGCAATGCCGGCGGTCAAAGACCCCAAAGAAGCCAATTTTTCCTGCTCGACCAGCTGTTTCTGGGTTGCCTGAAGATCGCTCAACGCTTTTTCAGTGCGGGCCTTCTCTTCCAGAAGGGCTGCGTAGTCGATTTCGGCCTGTTTCAGGTCGTTGTACCGCTGATAAGCCAGGTCGAAGACCCCCCCGAAACGATTCAGAATGCGCCCCACTTCGTGATTGACGTCATACGGTTCGTACGAAATCACGTACAGAAATCCCGTTTGGTGGGTGAAGGCCGAGAAAAACTGGTCGCGGTCCGACTTGACGAGAATTACGCCTTGGGCAATGGCTTCATCATATATGGAATGCGCCCACTCCAGGAAATCCTGGGACTCCTTGAACCAGTGTGCACGGTTTTCTTCCCAGGCAGCAAAAATTTGATCGATTTCGACCCGCTCTCCCTTGGGAAGAGGTCGTCCCTTGTAGATGCGTGGGTGATTTTTCGCATCCTTCCCAACCAGCCAGGGCTGCATGGTGCCGTTATCGAGCGCAACACCAATTCCCAACCGAAGGATACCCGGGCAAAGCGCCCGAATTTCCTCAAACATCGCATGGCACGTCACGCCAATGTCTTCGGGCTTCTGCATGGACATGGCCTGACCACGGACGCGCTCCAAAGAAGCTTCGATCTGTGATTCCCGGGCCTGGGCTTGCGCATTTTTAAGGTCATGATAACGCTGGTAAGCTAGGCCGAAAACCCTCGCAAACCGTTGGTAGAGATCCAGTTCCGCATCGTCAAATTCGTGACGGGCGAACGTGTAAAGCCACCCATCCTGGAACGGGAAGGTGGCAAAGCTCTCCGTTGCTGCCTCGCCGCGCTGCATCCTCTCTTTCCAGTCGGGCAGCGGCATCGTATCGAAGACGGCGTGGTAATATTCAACTAGGTCCTTCCCTTCAAGCACGGTGCGTTGAAACGACTCCCGCGATTTCCATCCTGCGTACGCCCTGCGAATAATCGGATGCACGTCAAC
Organism: bacterium; assembly: GCA_013204185.1. Classification (GTDB taxonomy): domain Bacteria; phylum Bacteroidota; class Rhodothermia; order Rhodothermales; family UBA10348; genus UBA10348. Next base: position 3,513 of record JABMOI010000269.1, on the reverse strand, counting down.
TGATTCGTCGCCCAGCACAAGCGTGGTCTTTCCTTCGCTGTCCTTGGTGGCCGCATGGAATATGTATCGTTCTCCTTCTCCGGGAATCGAGATGCCGGAGCGGAGTGATACCACGCCCAGATCTTCCAGTTCGTCGAACATGCGGATGGATACATCGCTGATGTCTTCGGGCTTCTGCATGGCCATCGCCTGGGAGCGCACGCGTTCAAGGGCGGCTTCAATTTGTGATTCTTTTGCAGCCTCCTCTGCTTCGCTCAGGTCTTTGAATCGTCGATAGGCCAGATTGAAAACGCTTGCTGTCCGCTCGAGCAGGTCCAGTGCCTCTTGATCCGCCGGCTTATAGGTGATAATGCCAATGGATCCGCCGCTGAAGTCCGAAAAAGACCACCACGCCCTCATTTCATCTGGATTCAAGTCCTTGGGAATCAGTGCCATCAGGCTTGCGAAGTGCTCCGGATAGCGCTCATTCAACATCTGGAAAAAGCCGGCTGCCTTTTCCCCATCATTTACAAATACGTGGTTGTTGCTTGGGGATTCATAGGCGGCGATCGCCTCTTCAAGGATAGCCACTCCAGTTTTCGGAAATAACCGAACCTCGTGCCGGATGGTGCCTTCGTTTTGCGATAGATCCCGCATCACGCCCCAGGACTCGAAATCGTCACCCTCGGTGTCGTAAATGTGGATGGCACAGACTTCCAACTCGGTCTGCCCCAGAAGGGCCATCTGACGACGCAATTCTTCCGCTACATCATTCAGTTCTTTCGATGATCGCATGGCCAAAGCACGACCGCGGATACGTTCCAGCGACGCTTCGATCTCCAAGGCGCGTTTTGCAGCAGTAAGTTCTGCCTTTAATATGGCCAGCTCAGCATTTTGTAAGGTGTTGTCCGACATTGAATTCGGGATAGGTGTAAAGTCAGTTCTCCTCTGTCCGTAACAATACGACTTTTTTGTAAAGAGGGGATCACCGCCACAGTAAAAACCCGCTTTTCAGGTAGCTCTTCCAATCTTCGTTGATTACTATATATACAATTGATCAACCTACCCTACACGCACATGCGCCGCTATTTCATTCTCGCGCTCCTCTTCCTTTCTACCTCAGCTTTTGGCCAGCAACTCAAAATTGGGAAAGCTCAAGCGGGTACCCTAACTCATGATTCAAAGGAGGTTTACACGTTTGAGGCAAGCGTTGACTTTTTTGTTTATGGCTACGTAGACCAACAAACAGTCGATGTTGTAGTGCGGGTATTGGATCCGTCCGGAAAGGAAGTTTTGAAAAATGACGGCCCCGATCGCGGACCTGAACCGTTTCAGTTCACGCCAAAAGTCACAGGCAAATACACGGTTGAAGTTAGTTCGTTTGAGGGCGCCGAAGGCGCCTATTCAATCCTTCTCGTTTCCGCCGAGCCAAAGCAAAAGACCCCAAAAAGCTGGTTGATCAGTTGATGACCCCGTTTTCGTCTAAACAGGGTCCCGGAGTTTCAATTTCGGTGTTGAAAAATGGCAAGGTCGTGCTGGCTAAGGGGTACGGTATGTCCAACCTGACCTATGGCGTTCCCATGACGGAAAACTCGGGCATGAGTATCGCCTCAGTTTCTAAGCAATTCACGGCGATGGCCATTATGCTACTGGTGAACGAAGGCAAGCTTTCGCTGGATGACGACGTTCGAAAACATATTCCGGAATTGAAAGACTTCGGCACGCCGGTGACATTGCGGAACATGCTTAACCACACCACAGGGTACCGGGAAATTCTGAACTTCCTTGCCATGGCCGGCTGGCGGTCTACGGATGCTATGGATGCGGATGAACCCATCTACGTCGTGCAGCGCCAAGCTTCTCTGCAAAACCCTCCTGGATCCGAATACAATTACAATAACACCACGTTTATGCTGCTTGCTAGGGTCGTGGAACGTGTGTCTGGTGAGTCGTGGACCGACTTTATGACGAAACGGATTTTTAATCCCCTCGGAATGAACAACACGACCGTCAAAACCCAACAGGGTCAAGTTATTCCAGGTAGCTCTCAGGGATACGCTCCGGCCAAAGGTGGTGGATATGTTTACGTAACGGATTTTGCCTCCGCCTACGGGGCCAGCGGCGTAAACTCCACCGCAATGGATATGACCAAGTGGATGTTGAACTACACCAATATGACGGTTGGGGGGAAATCGGCGATTGAAGCCATTACCACGACCGGTGTCCTTACCAGTGGAGATTCTACTGGGTACGGACTTGGACTCGGCGTTCGAAAATGGCGCGGACAACAACTCTACACGCACACCGGCGGAGAAACCTCACACCGCACCTTCTTCGGGTATATGCCCGACATCAAGTCCGGGCTGTTCATATCCAGCAACCACCCAGCCTATGGAAATGGAATGTGGACGGACATTGCCGAGGCGTTTTTCGGGGAGTACTTAGAACCTGAAAAAGATGAAACACCACCCGCGAAAGAGGAGTCCGCATCTAAACCTACTCCTGAACAAATGAAAGCCATCGCGGGCCGGTATCAGTTCATTGGCGCTCCGTTGCAAATTGTGTATTCGATTGAAAACGGGACGATGTACGCTCAGGCCACGAACCAGCCCCGCTTTGAAGTCACGCCAACGAGCGACTCCACCTTTACTTTTGTAGGAGTAGCCGCTTCTGTCACGTTCCACTACGAATCGGACGGCTCCGTTTCGCGCGCGACGCATCATCAGGGCCCCAACTCGCCCATGGAGAAAATCCTGGACGAGCCCATCTCGCCTGAAAAGTTGATGGAATACGAAGGGGTCTATTACAATGCCGAGCTTGAAACGTCCTATACCTTGAAGGTAGAAGAGGGCAAATTGATGGCGCACCATCGCTGGTACAAACCCTTCGCCATTAGCCACCTCGATAACGACAATTTTGCCGGCGGAATGTGGTTTTTCGGTTCCGTAGTGTTTGACCGAGACCCATCTGGAGCCGTGAGCGGCTTTAGCGCCGGAAACGGCCGCACCCGCGGCGTTTGGTTTGACAAAAAATAAGAACGATTAACATAAAGGCCGGGCATTGACCGCGCGTTCTGAGTTTCGGTTCTGTTCGGTTGGGAATTCCCGTTTCATTTCTGGGGTCCTGCTTCAGTTACCATTTGGCGCGATTCTTCCCAGCGCCAAAATCACAAACCTCATTATCGCGTTTTAGACCAGTATTGGGGCCTTTTTAGGTGCTTTCGCCATTCATTCGCGCTGAAGATGATTGAAAATTGTGGCGCGATTCATTCTATTTTGACGCCAAAAGGATCTTTTTGGCGCTAAAACCTGATTTTTGGCGCGATTCTGCCATATTTTGCGCGATTCTCAGCCAACATGCAGCCCATTTCAATTGCCTGAAGTTTAGCGTGTACGGCACAACCATTAAAGCCCATCGAATCGGGGGCGGGCCAGGTCACGGCCAGGTCGAGCCTGATTCAAGTCCGGGCGATATCAGGTCCGGGCGATGTCAAGTCCAGGCGATGTCAAGTCCAGGCGATGTCAGGTCCGGGCG
>JABMOI010000268.1 GCA_013204185.1 bacterium | reverse complement strand
GTCCGAAGCAGTCGTACTATCACACCCTCCAAGTACACTCAAGGAGGCCAGCAATAGAAACAATAAAGTGTTAGATGCCCGCATGATAATTCAGACTAAAAGTTAAGCGTAAATGCAATATTTGGGATAGGGAACGGAATCTGTTTTACGTCTTCGCGACTCACACTACCATCATCCTTAAACTCGAAAAATGGAAACCAGATATTCTTGCGGTTATAGGCATTCACAACTTGAAGTTGGAGTTCAAAGGCCGCTCCGAAAATGGTACCCGTTTTCGTCGCGCCAATATCTAAACGATGGTAAGCAGGCAAGCGCGACCCGTTAAAAGGACTGATAAGCACGTTTGTATCGTCGACCTGAAACGGTGAATGAGTCAGTCGATATTGGGAAGCTGGCTCGGTATATGCTTGGCCCGTTGCATAGTTAAATACGGCTGTAAGCTGCCACGACCTGCTTAGATTATATGACGCCGTCAGGTTTAGGTCGTGCGTTCGGTCATACTTTGGCGAATAGTAGGTTCTTTCATTGATCGCAGGAAAACGTCGACGCGTAATCGAATACGTGTATCCTGCAAACCCGGAGACAGGACCAAGATGGCCTTCAACAAATATTTCTGATCCCCACGCGTATCCATCTCCAAAATGGAACATGTCTTCATACGCGAGGCCAGCTATATCCGGTAGAAAAGGGTTCAGCGAAAACAGGTCCCTCATCGTACGGTAGTACCCTTCCCATTCGATTCGGAAGCCGTTAGGCGTTCTGTATTTGAGCCCGGTTACATACTGATCTCCGTATGCAGGAGGAACGCCACTAGCAGATGTAAGCCACACGTCGAGTCCTGAAAAGGCCTCGTTTGAAACAAGCGTCAAGAACTGATTGTAGCGCCCGAGTCCGAGTTGAGCGAATAATCGTTCTGAAAGCTGCCGCTCGAACGAAAGGCGCGGCTCAACACGAAAGAACCCGCCGTTTTCGAAATACGAGGCTCGAGCTCCCGAAGTAATAGTCCAAAGCTCCGTAGGTCGATAGATATATTCTGCAAACCCGTTTCCATAAATCGAACGGGTTACGAGAGAGAATACCTCTGTGCGATCAAACGTATTTGTCAAATCAAATCGAAGCTGACCACCCCAAAACCCTGCTTTTAGCGTGTGACGAGAATCTGGTATAAACTCGATGTCACTCTTAACTGAGTAGTCTCGTACTTGATTATCCTGGGATGAAAACGTCGACGCGAATTCGAATGACGGCTTGCTGAAGTAGTGGGACCTGGTAAAGGTAAAATTTGAAAACAGTCTATCAGAAAAAAGGTGCGTCCAGTTGGCCGAGATGGTCTCGTTGCCATAGCGGAGCTGTACATCGACGTCCGATACAATGGGGACAACCACAACATCTTTTCCTGTATAAAAAGAAAAAGAGAGTCGATCGTCATCAGATAGGTCAAAATTGATTTTCCCGTTCGTGTCCACAAAGAAGAACTTCTCAGGGATGCTCCCAGAACCGCTACTTCGAGCGGCAGCCAAAACGGGCTCGACCGTAGAGCGGCGAACAGCCAACATCCAAGAACCCCACTTATGCGGTCCTTCAACCATGGCCCGCGATGCCAGCAGTCCAAGCGTAAAGGTCCCTTCTGTTTCTTTCCGATTGCCATCCTTGTTATAGATGTCCACGACGGATCCTATTCTTCCGCCATAGGAAGATGGATAGGCTCCTTTGTACAGCCTAATATCCTTGATTGCGTCCGGATTAAACGTTGAAAACACGCCAAAGAAATGAGAGGGGTTATATACAGTGGTACGATCCAAGAGAATCAACGTTTGATCCGGACTCTCCCCTCGAATGTAGAGTCCGCTAGAAAAATCAGACGCAGCCTTCACACCTGGAAGCAATTGCAGGGACCGGAAAACGTCAGGTTCAAGAATGGTTGGGAGCTTCCTGATGGTTGCGGTTGTCATTTTTATCGCTCCCAATTGCCGCTGCTCTTCTTCCGAGTCCTCTTCTGCCGTAATCACGACTTCGCCAACTTCAAATCCCTGTGGGTCCAGTTCAATATCCAACCGGATTTGTTGGTCTTGCCCAAGAGTAATATCAATCTCCTTGGTTATATATCCGATATACGAAACTAAGAGAACGTAACGGCCGGCAGATAGACCGGTTAATGCGTAATACCCGGACGTGTTGGAAGCAGCGCCTAAGCTCGTATCCTGGATGCGAATGTTGGCTAAAAGGAGGGTCTCACCAGACTCTACATCTCGTACAAATCCACTAATTGAAGAGGTGTTTTGAGCCAGTGAAGGGCGGGCCACAAAAGCGCAACCAACGAGCAAAAGGAAAAGAATCTTTTTCAACAATCTCTGAGTCTGGGGGTCAATGAATCGAATGAAAGGAACTCGCCCGAGCTCATTTCCGTCCTGATGTTTGAAGCGGCTCCTACGAACAAAGTTTAGCGATAGGTTCAGCCTATTGCTTCTTTCACAAAAGAAGCATAATCAAGTCCATATTTGATGCACGCATATCATCATAATGTCTTGCTGCACAACGTGTTACACGTGCTCTAAAGTAGGCCTTACGAACTAGGCAATATCAGGATTTTGATGTATATTGAAGGATACAGTTTTTACGGTTGCCGTCGGCTAGGAATCACGTTTGTTTGATCCATTTGTTAAGGCCGGCAAACGTGCTGTAGTGAGTTGAACATTCCCTTAATCTTGAGATAGCGCCAGAGCGCATGGAAGAAGAAGAAAAAAAACAACGGATCATTCCGATCAATATTGAGGAGGAAATGAAGTCCTCCTACATCGACTATTCAATGTCGGTGATTGTGAGCAGAGCTCTTCCTGATGTTAGAGATGGTTTAAAACCCGTCCATCGCAGGGTGCTTTACGGAATGAATGAACTCCACATGGGCGCAGGATCTGCTTATAAGAAAAGCGCTCGTATTGTTGGGGAAGTCCTCGGAAAGTATCACCCTCACGGGGATACGGCTGTGTACGACACGATGGTGCGTATGGCCCAGGAGTTTTCCATGCGATATCCGCTTGTGGATGGCCAAGGTAACTTTGGTTCCGTAGACGGTGACCGCGCCGCTGCCATGCGATACACGGAAACGCGCATGACCCGGCTTTCGGAAGAAATGCTGAGAGACTTAGGGAAAGAGACGGTCAATTTTCAGGAGAACTTTGATGGGTCGCTTCAAGAACCTGAGGTTCTTCCTTCTGCCGTTCCCAACCTTCTGATAAACGGTTCGGACGGAATTGCAGTCGGGATGGCTACTAAGATCCCTCCGCACAACATTACTGAAAGCATCAATGCAACGATAGCCTATATCGAAGACAATGATGTCACGATTGACGACCTAGTAAAGATCATGCCCGCGCCCGACTTCCCCACCGGCGGCATCATCTACGGTCATACGGAAGTGCGCCAAGCGTATCACACTGGAAGGGGCCGCGTCATAATGCGCGCCAAAATCCATGAAGAGGAAGTTCGTCCCGGCAGATTGGCACTCATTGCCACTGAAATACCGTATCAGGTCAACAAAAGCTCTTTGATCGAAAAGATTGCGATCCTGGCTCGAGATAAACACATCGAGGGAATTTCGGACCTCAGGGACGAGTCGGATCGCGACGGAATGCGCATCGTAATTGAGCTAAAGCGAGATGCCGTTCCAAATGTTGTTCTGAATCAGCTATATAAGTTTACGCAGTTTCAGCAGACGTTTGGGATGAACGTTGTGGCCCTTGTAAAAGGCCGACCTCGTACGCTGAATCTCAAAGAAATGATCAAGTACTACGTCGAGCATCGGCACGACGTGGTTCTTCGACGAACTCAATTTGAGCTTCGCAAGGCTGAGGAACGGGCGCACGTGTTGGAAGGCTTGTCCATTGCCCTGGATCATTTGGATGCCGTGATCACAATCATACGGCACTCTAGCGACCCCGAAGCCGCTAAGGAAGCCCTGATGAAAGGGGTATTCCCAGAGAAGCTTACCGTTGCACAGCTGACGAAACTCGAATTGCCGACGCATGGCGAGTCGCTATTCACCCTCTCCGATATTCAAGCAAAAGCGATTCTTGACCTTCGTTTGAATCGATTAACGGGACTTGAGCGTCAAAAAATTGAAGACGAATATCAAGCCCTATTGCTTGAAATCGCCCGTTTGAATGAGATTCTAGCTGATAAAGGACTTCGTTCCGATATCATCAAGAATGAACTCATCGAAATGCGAGATAAGTATGGCGATGTCCGCCGGACTGAGATCGACTACACTGGTGGTGGCGACATCTTCATTGAAGACCTTATTGAAGACGATCAAGTTGTTGTTTCGATCTCCAGCCAAGGATTAATCAAACGAACTAAGTCCACTGAGTATGCAGCTCAGGGCCGCGGCGGCACAGGCAAGCGCGGGACTGCAATGCGAGATGAGGACTTCATTGAGCATCTCTTTGTTGGAACCAACCACGACTATCTTCTCTTTTTTACGGACCATGGCAAGTGCTACTGGCTCCGCATTTATGAAATACCCGAAGGTAGCCGGACAAGCAAAGGCCGTTCCATCCGAAATTGCATCAATATCGGCCCAGAAGATCGCATTCGGGCCATTTTACCGGTATCGAAGGACGACTTTAGGAGCGAGGATTTCCTCGATACGCACTACGTTCTAATGGCCACCAAAGGTGGACAGGTTAAAAAAACGCAATTGGCTGCGTTTTCGAGACCGCGTGTTGACGGAATCATCGCCATATCGGTGGATGAAGGAGATGAACTCATTGAAGCCCATCTAACCGACGGCAACGCAAACGTTATAATTGCCTCATCCAGTGGTGTTTGTATTCGTTTCAACGAATCTGACACGCGTCCAATGGGCCGAAACACCCGCGGTGTTCGCGGTATTCGTCTTACCAAAGGCCATACGGCAATTGGAATGATCGTTGTCGAGGACGAATCACGTGACATCTTGACCATCAGCGCAAACGGCTATGGCAAGAGAACGCCACTTGCAGAGTACAGACTTCAGTCTCGCGGTGGAAAGGGAATTATTGCTCAAAAAACCAACGCCAAAACGGGCCCCATTGTCGCGATCAAAGGTGTCATTGAGCAAAATGATCTCATGATTTCAACGGTAGGTGGAATTATGATCCGCATGGATATCGGGTCTATTTCCAAGCTTGGAAGAAATACCCAAGGAGTGCGAGTTATTAAAATTCGCCCCGGCGATTCCATTGCCGATGTAACGAAAATAGTAATCGACGACACTGAATCAGAAGGTATCGAAGACGCAGAATTTACTGAAGTCTAGTTTTTCTGCGTTTGAATCTCTGAAGTGACTGCTTACGTATAGGTTATTTTTAAGTCCTAAATCATCTGAAGGAGCATTATTACATGAAGCGTATTTACAGCTTTGCACTAGTAGCACTAGGCCTGTTGTTCATGACATCTCACTCTGCAACTGCGCAGACAGCCATGACAGCTCGTGGTGTGATCGAAGCAAATATTGAAGCAACGGGCGGCCTAACCGCGTGGCGCGAAGTGAAAGACCTGGTATCAGAAGCTGATATCGCGTTCGAAATCCCACAAATGGGAACGTTGGAATTAGTCCTTGAGAGCTGGAGTTTATTTCCAGGCTACGGGTATACCAATATTGAACTTATGGGTGGCCCAGCTGTGGTATCAGCTGAACAGGTAAATCAGAAGGCGTATTACACGCCACTTGAAGGCTGGATGGAAATGGGCGGCACCCGCACCGAACTGAGCAACTTGCCAGCCGCTCAGCGCGAGCAGTTTCAGCGTTCTTCTGCAAAAGGAGAACTTGAGTTTCTCAATCTCCCAGATTCAGCACTTGTGCTACTGGAAGATGAAGTGCTCAACGATCGCCCAGTGTATGCCGTTAACGTGACCACGAACGGAACGACCGTTAAGTTTTTGTTTGATAAAGAAACCAAATATGTGGCGGCTCAAGAAACGAACAGCCCTGTAGGCAAAATCTTGTCGGTTATGAGCGACTACCGTGATATCGGCGGTGGTTTCATAATGGCATTTACCCAGACGGCAGAAATGGGAGGGCAAGGTACTCAGACCATCTCTTTTTCCAGCATCAAAGTGAACTCGGGTGTTACCCCAGATCAAATTGCTGCAAAAGCAGGTGTTAAAAAGAATACTGCTGCACCTGAATAGGGTCGTTGGAAGACTTATGTAAAGGCCCAAGGGCTAACACGAATCTTCCTCCTATTTCGTAGAAATGCAAAAGAGCGGGGGTGGCCATTTGGCCACCCCCGCTCTTTTTTTGCGAACTAGACTCTCTCAACGTCAACCTTGACCTGAACCTATCCGTCCAGTAAGGCGTCCGTCAAACCACGCTTTTTTTCGTACGGCCTGTACTCTTCTTCAATACGCAAGATAGCGTCTCGTATCAAGTTCAAGCCTGTGCTGATCTCTTCCTTGGTAATCGTTAGTGGCGACCTGAATCGAACAGTGCGTGATCCACATCCAAGGATAATCATGCCTTCGTCGTAGCAACGCTGCAACAAGCGGTCTCTGAATTCAGGTGTTGGCAAATCCACGGCGCACATCAAACCGACTCCTCGAACATTGGTTACCGACGCAGTCTCTTTGGAAAGAGAGTGCAGTAAGCCCATCAGGTGGTCGCCCATAACTTGGGCGTTCTCAACGAGATTATCCTCTTCCATAATCTCTAGAATCCGGTCAAAGCGAACCATGTCAACCAAGTTACCGCCCCACGTAGAGTTAATACGGCTGCCTAGTTTGAAAACGTGGCTCTCAACTTCGTCCAACCGACGGCCAGCCAAAATGCCACAAACCTGGGTCTTTTTACCAAAAGCGATGATATCGGGCTCTACCCCAATTGCTTGATGGGCCCACATTTTGCCGGTCATTCCGACTCCCGTCTGAACTTCGTCAAAGATGAGCAGCGCGTCGTTTTCCAAACACAAGTCTTTCAGGGCCTGCAGAAATTCTTTTCTGAAGTGATTGTCCCCTCCTTCTCCCTGGATCGGCTCAATAATAACACAGGCAATTTCGTCCTTCATGGACTCGAAGAAGTGTTTTGCCTGATTGAGGGCTACCTGTTCCCGTTTGATCAAATCATCTAAATGCGCGTCAAGTGGAAACACAATTTTAGGATTAGAAACACGAGGCCAATCGAACTTCGGAAAGTGCATGGTCTTTCTTGGGTCCGCTGTGTTCGTTAGGGACAGCGTATACCCACTTCTACCATGAAATGCTTGATCAAAGTGAAGCACCTTCGTTCCTACTTCCCTGCGATAACCCTTCTGGTAGTTTTTTCGAACCTTCCAGTCAAACGCGGTCTTAAGAGCATTTTCGACAGCAAGCGCACCACCTGAAACGAAAAAGGCATACGGCAGATAGTCAGGTTTTGCTACACGTCCAAACGTGTCAAGAAAACGGGCCATATGCACGGTGCGAATATCTGAGTTCGTCACCTTATTTAGAGCTGCATCCATCAAGCGCTCTTTAAACTCTTCGTCGTTCACCATCTTGGGATGGTTCATTCCGAGGGCGCTAGACGCGTAAAAGCCAAAGAAGTCCATATAGCTCCGGCCTGAACGCTCATCCATAAGATCAATCCCTTTGCTGGACTGCATTCCCAAAACAAGAGGCATCATCCCAAGTGCATTGGTATGCTCCATAAAGATCTGTTCTACTTCCTGTGGACCGATGGATTTGGCAGGTGATTTGCCCATATACGTGATGTTTTTCTTACAAATGAGGGTTGAATTATATTCACTTTCAACCTAGAACGGCTATCTCAAGATAGCGTTTCAGACGGAAACTTCATCAGGTGTTTGCCGCATTCAGGGGATCTTAAAGAAGTAGCCGATGTTTGTTTTCATCCTCGGTAAACGCTTCAAAATGGTTCATTTGGCCGAAATTAGTTATGGGAGATCAAAAAGAAAGAAATAAAGGATACCGTCCAGGTGATCTCAAGCTGCGGACTGCAAAACCTGCCGAACCGGCTGGTGGAGATGGCATGGTTGAGTTGCCGGTAATAGGACCTACACCCGTTGAAAATACACGCGGAAATAGGCCTGACTGGCTCCGGGTAAAGCTCCCTTACGGCGAAACGTTCAAGAAGCTAGTCAATACAATTGACTCCAATGGTCTCCACACCGTCTGCCAGAGCGCACGTTGCCCTAATATGGGTGAATGTTGGACGGCTGGTACAGCGACATTCATGATTCTAGGGAATGTATGCACTAGAAGCTGTGGATTTTGCGCGGTTATGACCGGCCGGCCGGACCCCGGACTCGATTGGGATGAACCCAACCGCGTTGCGGAAGCTGCAAAAACAATGGGTGTAAAGCACGCCGTTATTACCAGCGTGAACCGAGATGAGCGTAAGGATGGAGGCGCTCCGATATTCGCTGAAACCATTAAGAGACTCCGCGAGGAAATTGAAGGCGTCACAATCGAGGTCTTAATCCCCGATTTCCGCGGCGCTTGGGATGCATTGCAAACCGTGATCGACGCCCGCCCTGAAGTCATGAACCACAATGTGGAAACCGTGCCTAGGTTGTACAAGCAAGTACGACCACAAGCCATTTACCAGCGCTCCCTCGATGTCCTAGACCGATCTAAACAGCAGGGCTTGAGAACCAAAAGTGGAATCATGGTGGGCCTAGGCGAACAGGAAGACGAGGTTTTGACTCTAATGGACGATTTTGTTAAAATCGGACTCAATGTGATGACCATTGGCCAATACCTGCAGCCTACCCGCATGCACCTCCCAGTAATTGAGTTTATCCACCCAGATAAATTCCAGTGGTACAAGGAAGTTGGGGAAGCCAAAGGAATTGAACACGTTGAAAGCGGCCCATTAGTCCGGAGCTCTTATCACGCTGAACGACACGTTTAGACATAATTAGTCCGGTTTATGCGATTGTCTATTCAAGACGAATGGAACAGATTAAGCCGAGGTTTGAAAGCCCTCGACGTACAGGCTGCTTCAATTCTATTGATCGCGGCTTTCATCGTTATTCTACAGATGAAATTAGGTGATCGGAGTTTTTTCAGGTCCGACATCGCTCCCCTCCTAGAATTAGATCGCAGCGGCCTTGCTTCTTGGATTTGGTGGTTTGGAATGCAGGGTGTGCTTGGGTTTTGCGTACCTGTAATCCTGCTCAAGTGGGGCTTTAAGTTTTCCTGGAGCGAAATGGGCCTCGGCCTCGGCGACTATTCATTCGCACTGAAAATCACGGGACTGTACTTACCCTTGGTTATTGTAGGAACCTGGTTTTTGTCCGATTCTTCCGCTTTTCAAGTCAAATATCCACACTATTCCGAAGCGGCCATTAACTGGAATATCTTTCTGGTGTACGAGGCCTTCTTCCTGCTCTACTGGATAGGCTGGGAATATTTATGGCGCGGATTTGTGCTCTTTGGAACCGCACGATCGTTTGGCCCAATGGCCATCGTAATTCAAGCTATGCCCTTCGCTATCATGCATTTCAATAAGCCCTTTGCCGAGGCTTTCCTGTCGATAATAGGCGGCGTTGCGCTTGGAGCACTTGTTTGGCGCTCGCGAAGCTTTTGGATTGCCGTCCCAATTCATGCAGCCCAAATGCTAATTCTGGACTTTTGGTGCTCGCTCAGAGCCCGATCAGGCTCTACCGGTATAGGTTTCGAGGCGCTCCAGAAGGCCTTTCAAGCACTGTGGAACTAGGCGCGCGGAAACTAGGCGCGCGGAAACTAGGCGCGCGGAAACTAGGCGCGCGGAAACTAGGCGCGCGGAATCTAGACACGCGGAACTAGGCGCGCGGAAAGACACGTCGAATTAAGGACGGCCGTGAGCTACCAAGTATAGCCTACCGTCATAATATGAGCGGGCCCACCAAAGCCGTCTTCAAACGGAATGATGGCATAGTCGACTAAAAGATTGGCTATATCTAGTCCCAAACCAGCGGAAATTGACCTAAGTGCGTCATTCGAAAGGTACCCAACTCTGGCTGTAACCGTTTCGAGCACTTCGCCGGAAAGGCCAATATGGAACTGGGCTTCCTCTGTGACATAATTTCTAGACCATTCTATGGATAAAGCAGTGCTAAGCAGTTGCTCGCCGTCCGTCTCTGTCAAAATGCGAAATGGGTAAAACTCCACGCCCGCTCGAGCAATTTTTGGCAGCTTGGTTGCAACAACATTCAGGGCGTCCATTTTTCCAAGATTGGAATACGTGACTCCTGCCACAAAGCTCTCATCCATGAATGAAGATTGGAGTCCAAAATCGAAGGCATATCCGTTGGCAGAGCTGGTAAAAATGCGCTCCGAAAGGTATTTCACAGTCGCACCCGCGCGGACAAAGCCAAATGAGCGCCCAACAGAAACGCCCGTGCTCACAAATTGAGCATTAAAAAAGCCTTCTGAGGCGCCCGGATTCGTTCGAGCTTCAAGATCCCCAGCTCCGGTAGCCACAACAAAAAATCCAACTCCGGTTTTCTCGCCAAGTGGAAACGAGCTTTGAAGCGCCAAGGTTCGAACATCCGCTATCCAGATGTGGTGCGAAAAAGAGACTTGCTTCGACATAGAACTAGCTAAGCCTGCAGGATTCCAATACGTGGCACGAGCGCCAGAAGCTGAAGCAACCCCCGCATCGCCTAGGGCCAGGGCCCTTGCGTCTGGCCCTAATCGTAGAAACGACAAGCCAGAATCTTGAGCACTTGACGAAAGGGGTGCCCCTATAACTATAACAATGCATGCATAAGCCGTTAGGCGAAGAATATGCTGAATAGAAAAAGGCCGTCTTGGGACTAATGCGGTCGTGGTCATAAGAAGAGTGTTATACTAAAAAGATGCATCTTTCCGCCTGATTCAGCCTCTAATGCAAGGCCGTATTCGGCTCGAATCGTCAATTCCCCCATCTTTTGCTCACCCTTGAACCCAAAAGACGGCCGAACAGAATCCAGTGCCTCGCTACCTAGCTGCTCTAAGCCAACCCGAACGGCAAAACCTTGAAGAGGAATATACTCCGTTCCTGCTCTAAGCCTGAATTCTTGGTCTACAAGCGTCTTTTCCTCGCTCGTTTCAGCAGGAGAATCTCCAAAGATCCGGGTTGTTCTTGTTTCAGTTCGAACGGAACTAAACCGCGATTCAACTTCTCCATGGAAAGAAAGTGTGCCCTTTAGTTGATAGGTACTTACCCCCAATCGGATGCGCCGTGGAAACGAATCGGTAATCGTTCTTCCGCTTCCCCCTAAATCTGAAGAATCCCAAGAATAGCGGGCTAATAGGTCGTCGGCGACGAGTCCTAGGCTCCAGTTGTCGGCCACCTGAGCAGCGAAACCAAAATCCAGGCCAATGCTATTTGCTGGGGTCAACCCATCAAACAGATCGGTTCTAAACATCTGGAGGCCCACACCGGCGCTTATCCGATTTGAAAACTTGAGTCCAAAAGCTAAAAACCCAGCGTACTCGTCGACGGACAGGTTCTTAGTATGAAAACCGCTGTTGTCCCGTCCGTCGATGTCCGAAACGGAGGCGTGAATAAGTCCAAGGGCAAATCCAGCTTTTGTTTGAAGAGGCGCACTCAATTGCAAAAACTGAAGGGACCTATCGAAGCTAAGCGAAGCAACAGAGGCTTCAATGTTCTGTCCCGCTACAAGCGGAGCGAATGCTGGATTGTAGTACGGACTCGTGCCACTTCTCGTGTCCCCAGCCAAGCCATTCCCAAGTGATATACCCCGTGCTCCAAACCCAATCCTTGAAAAAGAACCAGCGTATTGGGCCATAGACACCTGCGCATGAAAGCACACGTGAACGAAGAAACACATCGCGAAGAGGGCTGCCCACTTTCGAAAGACCATCATTCGATCACCAAAATTTTGCCACGATGCCGTTTATTCCCTACTTCGACATCATAAAAATACGGCCCGTTTGGAACGGTGGCCCCTCCTGAGTTCAAACCATCCCACATCGATTCATTGGTCCCGGCAGACACCGAGGTTGTAATGGACCGGACGAGGTTCATTCCGAAATCGAATATCCGAATGGTTGCCGTCCCGTCCCCGGCGGCATCAAATTTTATCCGGACAAAGGAATCATCGCCCCGAGAAAACGGATTGGGATAGGCAAAAGAATTGACATCCGGAACGGAAGCACTCGCTTCTGCGGGATGAAGAGGTACGTCAACATGGAAAATAGTCCACGTAGATCCTCCATCCAGTGACCTTAAAAGCCCATCAGACGTGCCCACCCATAGGGCCCTATCGTCCACTTCGACTGAAAATACGCTTGATTGCGGTCTTACAATTCTTCCTGATGTGGCATCTCTGAACTGCGAAACTGAATTCCACGTTCGCCCCTCATCATTTGAGATAAATAGGCCATTATCCCCTGCTACGTATACCGTACCGGAATCGAAGGCGAAATCGTACACCTTTTCGCCAAGCAAGGTCTGTGAGAAATCCTCACCTCCATTGCGTACTACGGTTACTCCATATTGTCCAGCTGCTCCGCCAGACTCACCAGTATTCCAACTCGCTGCCCAAATGGTTGGGGGCGAAGTGAGTGGTTGTTCTTCTAGGGATATGATCCAATTGCCGGTTAACGACTTCCCACTAACATCCGTCCTAAACTTGCGCCATGCAGTCCCGCCGTTTGTAGAGCGGTTCAGCCCACCAGCCGTTCCGGCCCAAATGGTCCCACTACCATCAACGAGCACAGAAAAACCCATATGATTCAATGATCCGGTTCCTCCACGCTGGGGCTCCACTGAAAATGTGTAAGGATTTTCAGGGCTGATTACATCGAGATTATCTGGAGGTAAAACCACGCGCATCCACGTGCGTCCCATGTCTGCACTCCTGCGGATACCGCTAGCCCACCCGGCAACCCACATTTGCTGCGTGACGGGATCGTAATCGACATCAAACGGAGGGCTTTGCTGTGGTACAATCACCGGAAGAGCTGGCAATACGGACACGCCATAAACTTCGGTATCGTCTTCTGGCCCATCAAGTTGCGGGAATCTATAACTAAAGGAAGACCCACCATCTTCAGAGACTAAAAAACCAGAAGCGGTTTGGATACTTTGTCCTCCAGTTTGATCAGATCTGCCGATTCCGGCAACAATCACATTTCCGTCTATATCAAGAGAAAACAAGCGATTGACCGTCCCAAACAAAGAGTCAGAATCCGGTAAGTACCACGTGGCACCAAGGTCAGAGGAGGTGTTTAAGAAAGGACCAACCCAGACCCTACCACCATCGGTGTGTAAATTGGCAACGCTGTTATTCAGGATGCCGTACGGGCTTTCCGTAAAACCTTGGAAAGGGCTCTGAATGAATGCTCGCTGCGCTACCGAAGAAAGTGGTGCGCCGCAAAGAAAGGCCAGTAAGAGTAGCTTACTAAAACGTCTAAAATGCATTAGTTGACCGTAAGGATGCGTGCAACTTGAGCACTCCGAAGACCTGATCGATCTACGGCTGTAAATTCAAATAGATATTGTCCAGCAGCATTCGTGGACGCCAGCTGAATGGTGAGGGTAAATTTACCATCGCCTGCTTGGTCGTCCCCGCTACTGCTACCAGCATTACACACGCCAAGGTCTCCATCGTCGCACATAATTAAGGTTGTGACAGAGTTTACAACTACCTCGACAAACAAGACGTTATCCAGCCCATCCGGGTCTGAAACGTGAGCCACAATGGGCAGAACAATGGATGGCTGCCCTTCAGCAGGTCGAGTAATCACAGATGGGATGTCAATCGAGTCAATAACCGGCGGTTCGCTACCCGCTGTCACGGTTAGCATTCCAAAAATCCGATTGCTCATGCGCTCAGTACGATCAGACGCGAACACAACGACCTGATAGGCCCCTGTTGCGCCTTCGCTTATAGATATTGGGACCGTAAACGTGCGCAGACCGCCGCCATTGACTTGCTGCTTAAACTCTCCGGCAGGTGCTGCTCCAACAACCGGAGACTGAACGACAACAAACACATTACGCACGTCCCCATCTTCGTCAAACAGATTGACTTGAACCGTTATTTCAGTGGAAGCCTTACCGTCCGTGAAGGCCAAACGATCTGTATCGACAACTTCGGGGTTAACAAATACAGAACCCGGGCTAACTTCCGGCGCCGAATTGCCCCCACCTTCTGTTCCAGGAAGCGTATCGCAGCCCCAGAAAATCAGAGAGATGATCAACAAGAGTGGGAAAAAATACCGAACCGGGTAAACCCTGAGTCTCATACGTGTTCGCTTGATCAATAGGATCGCTTTTAAATAGAGGGTAGCGGTAGCGAACGAGATCGATAGGGTTACGTTTCGTGAACGGGATAAAAATAGAGCTTCTAGGTTTGTTACCCGGAAGGCCAATCATTCACCCAATATAGAGTGGTTTTATACTAAAGCACAGGGCAAAAATAAGGAGACTAACAAACGCTAGTATTCGGCGTTTTGGGGTGAGCTGCTCCATGTATGCCACCGGCGGATGATCCACTTTAATCAATAAGATGATAAGCAAACTCCAAACCAGCCATCCGCTGTACCCAATGTGCTTTATCATCCAGGATGAAGTGGAAGATGCAGCAATTCCCGCAACCAGAAGCAGTAAAGAAGGCACCATCCACTCTAGCTTGCCTTCAAATATTTTATGCAAGTAGAAGTATAGCATGGAGGCAAGGATTAGCCACGATAAGTCTCCCAATAACGGGTCCCAGGCATAGAACACGGGCTTCATTTCGCTTATGAACCCCAGTCCTCCCGAGAAAAGTAAGATCATCACAAAGCCCCTTGCGACAATACTATGCCATTTAGGACCAATTAGCGCGTACAAGATGTGGCCGCCGTCTAACTGACCCACCGGAAGCAGGTTGAGAGCCGTAAAAAAGAGCCCTAACCAACCGGCAAACAAGATGGGGTAATGATACATTTCCCACATGGGCGGGACGTCTGAAAAAAACTGCGAGAGGATCCAATACAAGGGAGTAACCCCAATAAACAGGGTGATATTCCCTTCCTCGGTGCTCTCTGGAATGATTTCAGGTGGAAAGCTCCCGTTATCGACAATGTATTCTTTTAAGTTATCGTGTCCTGGCATGCCTTCGATATAATCCGGGCCAGGAAGCGTCCAAAAGCCAACCAGCAGGACGAGAAGCGCAATCACGAAGCCTGCCAAAGGTCCTGCGACGCCAATATCGAATAGCTTCCGCATGGAAGGAATCTGTTGCCGGATTCGAATGACAGCCCCAAATGTCCCAATTCCATTAAAAGGGAAAGGAATGAAGAAGGGCAAAGAGGTTGAGACGCGGTGGCGCCGAGCCGCAAAATAGTGCCCAAATTCGTGCACCGTCAGAAATAGAAGTAATGAACAAGAAAATAGGAGTCCATCTATAATAAAAGGCGCTGATACCACAATAGAGCCCATGCTAAACCATGGAGATGCAGCCTCATAAAGAAGAAAACGGCCGGCCATTTCTGCGCCAGACCAGGTCGTTGTGCCCAGCGTCAGCAAAAACAGAGTAATATGGAGCCAATAGCGGTCTTTGACCGAATGAGGTAGATTCATGGTCAATTTACGTCAGCAAGAATGGGCCAAAGGGATGTGGTATTAGACGTTGGCTGCTCCGCGGGTGGTTAGTTTGAAACACGCGTTATCTTAGAAAAGGCCGAATGAATACGTTCACAAGCCACTTTTAGATCGTCGTCTGACGCTGCATATGAAAGGCGGATACCGTTTGGTTCGCCAAAAGCTTCTCCTGGCACCAACGCAACATCGTATTCCTCAAGTAAATACATGCAAACATCTTGAGAGCATTTTAATGTCCTTCCGGAATCCGTTGTCCCTCCAACGTACGTACTGATGTCTGGAAAAACATAAAAAGCTCCTTCAGGCACGGGGCACAGAACCCCTGGAATTTCTTGCATCGAACGAACCACAAAGTCTCTTCGTTTTCGAAACTCTGTGACCATAGCTTGAATTACGCTGTGGTCTAGGTCCAACGCAGCAATTCCTGCAACCTGGGAGATTGTTGAAGGAGCGGACGTCAGTTGCCCCTGAAGTTTTGAAGCTGCTTTGACAATCTCAAGACGTGCGGCCAAATATCCTAAGCGCCAGCCCGTCATGGCGAATGCTTTCGAAAACCCGTTAACGGTTATCGTTCGATCTTTCATCCCCTCTAAAGAAGCAATGGACACATGCTCTGCGTCATAAACCAGATGTTCGTAAATCTCATCAGAGATGACAAAAACATCTGGGTGGCGCCTCAGGACTGCGGCTAGGCCTTCCAATTGCTCCCGGCTGTAAACGCTTCCCGTTGGATTTGAAGGTGTGCACAGAATCACAATTTTCGTGCGTTCTGAAATGGCATCTTCCAACTGGTCAGGAGACATTAAATAATTGGATTCAACAGTAGTGGGCACCACCACCGGCTTCCCCCCTGCAAAGCGAACCATTTCCGGATAGCTCACCCAGTATGGAGCAGGAATGACAACCTCGTCGCCATCGCAACACAGCACTGAGACGGCAAGGGCCACTGATTGCTTGGCGCCATTTGAACAAATAATGTTGTCTGCATCATAGTCTAGTCCATTCTCCCGAAATAGCTTCTCTCTGATCTTTTCCCTTAGCTCAGGCATCCCCAGGTTGTGGGTATATTTGGTCTGACCCTTTCGGATTGCACTAATTCCTGCCTCAGATACGGCATCAGGCGTGTCAAAATCAGGTTCACCTGCACTTAGGCTGATCACTGGG
Source organism: bacterium (assembly GCA_013204185.1). Taxonomy (GTDB): domain Bacteria; phylum Bacteroidota; class Rhodothermia; order Rhodothermales; family UBA10348; genus UBA10348. Next base: position 17,029 of record JABMOI010000268.1, on the reverse strand, counting down.
TGACCAGCAGCTTTTCTTGTTTTGGCAGCAGCAGTCATGGCCAACGTGGCCGACGGTTGCATTGACGCGACTCGTTCGTTGAATTGGATGGGTTTCAAATCGGTGGACAATTGAGTAAGCCTACTTTGCGTTAAGAGCTTTTTTAACAATGGGAGGGACAAATGAAGTTATATCTCCGCCGTGGCGGTGTATTTCACGAACGATCGATGCGCTAATAAGGGCGTGTTCTTCGCTCGTCATCAAAAATACGGTTTCAACTTCAGGCGCTAGGCGGCGATTGGCAAATGCCATTCGAAATTCATAGTCAAAATCAGAGACCTGGCGCAGCCCTCGAACCAAGGCAACTGCTCCCTGACTTTTTGCGAAATCCACCAACAACCCGTCAAATATTTCAACCCTGATATTTTTAAGATGAGGTGTGCATTGAATAATTAATTCGGACCGCTGCTCTGGAGTGAAAGCCGCCGTTTTGCTGGAATTTTTGGCAACCGTCACTACAATCGTGTCGAAAATTCGGCTTGCCCGTTCTAGAATATCTAGGTGCCCATACGTGAAAGGATCAAAAGACCCAGGATAAAGCGCCAATCCGTTATTCTGCTCTTGCATAGAATCAGTCCTGAATAGGTCGAAAAAACAAGCTTACTGCACTTTTACCGTAAAATCGGGTCGTAATAAATCCCGCTAAGTCCTCAACGTTGGATTGCCTGGCATGCTCAAGCACGAACAATCCATCGGGCGCCAACAAAGGTAATACCTGATCCAACAACCCTTGAATCTCAGTCAATTCATACGGTGGATCTGCCAATATAAGCTGATATTGTGCAGCAGACTGAGATTTTATCCACGCAAACACGTCCGATTGGTGGAAATTGACGGCAAGATCAGCGTCGAGACTCCTAGCATTGTCTCTTGCATAGGAAAGCGCAATTCGATCCTTCTCTACGAAATCGAGATGGGTCGCTCCCCTGCTCATCGCCTCCAGCCCAAGTGCACCAGAACCGGAATACAGATCCAATACCTTCGCATCCGTGAGGTCAAGTCGAGCGGAAACCATATTGAACATAGCCTCCCTCGCTCGATCGGTTGTGGGGCGCGTGTTATTTCCAGGAGGGGCCTGAATCACCCTTCGTCTAAAACGTCCTGCTATGATTCGCATCTCGCTATAGAATAGAAGCTCCCAGGCAAGGCACAAAAGCCTCGATTGGAAAGCCGTCTTCAAACCGATTCTTATCCAAATTCACCAAAGGACCAGGGTTCAGCACATGAGCCTGTCGTCCAAAATCTTCAACCAAACCGGCCACTAAGTCGGGATGGACAACATGGCCGTAAACATAAACCTCGGGGGATTTCAGCGACCCAGGGACCAGTCTAGTGAGTGCTTCATGCCCAAAATAGATGCGATCAGAGTGGGTCGGTGTATTTCTCGAAATCATTTTGACCGGAATGCCTGCCGAAATAACAGTGTAGTCTGTATGATCGGGGTAACAGCCGATGAGCAACGCGTTCTGGTTCGTCATATTGCGTTGCTCCGCTAACCTTCGAAAAGACCTGAGGGAAGCATTGGGACTCGGAATGTGGCCTTTTGTCTGACTAGGAAACACACTACAGAGTGCTCGGATACGATCTGAAATCCGTTGGGACAAATGATGTACAGCATATCCTTGAACAAGGGGACTCGATTGAGCCATTTGCTCACCTGGAAAGACATCGCCTCCAGATTCGCCCCCGTTCAATAAAAGCGTTTCAAATCCGATTTGACTTTTCAACGCGTGCTCGTCGGAACGATTTGCAACGGAGCTCTCAAACTGAGTTAATGCGCTGCTGGGCAATACAAACCTAAAAGACGACGAAATAGTGTCTTTAAATACGTCTTGAAGGGCACTTTGGATGGTTTCTATTCGTCCCGGGTAGGCGCCGGAATACACAACTTCCGATGCATCGAATTCGAACTCGCAATTGCCAAGTCGCAGCAGTTTATGAGTACTACCATCGTACTCCACCTCTGCATAACGCATAAGGTGGCCGACAAATTCAACACCTGCAGTAGACTGCGCAATCATGTTAAAGCGAGACGAGTTCGGGTGGAGCTCCCGAAATGAAGCCATCCAAAGAGACTACTATTCCCAACTTGCAGCGTTCAATTCCGTCACATCCCCTGTAAGGGTTCCGATGTGATCGCGTGAATCTGGGTCAGAAATCAAATAGGTATGAGTTCTGGATGTATCGTTGACGGCAATCGAAAACATGTTACCCGTTCGAGGTGAATACGCGAGGGAGTCGATGTTAAAACCGGCGCCAAAAACGCTGTCGGCTTTTGAACTCAGCAAAGAATCCGTGCGTACCCACTGAACCAAAGAATCTAACGTGGTCACATAACGACCATTGACTCTCTGAAACTGAATCATGGCCACGCGAATCTGATCCATTCGATGACGGGTGGTCTCCGTCATTTCCTTTTGTCTTTCCACTTTCGCGTATGGTTCGGTAATTGAAACATACAAGAAGTATGAAAGACCAAGAATGGCTATGCCTAGCACAGCTTGGAGTACGGTTTGTAAGCCCCGGCTACTTGACGCCATTTCGATAACTATTGACTAAATACTTGAAAAACAGAAGTGGTTGTCGATGCTCTTAGACATCGCATGCGAAAATAATGGCTTAAACTCCGAAAAGCAATTGAATGTCCTTGGACAAAGCTTCTCAAAACATTCCACTATGAACCGTGTTTGAGCCTAAAAATGGCCCCAACTTCCATTCTAGACCATCCTGTTGGGTTTTAGTTGCTTTTGGCTCATTCGAATTCTGTGTGCATGACCGACTTATTAATTAATATTGATCACGTTGCGACGCTTCGCAATGCTCGTCGAGAACGTTTTCCAGACCCCGTTGCTGCTGCAAAAGAGTGTCTTGAAGGAGGAGCTAAAGGCATCGTATTCCATTTGCGAGCAGATCGCAGGCACATCATGGACGCCGATGTATACCGCCTAAAAGCGGAATTGGACACAAAATTAGACTTCGAATTGTCCACTGTGGAGGAAATTGTTGCTATTTGCTGCCAAGTTCAGCCTGCGCTTGCGACGTTGGTACCTGAACGCAGGGAAGAAATCACGACGGAAGGTGGCCTCAACGTCATTCAGTCTGCTCAGCGTTTGACCCAAGTTATACCTCGGTTGCTGGATGCAGGAATTGGTGATATAGCACTTTTTGTAGATCCTGACATCGATCAGATCGACGAAGCGGCAAGACTGGGGGCAACCACCATTGAACTCCACACAGGTGATTTTGCCAATGCTACTTCACCAGAGGAGGCTGCATCTATTTTGAAGCGTTTTAAAGCTGCTGCAACCCGCGCCCATAATAATGGTCTAAAGGTACATGCAGGACACGGTTTAGATTACGACAACTACCCGGCATTTGGCTCGGCCGTGCCATACGTTGAAGAAGTATCAATTGGCTTTGCGATAGTGGCCAGATCCGTTTTTACCGGCATGCGTTCTGCTGTTTCCGAGATGAACCGTCTCGTCATTCAATCTAACTATAATGGATAACATCGAATTTCAGCCTGTAGACGAGTCTCATCGTTGTGGGTATGTGGCGCTCATCGGGAGACCAAATGTTGGTAAAAGCACGCTTCTAAACGCCCTAATGGGAATGAAGCTGTCTATCGTGACCAACAAACCACAAACAACTCGAAGAAGAGTTCTGGGTATTTTGTCTACTGATGCTTACCAAATGATCCTACTGGATACGCCAGGGATCATTAAGCCTCGATATGGTCTTCAGGAGGCCATGATGAAAGACGTTTCCACCTCCACGTCAGATGCAGATATATTGGTATTCATGGCCGACGCTACCAGGGATTCGGTAGACGATATGACGCTGAAATACATGGGTGGAAAACCGGCTATTCTTGTCTTAAATAAGATTGATAAGGTTAGACAGGAGGATGTCTTACCCCTGGTTACGCGTTACATGGAAGCCCATCCGTTCGACGAGGTTATTCCGGTCTCCGCTCTCAAGGGCAAAAACTTAGACGCAGTTCTAGAAACTATTCAAAGTCGCCTTCCGCTCAGCCCTCCTTTTTACCCGAAAGAAATGGTTAGTGAGCAGCCTGAACGTTTCTTTGTGGCAGAAATTATTCGCGAAAAGATTTTTAAACATTTTCGCCAGGAAGTGCCCTATTCAACTCAAGTCAATATTGTAGACTGGGAAGAACGGGAAGACGAAAAAGACCTAATTAATGCAGAAATCGTTGTGGAACGCGATTCGCAAAAAGGCATCTTGATCGGAAAGGGCGGAATTGCCCTGAAAAAGGTTGGCACGCACGCCCGGGAAGACATTGAAGAGTTTATTGGGCGCGGCGTATTTCTGAAAATCCACGTCAAAGTGCGTAATGACTGGCGTAATTCAGATGTACACCTACGCTCCTTCGGGTTTGAGCGATAGATTTAGGCCCTCAATCCAAGACGTTGGAGTATCGGGAACAGCAGGAAATGCTGAAAACGTACGCCGTATTGGATATTGAGCCCGATACGTGTGAAAAGCTTGTGCTACGTCTGGGCTTTGAAGCCTGCACGACCTGAATCGGGTATCGTCCTCGCGTATTGGATACATTTCGAGAATACGACCTGCCAACGTATGGGACTGGCAGATGCCGGGACGTTCATTCAACAGGTTATTGGCGCTCTGGAGTGCAGATTCATCAACATTAAAGTGGCGGACCATGTGCTCCCTGATCATGTGCACGCCGCGTATTTTTGCGTCGACGGAATAGCCAGCTATATGCCCTGTTGCAATATCTGCACGTTGTATGTGCTCTAGTGATGGGACTGGCTCATTTTCCCATACATCTAAAGCTACACCACCCAGGTGGCCCTCCTGCCGGGCTCGTGTCAGAGCAGATTCGTCGCAAACACCCCCGCGGGCAGCGTGAACAAACCACGCCCCCTTCTTAACCAGGCTGAGTTCATCTTGTCCAATGAGTCTATGAGTTGGAAACGGCCCAGAGCGGGTCAAGGGTGTGTGGATTGAGACAATATCTGAGCTCCGTAGTAGCGTATTTAGGTCAACGAAGGCATGTGACCCCAAAGATTTCATTTCAAGTGGAGGATCGTTGACTAAGACCTTCATTCCAAGCGCCGAACATCGAGTGGCCAAAAGTCTGCCGACATTTCCTGCGCCTACAATACCGATTGATCGTTTTTCAAACGATTCCCCTCCTCGACTGCTCAATTCTGCAAGACACGCCAAAACGTACTCTACAACCGATTCAGCGTTCGCTCCTGGCGCGTGACCAAATCCGATCCCCATTCTGTCTAAGTAGCTGAAATCCACATGATCTACTCCTGCTGTAGCAGACCCAACAAAGGATACAGGGCTGTTCTGTAGCAGATCCTCGTTGACACGAGTTATAGACCGAACGACTAGAGCATCCGCCGTTGCAATGGATTCAGAATCGATTTCCTGTCCAGGAATAAGCCTCAAGTCTCCCAATCCGGAAAAAATGTCCGAGATAAACGGAATATGTTGATCTGCCACGATTAGCATGTACTAGCCACCTGAAAAGGCACAAATTGAACAGCAACCCCCAATTTATACCATCCAAGTGGGTTTAACCTTTCGGTACGGTGTATTTATTGTGTGAATATCCTTCATGCCACGGTGTTCAGTCATAATTGGGCATGGTGGTTGCACGTTTATCTACTACTGAGCTCGGTGAACGGATCGTGAAGCCGTCTTGAACCCAAGATGAATTCAACTGTTCATTCATGTAAGTCATTTATTTTTATGACTTTACGAGCCTAGTTCATACTGAAACCAGTTAGTTGCGTTCACGTAGTGAAGCGTCAATTGAACAACATTGAGTTTGTTCAAACACATGATTCTAAAATTGAGCCCACCCAAAAGGTGACGCTGCAATAACGAGCCATGAAATTATACCAAGAACCAACCGCCATCAACCATGAAGTTTAAGCTTCATACGACTCCTGCCACGGCAGCTCTCGTACTGAGTTTTACGGGTCTGATTGCGCTTCGATCTGATTTGATTGCAGTTCCATTTCTAACCGAAATGGCTCCCATCGAAATTCAAGTCGAAAACTCCCCTAAGCTAAATCCAATTGAGGAAGCTCTTCGTAACCCTACGCGATTAGCCCCCCTCCCCCCTGAACAAATTGACACCGAAACGCTGTGGTTAGCGCGGGTCATTTTTTCAGAAAGTAAACGGGTCGAAGAACAAGCTCTGGTTGCTTGGGTCGTTCGAAACCGAGTTGAAACCTCGTATAGAGGAAAAGGCTCTTATGAAGGTGTTGCCCTGGACCCTTATCAATTCAGCGCGTTTAGTAGTCTTAGCACTAAGAAAAACTACTACACCAGCTTAGATGTTGACTCCAACACGCCAGGATGGCAAACGGCGATGCGCGTTGCATATGACGTCCGCCATGCAGAGGCTAGACATCGTCCATTTTCTCCCTACACCCGTCATTTCTACAGTGAACGTTCTCTTGGAGACAACGTCGCTCCAGATTGGGCTGCCGGCCGAGTCCCTGTACGGATTCGCTACGCTTCAATTGACGTAGATCACCGTCGATTCAGGTTTTTCGAAGGCGTCTCTTAAAAGAGATCCACGGGTTTTGTATATGAAAGAAGGTCGGGGCGCTTCGCGCCCCGACCTTCTTTTTGTCAAGCCTGTTTTGATTTAAACCAATCGAACGGCTAAAAACCAATACCCAACCGGAGCATTACTGAATTTTGTCTCTGTGATTCATTTGAATCGAACTCGAATCCACCGATTTCAAATTTGTCTTTCATAAACCGGGACACCCCGATCACATACCGAATTTCAGGGAATAGCGTGATGCCTCCAAGGCTCAGTGCAATGCCGCCGCCAACGTTACCAGAAACGCTAACTTTCTCTAGCGCATTGTCGTATTCGGCGTCGGACGAAGAAGGAAACGACAACACGGGGCCAGCAAGCAAATACGGTCTAATGACCGGAGTAGCCGTCAAATTGAACCGCAGGTCAATTGGGACATCGATCATGGTGAGGTCAAACGAATCAACCACACCAGCGCGATCCATTTCCATTCCGGAAATGTCCCGATAAAAGGCTCCGACCCTCATTCCTACTGGTCCCATCCCCAGGTTATAGAATAGACCAACATGGTACCCCGTCGCGTTGTCAAAGGTAGCCTGACGATTCCCTGAAATATCAGACATCGAGTCAAAGTTAAGACCGGCTGCGACACCCAATTGGGCAAAACTTACATTGGGACTCCAAATCAGAATGAGGAGCATAGCTGCAAGAATACGTTTCATCGTGTGTGTTTTGAGTTGTGTATGAGATCGTTTCAATATCTTAGCCGCATCTTACGCCCAAATTGTATCAAATCTGAGTTCAAAGACACTCACCTGTTGCAACTACAGCCAGAACCAGGAGTTTGTTCAGTCCCTCGGTAAGAATTTAGACCAGAATCGAATGAAAATCGGAATAACGTGTTACCCGGTGTATGGTGGTAGCGGAGTCGTGGCTACAGAATTGGGCAAAGCATTGGCAGCTCGAGGCCATTGCATCCATTTCATTGCGTATTCCATGCCATTTCGCCTTGGGCATATCAATGAAAACATTCGGTTTCACGAGGTCAACGTAAATACGTATCCCCTGTTTGAGTATCCGCCCTACACGCTCAACCTGACATCTAAAATGGTAGATACAGTCAAGTATGAAGAGCTGGATATCCTTCACATGCATTACGCCATTCCGCATGCTACTAGCGCCGTTTTGGCTAGGCAAATTTTGGCTCTCGAAGGAATTAGAATTCCGATCGTGACGACTCTTCACGGAACTGACATTACGATTGTGGGCCAAGATCCTTCCTTTGCCCCAGTAGTCAACTACTCTATCAATGAATCTGATGGTGTGACCGCAGTTTCGGAGTATTTGAAACGGGAAACGCTAGCCAGTGGGGATATCAAGTCGAAAATAGAAGTCATTCCAAACTTTATCGATACGAATCGATTTCGACGACTCGAAAGGGATCACTTCAAACAAGCACTCTGTCCGAATGGCGAGAAGTTGATTGTCCACGTTTCCAACTTTCGTCCTGTTAAGCGCGCTGTTGATGTCGTAAACGTATTCCATCGTCTTCATTCCGAGGGGTATGCCGTTAAGCTATTATTAGTTGGTGACGGACCTGATCGAGTGGCCGCCGAGCACAAGGCGCGCGAGTTAGGAGTTTATGACGATGTCCGCTTTCTGGGAAAACAGGAGCCAGTTGAAGAGATATTGTCCATTGCAGACATCTTCTTGATGCCATCTGGCTCTGAAACATTTGGACTCGCAGCCTTGGAAGCGATGTCTTGCAGTGTGCCTGTAGTTGCTTCAGATATTGGGGGGCTTCCTGAGCTGGTAATTGATGGGGAAACTGGATTTTTGTGCCCACTCGGGGATATAGATGCCTTTACTGAAAAAGCGAAACAGCTTTTAGACAACCCCGATCTTCAACAGAAAATGGCGCAAGCCTCCAGGGACCGCGCCGTTACCCATTTTGACAACGATATTATTATTCCTCATTATGAGCGGTATTATGAGACCGTACGAGACTCCGTATTAAACGCGGTTTAAGTGTGCAGCACCTGATATCTAAAAAGAAAGAAGCCTATCCCATTTCGGATTTTTTACGGTCGTACCTGACCAGATATGGCCGTATTTGGACCGATTCAATTCGGTATAGAGACTTAAGTCGGTTCACCAATGCGATCCCGGTTTACGATGAAAAAGGGAAAGACACGCTGTGGTCTACCGTTTTGTATTCTGAATCAGACCGAAAGGAGATCCATGAGCAACTCCTCAATGCCTACGCCATTCTAAAGGCCGATGGAGACACATCCATCACCAAATATCTGTACATCGATCGGGTCGATCAGTGTATTCATGGAAACACGCTGCCTTTCCGCGTGCGAGTTGTAAACCGGATCAACGAAAACTTTGATTACTTCTATGTTAAAAAAGTAGATGCGAGTCGCATCTACGGACTAGAAATAGAACACATTCTTTCGCCGAATCGAATCAACTATTTCATCCACGCTCACACCATTGTAGAAGAACACATCATTGGAATTCCAGCGGACGCTTTCCTTCGAGAGGAAATTCCGGTTACGAGCTTCGATCAGGTTCGGCTAGCCAAAGAGTTCGTCAAGTTCAACGAACGGTGCTTTATCCTTCTTTTGGGCGATATGCATTCCGGTAACTTCGTAATTGAGCTCACGAGAGACTTTGAGAAGTGGCATTTCAGGATGCATCCAATTGATTTTGACCAGCAAAGTCATCATTGGAGAAAAGAAGTGTATTTGCCTCAGTTTTTTGCCCAAAATGAGCAATTTGTATCCCTCACGTTGAAAAACTTGGCCCCAGAAAACGTGATCCAGTATCAGAAGGAGGAAAGAAGTCTGATGGCGAACCGGGTTCGCGTTTCACACGGCCGTTTTTCTGCCTTGATGGATGTGATGAAAGAAGACATCATTTCTCCTGACGATCACGTTAAAAAGCTTGGACAACAACTAGCAGCTCACTACAAAGAGCCTAAGTTTGAGTCATGTATGACGATGGGCGAAATTGTGCACACTTCCATCATGCTGCTTCTGGATACCACGCTTCCGGCTTCTTTCCCGCGAGCAATGGTGTAGATTTTCGTCACGAAAGGGGCGAAAAATCAACCAAAAATGGATTCGCTTTCCGTTCTCTTTTGATGGTAGTATTAGGACCGTGCCCCGAAAGCACTCGGACATCGTCCCCAAGAGGAATAAGGGTATTAAAAATAGAGTCCATTAAAATGGGAAGCGAACCGCGCCACAAATCAGTTCGGCCGATTGAATCCTGAAAAAGCACGTCTCCAGAAAATACCAAGCTGTTCTTCGCGTCAAAAAAGCTAACTGAACCTGGTGAATGTCCTGGCGTGTGTAAAACCTGCCACCTGACTGAACCGAACTCAATGATTTGTCCTTCCTCTAACTGAGCAACCGGCTTGGGAGGTTGGACTAGTTCAACTCCGTACATTTGAGCTTGGAATGTAGCCTGCTCCAGCAATACGTTTTCTTCTCGATGTACTTCAATTCCAATTCCGTATTGCTCGGAAAGACGAGCACAGCCAAAAATGTGATCAATGTGAGCGTGCGTTAGCAAGATGCGCGTGATCGTCGAACCAGTGGAATCAACATATTCCGTCAATTCCTCGTGTTCGAGTTCAGATTGACACGAAGGGTCTATAATAACAGTCTCATTATTACTTGTAACCACATAGCAGTTGGTCGAAAAGGGATTAAAAGTAAACGACTTAATGATCACGACAGACTCCGTCTTTACGAAACATATGATTGCGATGGGTATAGTCCCATTTGAATTATGACACCCCAGCCGCGTGCTTCTGCCACGCCAGTAGCTTGAAACAGTTTCATCGAATGATATTGCGCATGCTTCCGGGCCCTATGCTCGGTTGGCTGGTCGTTTTGGTGTTTCTGCTCGTTATGCAGTTCTTGATCAAGTATTTGCCGCAGTTGGTTGGAAAGGGGCTTCCAGTTGGAGCAATTGCAGAGCTGGTGGTATATAATTTGGCTTACATGGTCGTACTCGCCGTTCCCATGGCCGCCCTTATAGCCACGCTTATGGCTTTTGGGAAGCTGGCCGAAACGAATGCATACGTCGTTATTAAAGGGTCTGGAGTTTCATTTCCTCAATTAGTGTGGCCTGTATACATCCTTGGGATTCTGCTGGCCGGGTCCATGTGGTATTTCAACACGGAAATTCACCCCGAAGCCAATTTTAGAGCGCGTAATCTTTGGCAAGATATCCGAATGGCAAAACCTGGTTTTGACCTTCAGGCTGGCGAGTTCTATGACGGAATCGAAAACTATAAGATTTTGGTTGGGCAGATTCCAGAGAACAACCCCAATCAACTGGACGATATCACCATTTTTGATTACACCGAAGGGTCTCGGTTTAGGACGGACATACGAGCAGAAACGGGACAGCTTGAACCCATGACTGCTGGTAGCACACTGAATTTGGTTTTGTTCAACGGTGAAATCCATAGGCGCCGCTCTGCGGGCCTAGCCAGTCAGGATCGATATGAAAAGCTCTCATTTGACAGACACCGCCTTCGGATATCTTTGGAAGACCTAAATTTCCGGCGTTCTGATCCGACGGAAGGTCGGCGAACGGACCGCACGATGAAGAGCCGTGAGATGAAGATGCTCGTCGATTCGTTGGAGACGAGCGCAGAGGACGAAAAGTCGCGCGTCCGATTGCTTATGGCTGGACTAGGAACAGGTCTCAATACCAGAAATGAAATGGGCACGTTAATACGTGATGATACTCGAGGCTCCATTCCAAGCACCATGTCCGGCAATGGAGGGCTTGCGGTAGTCGTTGGTCAAGATGCCGCAACGAAGACCATGCGCAGCATGCGTGTTTCAATTGACAACGCTCGGCGATCCATTCTTTGGGCGAAAACCAAAGCAGACCGTTACCGGGTAGAAATCCATAAAAAGTACTCACTAGCACTGGCCTGCCTCATTTTTATGATGATAGGAGCTCCTTTGGGCCTATTTATTCGCCGCGGAGGGCTGGGAACAGCTGCAACGTTGGCCGTTGCCATCTTCCTTTTTCATTGGGTTTCATTGGCCAACGGTGAAAAGCTAGCAGACCGTGGAAAGCTTGAACCTTGGCTTGGAATGTGGATCGCTGATATCGTTACGGGCGCCTTGGCCCTCTATTTAACGTTCTTTGTTTGGCGAGACTTGAGATCAATTCCTGGCATGTCGTTTTCACTTCCTACTTGGCTTCGCCGTGGGTCCAAACCTAAACATAAAGGACCGATTCCCTCCGTGCCCGAGAACAGAGATACTTCAATATGACCGAATTCAAAACTCCTGGAACCCTGTTTCTGGTGCCGACCCCCATTGGGAATCTTGAGGATATGACCATTCGTGCGATTAATACACTCAAGTCTGTTGCGTTGATAGCGTGTGAGGATACCAGAACGTCTGGAGTACTGCTCAATCATTTCGGAATAGAAACCCCTAGAACGAGCCTTCATGCCCACAATGAACATGGGAAAGTGCCTCGGATTATCGAGAAAATGATCTTGGGAGAGGACGTAGCGCTCATTTCCGACGCCGGAACACCCGGTATCTCGGATCCTGGGTATCTACTGACTCGGGCCGCTCTCGATGCCCACCTCAACGTGCAGGCTCTGCCTGGCGCAACCGCCATCATTCCTGCATTGGCGGCAAGTGGCCTTCCAACCGATAAGTTTGTTTTTGAAGGGTTTTTACCTCCTAAGAAAGGACGCCAAACCAGAATTATGGAATTGGTTGAAGAGGACCGGACGGTCATTTTTTACGAATCGCCTCATCGCATTGGAAAATTAATAGATCAATTGATTCAGTTCGCGGGCGATGACCGCCAAGCGGTCATCGCCCGCGAAATTTCCAAAAAGTTTGAGGAATACATCCGTGGGTCCTTGTCAGAGCTTCAAGAGTGGGTTAAGGCCCAAGCTAAAGTCCGTGGAGAGTGTGTTTTATTACTTGCATCTAAGAAGACTTCGGATCGAATCAATCCGTAGGAGGATGCGTTCATCCGCCTAATTGAGAAGCGATTTACCCGCAATTGAACCAACCTAGCATGAACTGGAAACGGACTGAAAAACTACTGGCAGCGATCGTATTTGTCTATTCGCTGGTCATCTACCTTCTGACAGTAGCGCCTGCCACCTCTTTCTGGGACTCCGGAGAGTTTATTGCTATTGCGAACCGGTTGCAGGTTTCTCACCCCCCGGGAGCCCCGTTTTACATGCTCATCGGACGGCTTTTCTCCATGTTCGTCCCGACCGCGTACATCGCGTTGGCTGTGAACTTGGTTAGCGTTTTAGCTAGTGCGTTAACCGTTCTGATGCTGCACCTCATTATCGTACGCTTGATCCGCGAATGGCAAGGGAATCCATCTACCTGGAATCCGATAGACCGGATTGTCGCGCTAGCTGGTGGGGTTATAGGTGCATGTACCTTTGCGGTAACTGATTCTTTTTGGTTCAATGCCGTTGAAGCCGAAGTCTACGCGCTTTCTATGCTATTTACGGCCGCCGTGGTGTATTTGATTTTGAGATGGCGCGAAGAGGCTGCACTAGAAGAAGAACGCCTCAATTCGGGTCAGCACCGTTTTGGCTTGGCCACGAATCGATATTTGATTCTGATCTCCTACTTCTTTGGGCTAGCTATTGGCGTCCACTTGCTAAACCTCTTAGCCATTTTCTTTATCGCTCTCATTGTCTTTTACATTGAGTTTGAGAAGGCTGACTGGTCCTCTACCCAGCGTTTCTGGGGGCTTGTAGCCACCGGTGCCGTCTCTTCTGCCGCATTCCTGATCGTGTATCCGGGTATCGTTCAGGTGCTTCCAGGCATCCTAGGCGATTCCCCAGCGCCTGCCTTCCTAACCATTTCGGCCTTTGCCCTGATTGGCTTTGGAGTGTACTGGACGCATCGTCAAGGCATGCAGGCCATGAACTTGGTCATGCTTTGTCTAACCGTTGTCATGATTGGCTATTCGTCTTATACGCTCATTTTTATTCGAAGCGCAGCGAATCCACCTATCGATGAAAATGACCCTGAAACGGTCGAAGGCATCGTTTCCTACCTAAAGCGCGAGCAGTATGGCAATACCCCCGTTTTGCAGGGCTTTACCTACGACAATGCGCTTGGCACGGTAGACAGCCGAGACGGTCGCGAAAAGTACTTCCCACGCCGGTATTCCCCGGATCCTAACCACATGCGCGTGTACAGTCAGTACAATTCTGATTCAGAGTTTTTCTGGCAATATCAAATTGGCCACATGTACGTCCGCTATTTCATGTGGAATTTTGTTGGTCGAGCAAGCGATATCCAAGACGCCCCCGCCATTACCGGGTTCTCGGAGCGTGAAAGCGAGCAATATTACTACCAAACACCGAGCGAACGAGCTAGCAGGAACGCGTACTATGGCTTACCTCTACTACTTGGCCTGATTGGAGCCGCATTCCACTTCATGAAGGACTGGCGCCGAGCATTTGCTGTGCTGGTCTTGTTTATGATAACCGGAGTTGGAATCATTTTTTATCTCAACCAAACTCCTTACCAGCCCAGGGAACGTGACTATGCCTATGTGGCATCCTTTTTTGCATTCAGTATTTGGGTTGGAATCGGAGCCACAGGATTGCTCCGTTTAGCCCACGATGCGCTCAAAGACCGATTTAACGATACGACCCTTCGTCCTGCTCTATTGGGCCTGAGCGCTGGGCTCTTCGCTCTCGTTCCGGCTCTCATGCTCATCGTGAACTTCGATGACCATGACCGTAGCGGCCGCTATGTAGCTGGGGATTACGCCTACAATATGCTGATTGGCCTCGAAAAAGACGCCATTATATTCACCAATGGGGACAACGACACCTTCCCGCTTTGGTACCTGCAGGAAGTCGAAGGAATCAGGCAGGACGTTCGGGTTGCGAACTTGTCCCTTCTGAATACGCCTTGGTATGTTCGCCAACTCAAAAATCAATATTCCAGGGACTCTTCTCCCCTTCCTATTTCTCTTTCCGAAACGGCGATTTCCGATTTGCAGATCATGCCATGGAAACCAAGAGAACTAGAGTTACCAGTGGACAGAGAGGCCATTATGGGCTTCTCTGAAATGAACGATCTGGTACCTCCACAGGACTCAAGTGAGATCGAAAGCCCGCTTCGTTGGACGCTCGAAGGCAGAAGTTACAGCGAGGAGTTTAACCTGCTCTACGGAGCAGACCAGGCAGCGCTGAACATCCTGGTTACGAATGCTCAGCAGAAGTGGAAACGACCCATCTACGTGGCCGTGACCGTGAGTCCGGATGGCCAAATGGATTTGCAAAATTACTTCCAACTCGAGGGCCAAGCGTACCGGATCGTTCCAATTAAGCACGACGACCAACTTGGGCGCGTCGTACCGGGTTTGACGGACGAAAAGCTCAAGTTATTTAGATTCAGAGGCCTAAACGATCCCGATGTGTATTTCGATGAAAACATTCGTCGGATGACGGACAATTACCGGAATATCTTCTCGCATACGGCGGAAAATCTGGCTCAACAGGGCCGCGTGGAAGAAGCACGAGAATTGATGGACTGGTTCATGGAGCAAGTGCCGTTCGACACCATTCCAGGGGACGAAATGTCGTTCGCATTCATGGCTCAAGCTTATGCGACCATTGGAGACGAACAAAAAGCGGCAGATATCTGGCGTTTGGCTGAGCCTCTGATCGTTCATCGGCTAAAGCATTCCCCTACTCAGAACGACATGCAGCGAGCTATGCGCTTTGTAGAGGTCATTCGAGGTTCATACCTCCAAGTGCGCGACTTCGAAGGGTATGCTAGGTTTATGCGGGCGCTGGCTGAAGCAATAGGCGATACGTCGTACCAGCCGACAGCAGAAGAAATCGAGCAGCTGTTCGATGCGACGTCAGATTCGTTGGGTGACGAGGATGCTTCGTCATCAAAGAACTAGCAGCAGATAGAAACCACGCCCATTTGAGAGAATCCTGAGGCCTCTAGCCGGAAGCTATACGTTCCGGGTGAAAGGTCAGGCAAGCGCATTTGGATATCTTGATTCCCAGCAGACAGCCGAGGAGTTTGAATAGATGAACGAATGCGTCCGAGGTTGTCGTACAGATGTAGCGTCACAATCGAGGAGCGATCTAGTTCAATACGGGCCGTGAATTGCTCTTTGGCAGGATTGGGAAATACAGAGTCTAGTTTCAATCCGCGCGGAGTGACGTGTTCTTCTACAGCTGTGTTTCCTGAGTATAGGATTGGAAGCGACGTGGTATAGATGAAATCACCAAAGATGGTGTCGTCACCGTTGGCTGTATTTGCTGCGGCGTAGAACGTTAAATCCCCTGCGGCTGTAGACGGCGGAATCCATTTTACGCTCCACTGATAGGTGTCTGAGGCTCTTGGAGCAAAAGCAGCGTGTGTTAAATAGGCTGTTGCAAGACCAAAATCTGCAAACTGAGTCCCGTCAGTTACCTCCCACTCTCCAGCCATCTGTCCATTTTGATCTCGAACGGTAATCTGAAATCCAAAACGAAGGGCTCCTGGCCGTGAAGCGTGTAGAACCAAATCGACCGGAGTTCCAGGCGTATACGTGGCTGGGCCAGTAACTTGGACCATTCCATCGCCCGTATTTACAGGATTGGAGACGTGGCAACCGGCATCGGCACAGGTAAGATCTCCGGGAGCACCTGTCCTCCCCGCTGGGGCTCCTCTTGACAGAACAGAAGCTGCAACGAGTAAGACGCTTGTGGCCAACACTCCAGTTGCAACGAGCCTAGATCCCCAATTCATATCCTACTCCTACTATTGAATACCTCGAACGGTAAACGAATTTGATTTATCGTTCAACTTCAAAGAATATGGACCTGGAACGTACAGACCCTCTAGATCTAAATAATAGCGGTACGGCCGAAGTACGCTTGCACACACCGCTCCTTGGGGCCGGCGCATCGTGAGCGTAACCAAAATTAAGTTACCCGCGCGTTGTTGGACCACATCGTGTAGTTCTGAGCACGAATCTGGGAATGAGCCTTTAATCAGCACTTCAACAGACACGCCCTCAGACTGATTTGCTACAGTGATTTGGTCTGGCCTTACGGCAATCGACTCATAGGTCGCATCAAAAAAACGGTATTCTTTTGAATCGTCCGGCGGTGAAATCATGATGGTCTGCCGACCATCCACTGAAACGCCGTCTTCTCTGTGGCCAAACTCACTATCCATTGGAGCGGGCCGCAGTGCGAAGCATCCTGATAAAACAAGACAGCTCAACAACGCAAAAAAGCCTAAAGGGAATGGTTTTTTATGCATGCGAGGCCTTTTTCTATTTAGTCTTTGAGAATCTTGACGTCGGCTGCCGTGCCAGCATCGTCTACGGTCGCCTGGGGAGCATCACCCCAAAGCCGTTCGAGTGCATAATATT
>JABMOI010000267.1 GCA_013204185.1 bacterium | reverse complement strand
GGAAAGAGCTACGTTGTAACGACTGGGACAGGTTCCGGAAAATCCTTGTGTTTCTTCATTCCAATCGTTGACGCAATCATCCGAGCCCTGAGTGCAGGCAAGCCACGCAAGACCCGCGCCATTATCATTTATCCAATGAACGCCTTGGCGAATAGTCAGATGAAAGAAATCGACAAGTTCATCAGTCAGTCTGGTCTTCCCGAAAACCTAAAACCTGTCGTCAAGCGCTATACGGGCCAGGAAAGTGAGGAGGAACGCCAAAAGATAGCGGCAAATCCGCCCGACATTCTTCTGACCAACTACATGATGGCAGAGCTTCTTCTGACCCGGCAGAATGATCTTGATTCCCGTGTCATCGCAAACGCAAGCGGTCTTGAGTTCATTGTTCTTGACGAGCTGCACACATACCGAGGTCGGCAAGGTGCTGATGTCGCTGTGCTTGTTCGACGATTGCGAGATCGTTGTGCACCAGATAAAGCCCCAATCTGTATTGGCACATCGGCGACTATGGCCTCAGAAGGCTCGGATGAAAACAGAGCTTTGGCAGTTGCGACAGTTGCCACTCGCTTGTTTGGCTCGGAGATTGGGCCAGATTCTGTAATAAATGAATCCTTGCAACGCGCTACTGACGATAGAATCGATCTCGCGCAGGCCAAAGCCCAACTCGCAGAGGTGCTAACACAGCCTCTGCCAGACAATTTGGACGACCCGACATTACATCAGCATCCATTGGCAGTTTGGGCCGAGCTCGCCCTCGGCCTTGATGATGGGCTGGAGTTGAAACGGAAAAAGCCCATTCCTTTTGAAGAAGCGGTTGCCCTACTCGCCGAAGATAGTGGCGTCGAGGAAGCGCAGTGCCGTGTGGCATTGGAAGCCTTTTTGACTCGGGTCAGTCTCCCCGAAGATAAACGAGGCGGCACAGGCGATGTTTCATTTCTGGCATTCAAACTCCACAGGTTCATTTCTGGGGCAGGCGATGTTTTTACCACGTTGGCAGAACACCCGCGCAGGGTGCTGTTTGAGGGTCAACTCGAAGATCCAGATGCGCCCGGAGATCGCCTTTACCCCACCCGGTTCTGCAGAAGTTGTGGCCACGAATACCACGTCGTGTCGAAAGCGGATGACGACGGCAAAATCCGGTTTCGGCCACGCAATATCGACGACACCCCCCTCCAGGACGACGAGGACGAAGACGTTGCCGGTTACCTTTGCCCTATTCCGGAAGGCGACCGGGAATTCGTTTTCGATGGTGAGCAAGAAAGTTATCCGGAGAGCTGGTTAGAAGAGCGTAACGGCATCGAGCGCCTTAGGTCGTACCGAAAAAAAAGGATGCCGGTCTCATACTTGATTACGTCCGACGGACGGCATGGTGCCGGGGGGCGAAATTTCTGGTTCATTCCCGGAAAATTTGCATTTTGCCTTTGCTGCCAGGATGAACCGAACCAAGGGATGCGGGAGCGTAGCAAATTGGCGGGGCTGTCTGGTGAAGGGCGTAGCTCCGCAACAACTCTCCTTGTATCGAGTGCGTTAGAGTGGATGAACGTGCCGGAAAACGGTGTCCCAGAAACCAAGCGAAAGCTGCTAGGATTTACGGACAACCGGCAAGATGCAGCCCTTCAGTCTGGGCACTTCAATGACTTCCTCTTTGTAAGCCTCTTACGCGGAGCCATCCTGCGCGCGGTTAATGCCTCTGGAGAAGATGGCCTGACAGAAGATGAGTTCGGTTTGAGGGTCGTCAAAGCGCTCGGCTTCACGTCCGCGAACAAAGAAGCACGCGCCCATTGGATGCTCGATCCTTCTGCGGGCGCTGTCATTCGTGAGGATGCTCAACGAGCGCTTGCAAAAGTTCTCAGCCACCGTGTCTGGACCGACCTTCGGCGTGGTTGGCGATATACGAATCCCAGCTTGTCTGTTCTGAATCTGTTGGACGTAGAATTCGTTGGTGTAAATGAGATCGCTGCAGATCGCGCGCGAATGATGGTTGTGTTGCCTGAGCTGGGGGATCTGGCTGAAGAAGAACGAGCAACTTTTCTAAAGGCGGTCCTTGGTGCGATGTTGGAAGGACTTGCAGTTAATACTGAAGCGTTGGACCTTACCGTCCTTGACGGGGTCGCGCTGAAGTCGAGATCGTTGTTGCGATCACCTTGGGCCATGGACGCCAAAGAAAACCCTAAGGGGCGATCCTCACTGCTCTTGCGCGCGCCAGGAAAGGGCGTTGTCGGCCTTCGTGAGGAACAAACCCTCTTACGAGCAGGGCACAATTCTCGCATCGCACGGATGATAAATAGAAAAAGCGTAATAGGTCTTAAACTTAAAAAAGACGATTACCTTGAATTCTTTTCGCGGTTGCTTGAGCTATTCGCGGATGAAGGATTGGTCGTACCCGTTGACCTTGATGCCGGTTTGATTGGCTGGCGCTTAACTCCTTCGGCTGTACGACTTGTTCCGGGGGCCGCACTCACGGACGAGAATAAGCGCGGCAACCGATATTTTCATGATCTATACGCTTCGATCGCCAGCGATCTCGCCACAGGTCAGAGTGCATATTGGGGATTGGAAGGTCGTGAACATACTGCGCAGGTATCTCAGAAGCAACGCGAATGGCGGGAATGGCGCTTCCGGTTTGAAGATGATGACCAAGCCAACCTAGCGACTTCAGACTACCGAACCGAAATAAAGACAACGGGCGAATCTGATCAATTCTTGCCTGCATTGTTCTGTTCGCCGACTATGGAACTCGGCGTAGATATCTCTGCGCTAAACGCAGTCTATCTGCGTAACGTTCCCCCAACACCGGCCAACTATGCGCAACGCGCTGGTCGCGCTGGTCGCTCGGGGCAAGCTGCGGTCGTGGTCACCTATTGCACGTCCGGTTCGCCACACGACCAGTACTTCTTTGAGCGCCGCAACGAAATGGTTGCTGGCGTCGTGCGCCCGCCAGCCCTCGACATCACCAATGAGGAATTGGTGCGCTCCCATCTGCACGCTATTTGGCTTGCGGAAACCAAACTCGCCCTTTCCGCTGACATTCCTGAGGTCCTTGATCTCAAGGGGGACGGATATCCGCTCAAGGAAGAAATTCTTGCCATTATATCCAAGTCGGAATTGGTAACACGGGCTCGAACCCCGATGAAACGCGTCCTGGATCAAATCTTGGCAGCAGATGGTGGGGCAACACCTATCTGGATGGACGATGCAGAAGAGTTTGTGCTGCACGTCGCCATGAGCGCGCCAAAAGAGTTCAATAAGGCCTTTGATCGCTGGCGTGAACTTTACAACTCGGCACGCACCCAATTGGCTGAGGCAAATACGCGTTCAGAAATCACAGGCCTTTCCGGCGCCGATCGTCGGAAAATTAAATCTGCACAAATGCAGGCCAGCGATCAAATTGCGATACTTGAGCAAGGCAAAGCTTCGAATGGGTCCGATTTTTACACGTATCGATATCTTGCCACCGAAGGTTTCCTGCCTGGATACAACTTCCCGCGTCTGCCACTTTATGCATTTATTCCCGGAGAAGGGAAAAGCGGCACGTTCCTTTCTCGCGCGCGTTTTTTGGCGATTTCAGAATTTGGCCCTCGGAGCCTGATCTACCACGAAGGCCGTGCTTACAGGGTATTGAAGGCGAAGCTAACCACGCTCTATGCCGCAATGCCACGCCTGTATGAACTGGCCGTCAGTCTGCCAGACGCCCCGCTGCAAGAGTTCCTGCACCGAACGAAGGGCATGCCAAAGACGACCGAAGCAGAG